>CAMTZM010000019.1 GCA_947086655.1 uncultured Eubacteriaceae bacterium
ATTACATTAATATATTAATTTTAATTTTAAAGTAATAATTTAAAAAATATATATTTATTGTTGTTTTTATAATAATTATATTATATAATTATTACATTAATATACATATATAGTTATTTTAGTTTATTATATGGGGAGGAGATGTGTTACCATGATACGTATAATTGGCAATTTAATTGGAAAAGATGTCCCATTTAATAATATTGGAATAAGGCAGAAACGGGCATCTGAAAGATTATCATCAGGAAAGAAAATAAATCACGCTGCTGATGATGTTGCTGGAATTGCAATTTCTCAAACTATGGAGGCTCAAATAAGAGGATTGGAAAAAGCTGAAAGAAATGCCTTAGATGGTATTTCGCTTATACAAACAGCAGATGGGGCTTTGTCAACAGTACATGACATACTTAATCGTATGGTTGAACTTACTGTACAAGCGTCAAATGGTATTTATACTATGCAGGATAGAGAAAAGATGCAAAAAGAAATTAATCAGTTGATAGAAGAAATAGATCATATATCCTCATCAACTGTTTTTAATGAAAAGAAACTTCTTGACGGTTCGCTTGGAGACAGTGAAAATTTAATATTTTCAAAAACATTGTCAAGTACAAGCGGAGTTGAGTATAAAGCGGCAGTAAGTGAAGGTGCTCAGTGGGAAGGCAGTATTAATTTATCTGAAATAAGAGACGGTGTTATACTTAAAATTAATGATACAGTTTATGAATTTGATTCAGATGGCAATACAAATACAAATGGTAAGGTTATTAATTTTACACCACTGTCAAACAGTACTTTAGCAGATTTGATGAAAGAGATTGATGATGCTTTACAAGCCGATATGCTTGGAGGAAAGTTACAAAATATAGAATGCAGTCTTGGCTCAGGTTCAAATTTGAATATAAAATTAAAGGCTGTTGATAATGATGTAAAACATGGAGAGCTGCTCTCTGTTTTTATGGGAAATAGTATTCCGGAAATTGATACTACAAATCAGGAAATAGAAGAAGGAGAGGTTATTGGACCTTTTGTTTTAGGCAGCAAACTTACTATTAAGAATATAGATTTAAGCAAATTTGTAGACGGAACTATGATAAATATAAACGGAAATATATATGAAGTTGACTCAGATGGAGAATATGATTTAGCTAAAGATAATGTTATTTTTATTAATGATATAAATGATGCCGTAGAAAAAGCTACAAAAATATCAGACAAGCTTGAAGAATTAAAAACTATATGCGGATTTGACAGTATAGGTTTTTGGGGAGATATTAATTCCGGATTTGAATTTGTAATAAAGTATGAAGATTTTCATGTAGGCGACCAAGTTTTTGACGTTAAATTTAATGAAAATAAAGATAAAAATTTTTCTGTTGCAGTAGATGATTCAAAAAGAGGTGTTAATACTCCAGAAATAAAACTTCAGCAGGCAAGAAAAAAGGAATTGATTGATTTTTCAAAAGTTTCAGATGGTTCAATTTTTATTGTAGACGGGAATAAATTTGAGTTTGATAACGACGGAGTTTTATCTGACCCGTCAAATATTTTAGTTGATATATCTTCTTCAAGCAGTACGTCTGAAATGGCTGCCGCTTTTAAAGATGCTTTTGATAATTCAGCTATTGCATCTGATTATATATTGTCTGTTTCCGATACAGACGAAGGAAAAACCATAGTTGAAGTTTCATCTTCAGCGGCTTCGACCTTTAACGGACAAAGAATTTCTATGGAATATGAAAATGTTGAAGGACTTAGATATGATGAGGTCGGGCTTTTTTTACAAGTTGGAAGCAACAGTGGCGATGTTAATAAAATGCATTTGAGAATTGACAGCGCTTCTGCTTCATATTTAGGTGTTGCCGATGTAAATGTTATATCTGACGAGGCAATGTCTAACATAGAAAATATTTATAATGCGATTGACAAGGTTTCATTTAACCGTTCAAATTTAGGTGCGGCACAAAACCGTTTGGAATCTATCCAAAGAAGCTTGTCGATTACAAATGAAAATTTGTCAGTTTCGAAAAGCAGAATTACCGACGCTGACATGGCAAAGGAGTTGATGGATTTAATTAAAGAGAATGTGCTGGAACAATCTGCTCAAGGTATATTATCAATGACAATGAATTTTTCTAAAGACACCGTGCAACAGCTGATTCAGAATTAAAAGGGGGTATTTTAAAATGCAAGTCAAAAATAAAAGTCATAGTTTTATTGCAGCGTTTGTTGTAGTATTATTAGTTTTTCAGACGTTTATGCCAGGCGTTATTTTTGCGGCTCAAAGTTCGCAGGCGCCTCAGTCAAGCTTTGATATATCCTTTAATAATGATGGTACAGCAACTATTACAGGATATAAAGAAAAGTATAATCAAAGTTATACGTCTGTTGTTATTCCAAGTGAGATAAATGGAGTTAAAGTTACTGAAATAGGCGATGGAGCTTTTAGCAAAGCTGTTTTTTTACAAAGTATAAGAATTCCTGATACAATAAGAAGAATAGGAAAAGAGAGTTTCTATCAGTGTATGTCTTTAAAGGAAGTAACAATTCCGGGAAGTGTACAAAAGATAGATACACTTGCTTTTTCATTTTGTAAGGCTCTTGAGAGAGTTTATATTCTTTTTGGAGTAAATTCAATTGGTGATGGAGCTTTTGCTAACTGTACAAGTTTGTCATCGGTTTCTATTTCACCTTCAACAACAAGTATTGCCAATAAATCTTTTAATGATTGTAAATCCGTTCAGATTCAGGCCAAAAGTGATTCAACAGCGGGGCAATATAAAGGTTCACAAAATAATACTACTTCAGCGCAGCTTCCGGCGGATTCTCCTTCCGCTTATAAATATTCTATTGATGAAGATACAGGAGAAGTTATTATTGATGAGTATGTAGGAGAATGTGCTACTCCTATTATACCGGATAAAATTAATTATATGAACGTTACTAAAATAGGCGACGGAGCGTTTGAAAATGAGCCTATTACTCAAATAACCCTTCCAAGTACGCTTAGGACAATAGGTTCAAATGCGTTTGCCGGAACTAATCTTACTATTGTTGAAATTCCAAGCAATGTAACAGGAATAGGCAAGGGTGCATTTAACGACGATGCAAGTGTAACATTAAAAGGTGATACATCGGCTATTGACGAGTATTTATTTGATTCAGTAAATATTAAATTTATTCCATGGGGTCCGGGACGCACTAAATTCCATGAAGTTACATTTGATTCGAAACCAGCATTTGGCGGTGTTATTTTACAGGGACGTTCAAAGGAATATAAAGAAGGTACTATTATAACTATTGAGGCTAAACCGTTTACTCCTTATAATGGAGGAAGTTCAGCTGAAAAAGGTACTTATTTATTTAATGGATGGACACTTTCATCAAATACAACAGATGAAAATTCTTTAGATTCTATTATTAAAAATAAAGAGTTTACAAAAACAACAATTGAAATGCCTTCTTATGATATTAAGGTGACAGCTAATTATAAACTTATGCCGGCAAATCCGCTTGTAATAAAAAATGGTGTAGTTATATCATATACAGGCAATGGAACAGAAGAATTAGAAATACATGAAACATGGAAAGAATTTGAAAGCGGAGAATCTGAAACTGTACACACCATAGGTAGTCTATCTGAAAACAATGGAGAAGTATTTTTAGACCCTAATATGAAAAGATTGATTTTACCACGTACTATTAAAACAATACTTTCAGTGGCATTTAAAAGAGCTTCTGGATTAGAATCAATTTCTGTTGCTGAAGATAACGAGAATTATAAGACATATGACGGAGTTTTATTTAATAAGGATATGACAAAACTTTTAGCTTATCCTCAAAATAAATCAGGAAGTACATATACAGTACCTGATACAGTAACAGAAATAGGAGAATACGCTTTTTATGGAAATAGAAATCTTCAGTCAATTAATCTTAATAATGTTAAGAGAATAAAAGCACATGCATTTGACAGTGCTCATAACTTAAAAAAGATTGAACTTACACAAAGTGTTAGCGAAATAGAGTCTTATGCTTTTGCATATATATATAGTTTGGAAAGCATTCATATCTCAAGTTCTTTAACAAGTTTAGGAGAACGTGCATTTAGTGCTTGTATAAAATTGAAAAATGTTACATGGGATGCAAATTGTCAGCTTAGTACAATACCAAATTACGCTTTTTCAAATTGCGCATTGTCAGATATTAATCTTCCGGCTGGTGTGGCAAATGTTAGTGATTATGCTTTTTATTCTTGTAATAGTTTAAAGTATGTTAATATACCTTCAACTGTTACTCAATGGAATTCAAGCGCTTTATCAGGCTGCAACAATTTAATTAGAATTAGTGTTGATGATGATAATACTAATTATTCAAGTGTTAACGGTGTTTTATTCAATAAAGATAAAAGCGTGTTAATGACTTATCCAGCAGGTAAAACAGAAACTGACAGTACTTATAATGTACCAGAAGAAGTAGTTGAGATTGCAAGCGGTGCGTTTGTAAACTCTAAATTTGAAAATATTGTTATGCCTGACTGTGTAACAAAAATAGGCTCGATGGGATTTTATAATGCGAAAATCAATTCTATAAATTTGGAAAATATAACTGAAATAGGCAGCAATGCATTTAGTGGATGTGATAATCTTACAGAAGTTACATGGCCGGCAAAAGTTAATGTTCTTCCAACAAGTATTTTTAATTCATGTAACAATCTTGAAACTGTTATAATACCTGATACAGTAACAGAAATTAATGATTATTCATTCTATTTATGTACATCATTAAAAAATATACAGTTGCCGTCATCTTTAAAAACAATTGGAAGGTACGCATTTTTGAACTGCAGTTCATTGGATAATATAATTTTGCCGCCGTCTTTGGAGAAAATAGGCAAATATGCGTTTAGTAACTGTTCTGGTTTAACATCAATAACAATACCAGAATCTGTAAAAACATTAGATTCATATATATTTAACAATTGTTTAGGATTGACAGAAGTTAATATAAATTCAAACAGTGTTGGAAGTTATATGTTTAATGGATGTGAAAATATTGCCAATTTAACATTATCTGAAAATGTTGGTTCAATAGGTTCACATGCGTTTTATAACTGCGAAAATATTAATAGTGTAACATTTCCTAAAAGTGTTAGTTCAATAGGTCAATATGCGTTTTATAATTGTGATAAACTTACAAGTTTAGTATTGCCTGAAAATATTAAAACAATAAGTTATGATGCATTTTCAAGCTGCAGCAGTTTAAAGGATGTTACAATAGGTGCAGAAAGTATTGGCTCTTATGTTTTTTATAATTGCAATGCTTTAGAAAATGTAACTTTACTTAATACAGTAAATAATATAGGTGAATATGCTTTTAGGTACTGTCATAAATTAGTTAATGTTAGTATTCCGGAAAGTGTTACATCTATTGGATATAAGGCGTTTAATAACTGTGATTATCTTGAAAGCATAGAAGTAGATGAAAACAATAGTAATTACGCAAGTGTTGACGGCGTTTTATTTAATAAAAATAAAACAGAGCTGATTTTATATCCTGAAAATAAGACCGGAACAGAATATAGAGTTATAGACAGTGTTAATAAAGTTTTAAATTATGCATTTCAGTCTAATAATAATTTAACTGATGTTTATTTTGGGGAAAACGTAAATTATTTAGGCTGGTCTGTATTTAATTCAGCTTCAGTAATTAAAAATATTACCATAGAAAACAAAAATGTAGAGTTTGATGAAACAGGTGTCAATCCTTTACAAACATTTTTCTATGGTATAAACAAAAACCTTTTAAAGAGCCTTGTTGTTCATGGTTATATAGGTTCAACAGCAGAAAGAAAAGTATTTGAACATCGTATAGATGGAATTAAGTTTTCTATGCTTGATAAGGTTACAGAGGGTCTTATTATTCAAAAAATAGAAAAAGATTCAAATCAAGTAACAGCTGATAATCTTCCTTTAGATGATAAAACATGGCTTGGTAAATTAGTAGGCTATGAAGTACCTTCCATTACATTAGAAGGAGCAGATAATGTAGTAATTCCAAGTCTTGTAACAAGTGATATGGAAGGTTTAATTATTAAAGATGTAAATGGTGATATAATTACTCTTGGCGAGGGTGAAAGTATAGTTGTATCATCAATTGGAAGTCATGCTTTATGGTATCCTACTACGATATCACCTTCAGAAGGTTCGCAAGTAGATAGGTTTGTTACAACAATTAAATCTGTTGCTTTGCCGCAGACAATTACAGAGATTGAAAGTGGAGCATTTGAGGAATGTGAAGGTTTAAGCAATATTAATATACCTGTAAGTGTACAGAAAATTCAGCCTTACGCATTTAAAAACTGTAAGCTTTTAACAGAAGTTACAATTCCAAAAAATGTAGCTATACTTGGTGACAATAGAATAATGGACGAAGCAAGTAAGACAGAAGTATATACAAGCGTGTTTAAAGGCTGTAAAAATCTTAGAAAAATAAATGTTGAAGAAGGCAATAGGAAGTACTCAAGCGTTGACGGTGTACTTATGAATTTAGATAAAACAGTAATTTATGAAGTACCGAATGGTTTTGCTGGAAATGTTTCTGGTAATACATTTAAGTATATTATTCCTAACGGTGTTGAAACTATTATGAGCAGCGCTTTTGCACAATGTAATTTAGATTATGTTGAACTTCCGGGTACAATTAAACATATTGGAGTCAACGCATTTAATGGAGCATTAAAAAATGCTAATTCAGAAGTTATGTTTAAAAACAGTTCTGTTGGAGTTGATATTGACAACGAAGCGTTTAGCGATTGTACAGGTCTTATAAAAATTACTCTTCCTTTGGAATTAGAAAGAATTGGAGACGATGTATTTTCAGGCTGTAAATCTCTTGAGGAAATTATAATTCCTGATGGAGCTGATAATTTTAAAACTATTGACGGCGTTTTATTTGGATATAATATTAAAGAAGATAGTACAGAAAATGATGGAGTATCATCATCATATGCTCTTTTAATATATCCTATGGGAAAAACTGACGCTACTTATGAAGTTCCTGCAACTGAAATACCTATTTATGAAATATATAATAGTGCGTTCCAAAGCAATAATCATTTAGAATCTTTTGTATGTTCGGATAACTTACTTGTTATACGTGAAAGTGCATTTAGAGGCTGTACAAACCTTAATAGCGTAACATTCAAGAGAGGTTTGAACGAAATTGAGCCTTTTGCATTTTCAGACACTGGTCTTACTGATGTAATTATTCCGGAAAATGTTTCAAAGATTGGAGAAGAAGCGTTTTCTAATTGCAGTTTCTTAAATAGTGTTGAAATTTATAATAAGAACGCTGAAATAAAAGGAAACGTATTTAATAATCATAAGAGTGATTTTGTTTTGAAAGGCTTTGAAGGTTCTACGGCTGAACAGTACGCAAATGACAATGGCTTGAATTTTGAATTATTGACAGTTTCAAATACAAGAAATGCTTTATATAGTGTTTCTGCATCTGACGATATTTCAAACGGCTCAATTTCATTTGATGATGTACAAACAGCAGAAGAAGGCGATATAATAAATGTTACAGTTACTCCAGACGAAGGATATCGTTTAGTAGACGGTTCTTTGAAGTATGACGAAACAGAAATAAATGTTGACGATAACGAAGTTTACTCATTTGAAATGCCGGAGAAAAATGTTATTGTAACTGCTGAATTTGAACTTATTTCAGAAAACGAAGAAGATTTTGAAAATGAGGATTCAAATATAGTTAAAGATAATAATGATTCAGAAAATCAAGAAGATTTAGATGCAGCAGAAGAAAGTAATGGTTCTGATAATAATGAAGAAGATACAGAAATAATACAGCAAGAAGATTCAGAAGACGAAGAGAATTTTGACAATGAGCAATCAGAACAAGAAGATTTAGAAGCTGCATTATAAATTAAAACTAAGAAAGGGTGGGAATTTTTTCCCACTCTTTTTTAGTTTTAAGCATTATACGACGAGGGAAGTCCACCGCTATTTTAAGGAGGTACTTACTCTTATATTCAGTGGGATTTTAAGCTCTCACTTAATATAAAGGCAAATGTTTAAGTACGTCGGTTATTAAATATTGAAAAATATATTACAAAAAAATCGGAGAGGTTTAAATTCCTCTCCGACTAAAAATATTAATTATCTTACCAAATTGCTTTAACTTTGTTTTCAGCTTCTTCTTCTTTTAAATTAAATTCTTTAGAAATATCTTTAACTGTATCTGAAAATGAAGAACCAAATTTTTTATACGCTTTGACCATTGACATAATTCCACCTTCAAGTCTTCCCTCAAGTCTTCCCTCTTCTTTAGACTCTTTAGCAATATTATCACCATAAACCTTAAGATTATATTCCACATCAAATAAAGACATCATAATAGTTACAACCTCCTTTTCTCTTTTAGCTAAATAATCCTTTAAAATATTTCTGTCCATGCAAATTTTTATTGTTTCTATGACAGCTTTTCTTGTTCTTCCGTAAATTTTAGCCTGTTCGTTATAAACCCTTGTAAATTCCACAAACTGATTTATAATATCTCCCTTTTGCCCGTCAAAAATAACTTTCACCTTAATTTCAACAGAACTTTCCTCACCGCCTAAAAATTCTTCTGTAAGAGAAATAACATTTTTTTTATTTTCTCTTTCTCCTGTATAAATCATATACAGCTCAGGTTTTGGAAAATCAACCTTTTTACTTGTATACAGCACTTGATTTGTTTCCATATAATAATTATGATAGGTTTCAGCCAAATACATAAGCATTCTTATAATTATATTTACCGACCAAGTTGACTGAGCCTCTGTAAGAATAAATATTTTATTTTTTACAGAAAACCCCAAATCATTATACATATTTGACATAAGGACATTTTCTAAAGTAATCGGTGTAATATCATCTTCTGTTACATCATTATCCTCATTATGAAGTGCTTTATAAAGCATAAGCGTATATTTTTTATCTTTAAATAAATCAGTAAAAACACTGTCTTTAACTGTGTATTTAGCAATACCCTCATTTATTGCATTTAAAGTATTATCATTTGTATCCATTATTATATCTCCATTATTATCAATAACTTCTTAATATTATTTTACTACAAAAAAGCCTTTTTATCAAGGTACATAGAAATAAATTCTTGAAATCAATTATAAAATAATCAGCCAATAGACATTTTATTATTGACTGACTAAAATACCGCTTTATTAAACTTTAGTTTAGGCATATCAGGCTTATACAGCGTTTCATTGATATTATTAAAGTAATCATACCAGTTAGAAAGCAAATACTCAATATCTTCCTCATTAACGCCTATTATCTTAGCGCAGACAAATATAATTTTATACAAATACATTATATTTTCTATAATATATTTAACTATGGTTTATAAATATTAAACAATTTTTCTAAAATAATATAAGACTTTCAGTTTATTTTTTACGTATGTAAAAATATAATTATGAAAAATATAACAAATAATTAATAAGTAATTCATACAATGTTCATAATTATAGTTTATTATTTTATTATAAGTAATTTATTTTAATACTATATAATACAACATAACTGCTTATTGCATGTAAGCACATTGGAGGATTGATAATAATGATAAATTTAATTTCTTTACAGTCAAAAAATTTTAGTTACATAATTTATGCGCTTATGAGTACACAAAATATTATTTTTTCAGCCTTAAAGCTTGATAAAGAAGAAAATAATATAACACCAGATGATATTAATGAGATTTTTTATTCTATTTCAGATAATTCAAAAAAAATAAAAAAACTTCTTAAACGTAAAAATAGTATTGAAAAAGAGATTGTATCGCTTATGGATATTTCTCTTTACTCAAAGCAAAAACTAACAAATAAACAAATTAAGTATTATAAAGAATATTCTGAATCTCTTCAATATGATGGTTCTTTTCTTAAAATTAATTTAAAAGCCGTTATGGATGATGATTATTTTAAAAATATTATAAATCAAATCTTGCTAAATGAAGGAGATTATAGTAAAATATATAAAGAGCTGAAAGAAATAGCTGATTACCAGTATAATGCGCTTTTTTGCCTTAACCGTATTATATTAAAGGGTAATAAGTTTATTAAAAGTTTTACTGTCTTTAAACTTTAAATTAAATGAATCGTATATATTTTTGTAACGAGGCATTTATTAATTGTTTATGAGAGGTTGATAAATATGAATAAAAAATTGCGTTTATCGGCAAATAACAAAATTATTGCAGGTGTATGCGGTGGTATAGGCGAATATTTTTCGGTCGACCCTACATTAGTTAGGATTGCTGTTGTTTTGCTGGGACTTGTGTTTAATTTTTCACTTGTTATAATTTATATAGTTTGCTGGGCTATTATGCCTACCTCAGAATAATTTAGCGTTAAAAATAAGATGTGTTTATTTTTATAGGCAGGGTGTCACAGAATGAAATTTTGTGATACTTTCCTTTTTTTGTGATGGTCTGTCGATTTTTATTGTAAAATTTATTTAAAAAATATTAAATAGGTATTTACAATTTAATCTGTATATAGTATAATCAACATTGATATAATACTAAATACGGAGGTATACTCATGAAATCAAGCCTATTAAATAAAAATTCGGGATATAGACAGATTAAGGAAATAATAAAACGTGACGGCAGAAGTGTTTATTTTGACGCTAATAAAATTTTGCAGGCTATAATGAAATCTTTTGATGCTGTGGGTGAAATACGCAGTGAAAGTTACTGTAAAGAACTTGTTGATGAAATTACATCTGATATTATTTATAAAATACCAGATAAACCTCAAGTTGAGCAAATTCAGGATATAGTTGAGGAATGTCTTATAAGACGAAATCATGCGAAAGTTGCTAAAGCCTATATTCTTTATAGAGCAGAGAGAAATAGAGTTCGAGAAATGAATACAAGGCTTATGAAAATATATGAGGATATAACTTTCAGCGATTCAAGAGACAGTAATATAAAAAGAGAAAATGCAAATGTAAACGGAGATACCGCAATGGGTACTATGCTTAAATATGGCTCGGAGGGTGCTAAACAGTTTTATCATATGTATATTTTAAAACCGGAACATAGTCAGGCACATAAAAACGGAGATATACATATACATGATTTAGATTTTCTTACAATGACTACTACATGTTGTCAAATAGATTTAGTTAAACTATTTAAAGATGGTTTTAGTACAGGACACGGAACTTTAAGAGAACCTAACGATATAGCAAGTTATTCAGCGCTTGCGTGTATAGCTGTACAGTCTAATCAAAATGACCAGCATGGAGGACAGAGTATACCTAATTTTGATTATGCACTTGCAGACGGCGTAAGAAAGACGTTTAAGAAAAAATATAATTATAATATGGCAAGAAATTTAGAATTGCTTTATGATTGTGAGAATGCCGACTATATTATAAAAGAAATTGGACAGGCTTTAAAAGAAAACAAAGTTGAAATTTCTATAAATAATTATAAAAATTATGTAGAAAATGAAAAAATACTTCTTTTAAATAATGGCTTTGATGAGGAAGGCATTAACAAAATTCAGTCGCTTGCTTATAAAAATGCTCTGTCTGCTGTTGATAGAGCTACATATCAGGCAATGGAAGCTTTAATACATAATTTGAATACAATGCACTCAAGAGCCGGAGCACAAACTCCTTTTTCTTCAATAAATTATGGTATGGATACATCAGAGGAAGGAAGAATGGTTGTTAAAAATCTTCTTTTGGTATTGGAAAAAGGACTTGGAAACGGAGAAACTCCTATTTTCCCTATTCATATATTTAGAGTTAAAGAAGGTATTAACTTTAACGATGGAGACCCTAATTATGATTTATTTAAGTTAGCGTGCCGTGTAAGTGCAAAAAGGCTTTTTCCGAATTTTTCATTTCAAGATGCTCCTTTTAATTTAAAATATTATAAAGAAGGACATCCAGAGACTGAAATAGCATATATGGGTTGTCGTACAAGAGTTATGGCAAATGTATACGATTCTGAAAAAGAAATAACATATGGACGTGGAAATTTAAGTTTTACATCAATAAATCTTCCAAGGATTGCTTTAAATGCTGATGGAAGTATTGAAGATTTTTTTAAGGAATTAGATAATAAAATTGATTTGTGTATTGACCAGCTTTTAGACAGATTTAAAATTCAATGTGACAAGAAAGTTAAAAATTTTCCGTTTTTAATGGGACAGGGAATCTGGATTGGCAGCGATAAGCTTGGTTATAACGATTCTGTTTGCGAGGTTTTAAAACATGGTACATTATCCGTAGGGTTTATAGGACTTGCGGAATGTTTAAAGGCTTTAATTGGAGAGCATCACGGAGAATCCGAAACGGCGCAAAAGCTTGGTTTGAAAATAATAGGACATATGAGAAAAAGAATGGATGAGGAATCAAATAAAAGAAAACTGAATTTTACTTTACTTGCTACACCGGCAGAAGGTTTATCAGGAAGGTTTGTTAAAATAGACAAAAAGGTATATGGTGAGATAAAAGGTGTAACAGATAAACAATATTATACAAATAGTTTTCATGTTCCTGTGTATTATGATATAAATGCTGTTAAAAAAATTGATATTGAGGCGCCTTACCATGAGCTTACAAATGCTGGACATATTACATATGTTGAACTTAATGGAGATACGGCTCAAAATATTGAAGCGTTTGAAAAAATAATAAGATATATGAAAAAAGCCGGCATTGGTTATGGTTCAATAAATCATCCGGTAGATAGAGACCCTGTATGTGGATATTCCGGCATTATAGGCGATAAATGCCCTAAATGCGGAAGAAACGAAAGCGAATATCCATTTGAAAGAATAAGAAGAATTACAGGATATCTTGTAGGGACACTTGAAAGATTTAATGATGCTAAGCTTGCTGAGGTGAAAGACAGAGTAAAGCACGGATTATAATTTTTTTTGGAGTAGATGATTATGTTTAAGCCTCTTATAATAATTACAGGTCCAACGGCGTGTGGTAAAACAGATGTTTCTGTAAAGTTTGCACAAAAAATCGGCGGAGAGATTATCTCCGCCGATTCAATGCAGGTATATAAATATATGGATATAGGAACGGCTAAAATAAAAAAAGAGGAAACACAAGGCATAAAGCATTATCTTATAGACGAACTTTACCCCAATGAGGAATATTCAGCTGCCGTTTTTAAAAATAAGGCTAAAGATTATATAGATAACATATATGAAAGAAAAAAAGTTCCAATAGTTGTTGGGGGAACAGGTTTTTATATAAACGCTCTTATATATGATAATGACTTTTCAAAAGTATATAATGATTATAAATATAGAAATGAAATTGAAAATATTTATAAACAAAAAGGAAATATGTATATATATGAAATGCTTAAAAAAGTTGATTATGAATCAGCGGAAAAAATTCACCCTAACAATGTAAAAAGAATTATAAGGGCACTTGAGTTTTATAAACAGACAGGCAAAAAGATTTCAGAGCATAACGAATTTGAGAAAAAAAGAAAATCACCTTATAACGTAATGTTATGTATACTTTTTATGAATAAAGAATTATTGTATAATAGGATAAATAAACGTGTTGATTTAATGCTTAAAGAAGGGCTTTTGGAGGAAGTTGAGAGACTATTAAAGATGTATGATACAAGCTTAACTTCAATGCAGGGTATAGGCTATAAGGAGATAGCTGAATACTTTTTAGGCAATCTTTCATATGAAGATGCCGTTAGTTTGCTTAAAAAAAATACAAGACATTTTGCTAAAAGACAGCTTACATGGTTTAAACATCAAATGGAAAATGCAATTTGGATTGATGTTGAAAAATTTTCTAATGCTGATGTTCTTTCAGATTATATTTATTCTATATATTTAAAGGAGTATTGCAATGAACATAATTAATGAAATGCTTTTAAACGATTTTAATATAAAAGATGAGGTGCTTAAATTTTGCGATATTTCTGAAAATAGAGTCTCGGAAATATTTAAGGATATTGAGAAAAGGGAGCAATATAATCAATATAAAGTAATTAAGGCAATGCAAAAGAATAAGTTAAGTGATATTCATTTTGCAGCGTCTACGGGATATGGATATAATGATTTAGGCAGAGACGTACTTGAGAATATATATGCTGATGTGTTTAAAGCGGAAGCGGCATTAGTACGCCCTCAAATTATTTCAGGCACTCATGCGCTTACAGTAGCTATGTTTGGAAATTTGAAATATGGAGATGAACTTCTTTCAGCAGTTGGAAAACCATATGATACGCTTGAAGGAGTAATAGGAAACAAAAGGAAAGTAAAAGGTTCATTAACAGAGCATGGAATTATATATAAACAGGTTGATTTACTTGAAAACGGAGTTGTTGATATTGAAGGTATTATAAAAGCAGTAAATAGCAAAACAAAGCTTGTTACAATACAAAAGTCAAAAGGATATTGCTTTAGGAAAAGTCTTAGCAATGAAGAAATAAAGAATATAATTGACGCTGTAAAAAGTGTAAATCAAAATGCTGTATGTATGGTAGATAATTGCTATGGTGAATTTGTAGATATAATTGAGCCGATAGAGGTAGGTGCTGATTTAGTTGTAGGCTCTTTAATAAAAAATCCTGGTGGAGGGCTTGCTCCAGTAGGAGGGTATATTGTAGGCAAAGAAGAATATGTGAATAATGCCGCTTATAGATTAACTGCTCCAGGGCTTGGAAAAGAAGTTGGTCCAAGTTTGGGAATAACACCATCAATGATACAAGGATTATTTTTAGCACCTTCTGTTGTAAGTGCAGCTCTTAAAGGAGCAGTATTTGCATCAGATATTTTTGAAAGATTGGGTTTTGAAGTGCAGCCATCACCTTTAAATAAACGTGCTGATATTGTACAAGCTATAAATATGAAAACAAAAGAAAATGTAATTGAATTTTGCTGCGGAATACAACAAGCGGCAGCCGTTGATAGTTTTGTTGTTCCGGAACCGTGGGATATGCCGGGGTATGATTGTCCGGTTATTATGGCAGCAGGAGCTTTTGTTCAAGGTTCTTCAATTGAGCTTAGCGCAGATGCACCAATAAAACCACCATATACGGTTTATATTCAAGGAGGGCTTACATGGAATCATGCAAAGCTTGGTATAATTACTGCTTTAGATAGATTATATAGAAAAAATAAAGAAATACAAAATATTTTAATAAAATTGTAACTTTTTTATAAATAAATTTGCTTTTACTACATGTTTTGATATATAATGTAATAAAGAAATTTAATATATGGAGTGATTACTATTAATAATAAACAATATCCTGATATTAAAAAGAAACTTTGTTATATTATGACTGCTGTTTTTGTTGGTGTTTTAATTGTAACATTTTTTGCTGTTTATTTTTTATTTTATTATGTAATTAATTATGAAAATAACGTAAAAATCAATAAGACTTATGATTATCTAAAACAGCATATAAACTATGACGTTTTTAATTATCCATTTAAAAACGGAAAAGAAATTGATGCGGCATTTGACAATATGATTATATTTAATAATATTAAATCATTAATGTCGGTTAATTCCATGTATGTGCTTGAAATTACAAGAGAGGGAGAAATAATTTATACGTCTGGTTATTCAGATAAACTTGATGTTAGTTCATATTATTACGCCGGAAGAAAAGTTCCGGATGTAATTAATGACTATGCAAAAAGAGCTTTTGAAGAAAATAAAGTTATTTTATCTGAAAAACCGTTAAATGAAGATGGTATTAAAGGTTATATGTGTATATATCCTATTAATATTAAAGATGAATTAGTTGGAGCAATATGTGTTAATTTTGACTTTGAGGAAAACAGAAAATTAAGCAGTGTAGTTTTAAAGTGTACAGGGTTCTTTTCCATAATTTTGCTGATTTTATTTTATAAGTTTGCCTCTATAATTTTTAACAAGGCTATTTATAATATAACAAGCGCTATTGTTTATAGAGATAACCTTACAGGTTTGCAAAACAGACTTGCTTATGAGGAAAAGCTTGAAAAACTTAATAAGGAAATTGGCGAAAACAGTTCAGATAAGTATAAGCTTTGTATTTTGATTTATGATTTGAATAATTTAAAGAAAATAAATGATACGTTAGGACATCTTGCCGGAGATAAATATATTTATGATTCAGCCCGAATAATAAATAATTGTTTTGAAAGTGTTGGGGTTACATATAGAATCGGCGGTGATGAGTTCGCTACTGTTATTATGGATTATGACAAATCTGTAATTGAAAAAAGTATTGATTTATTAAATCTAAAACAGGAAGATTATAATAAAATACAACAAACTATTGATATGAGTATTTCATATGGCATTGATTATTATAAGTATGGACAAGATTTGAATACGGTTTCTATAATAAAACGTGCAGATGAGAAAATGTATAAAATGAAACGAGAAAAGAAATTAAAAGGTTAATAAAATATATACAAAAACAGCAAAAAAAAGAAAATCAATATATTTAAAATTGATTTTCTTTTTTTGTTTTAAAAAGTATTTGACCTTATAATAAAAAAAGTTAATTGCAAAATACGTCGTCTTCAAACAAATCGTCATAGTTAACATTGCCATATGATGAAATTGGTTCTATTATTTCCTCATCATCTTTAATATTGCCAATTGAAATTCCTATAATTTGATTAAAAAATATAATTATACTTTTAAAAATAAATTCAGGAGAATCATTTACAAGACATGCGTCTTTTAATATTATATAGCAATCACTGTCAGCGATAGTATCGCTTTTATTGTTTTTTGCGTATTCTGCTGATATTTTATTAATGTCATTAATGAAACTGTCGTCTTCATTTTCTAATTTTACATTTACTAATTCACCTTGAATTAGACCTTTTGATGTTAAAACGAAAAGCTGTTTTCCTTCAAACTTTTCATTGTCTGCAACAGCGTTGTACAGCCCTGTAATTAATTTTTGTTTAAGAGTTTGTTTTTGCATTATTAAATCACCTTTCGATTTATATTTTGGGAAACATAGATTTAACACAGCACTGATTTAATATAAATAAGAAAACGACTATACAAAAAATATTAAGCCTATCAATGCTTTTTTGTGTATAAACAAATTATAACATATTATTTGAAGAAATAGAAATATTTTTTTCCAAAAAAACAAAAATATTTTTATTTATATTTAAAATATTTAAGTTTATAAAGTCATAAAACTGCATTTATTGGTTTTTTAGGCTTTATAACCTATAATAATTTATAAAGGTATTATATAAGCAAATTATTTGTATTTGTTATATTAGCAAATTGGGAGCAATCTTTACTTAATGTTTTTAAGAAGTTCCTTATTAAGGACTTATTCAGATATATTATATCATAACGAAGAACTAAAGTCATTAACTCGTTATCGTTTTGATAAAATTCAGAAACGGGCGCAATTAAAACAATCTATTGCAAGACTTGCAAATATCATTTTTACCGAAATTGAAAAACTCGTTTCATCTCTTAATATTAGTTTTAAGAAAATTAAAATGTTTGGTTTATATAGTGTGATAAATTTGATATTATTAATAAAAGTTGTAATAATTTAGTGTTATACTAAATTATTGTTTTAAAGATAATAAAAATGAACAAAAATAAATTTGTCAATTTATTAATTTTTTTGTAAGAAAACTATTGCAATTTTTTTATATTGTAGTTATAATATAGATACAATATTTATTTTGGTTTAAGGTCGTAATTATTTTTTATAAAATTACGACCTTTTTTATATAATTAAAATGTAAAAATATAGAAATTAAAACAATATAAGTTTTAATTGAAAATGATATTTTAATAAAGTATAATATGTAATATATAACTATTATTTGATAAATTTTAGAGTTTTAATATTAAAGGCTATTTGAAAAATGATGAAAATTTATTCGATTAAATTTTTTAATTATATAGTGACTTTACTGTATAATAATATTACCTATTGCTAAAAATTTGCTATAATAAAATGTTATTGGATTTTTATTTAAAAATTAATTTACATTTAGCAAAAGATATTTAAAAAGAAGGTGTAATTTTGGATAAATTTAAAGTAGAATCAGAATTTAAGCCTACGGGAGACCAGCCAGAAGCAATAGAAACTCTTGCTGATGGATTTATTAAAGGTAAAAAATATCAAACTCTTTTAGGGGTAACAGGTTCAGGAAAGACATTTACTATGGCTAATATAATAGAAAAAGTAAATAGACCAACTCTTATTATTGCTCATAACAAAACTCTTGCAGCTCAGCTTTATAATGAGTTTAAAGAATTTTTTCCTAATAATTCAGTAGAATATTTTGTTTCTTATTATGATTATTATCAGCCAGAGGCATATGTTCCTCAAACGGATACATACATTGAAAAAGACTCTGCTGTTAATGATGAGATAGATAAATTAAGACATTCTGCAACAGCGGCTCTTTTTGAAAGAAGAGACGTTATTATTGTGGCAAGTGTGTCATGTATTTACGGTTTAGGAGACCCTATTGAGTATAAAGAACTTGTTTTGTCATTAAGACCGGGTATGATAAAAGATAGAGACGATGTGTTAAGGAAACTTATTGATATACAATATGATAGAAACGATTTGAATTTTGTAAGAGGTACGTTTAGAGTAAGAGGGGATGTTGTTGAGATATTTCCGGCTGGAGAATCAAATGCAGCTTACAGAGTTGAGTTTTTTGGAGATGAAATAGATAGAATTACTGAAATAGATTCTTTGACTGGAGAAGTAAAGGGATTAAGAGAACATGTGTCTATTTTTCCAGCGTCGCATTATGTAACAAGCAAAGATAAAATGATTGAAGCTGTAAAAAGAATACAGGAGGAATTAGACGAAAGAGTAAAACAACTTAAAAGTGAGGATAAACTCCTTGAGGCTCAAAGAATTATGCAAAGAACTAATTATGATATAGAAATGATGCTTGAAATGGGTTTTTGCTCAGGTATTGAAAATTATTCAAGACATTTATCAGGAAGACCGGAGGGCAGCACTCCATATACTCTTATTGATTATTTCCCAAAGGATTTTCTTATAATAGTTGATGAGTCTCATGTTACTATACCTCAAATAGGAGGAATGTATGAAGGAGATAAATCACGTAAGCAAAATCTTGTTGATTTTGGATTTAGACTTCCGTCAGCGCTTGACAACAGACCGCTTAAATTTTGCGAGTTTGAGGAAAAAATAAATCAAATATTATTTGTTTCGGCTACTCCTTCTAAATATGAAAACAAACATTCTCAGAGTGTAGTTGAACAAATTATAAGACCAACAGGGCTTTTAGACCCTAAAGTTGAGATAAGACCTGTAAATGGTCAGATTGATAATTTGATAGGGGAAATAAATAAAGTTACTGAAAAAAAACAAAAGGTTTTAGTTACTACACTAACAAAAAAAATGGCAGAAGATTTAACAAATTATTTAAGAGAAAGCGGAATTAGGGTTAAATACCTTCATTCAGATATAGATACTCTTGAAAGATTGGAAATAATAAGAGATTTAAGAATGGATATTTTTGATGTACTTGTTGGAATAAATCTTTTGAGGGAAGGGCTTGATATACCTGAAGTATCATTAATAGCTATATTAGATGCCGATAAAGAAGGATTTCTTCGTTCTGAAACATCTCTTATACAAACAATAGGAAGAGCGGCAAGAAATTCAGACGGACATGTTATAATGTATGCTGAGAAAATGACCGATTCAATGAGAAAAGCTATTTCAGAAACAAATCGACGCCGAAATATACAGGAAGAATATAATAAAATACATGGAATTGTACCTAAAACAATAGTTAAGAAGGTACATGATATAATAAAAGCTACTGTATCAACTGAAGAAAAAAAATCAGAAAAGCTTGAAAAAGACGCCGAATCAATGTCCAAAGAAGAACTTGAAAAAAATATAGCTAAAAAACAAAAAGAAATGAAAATAGCTGCCATAGATTTGCAGTTTGAAAGAGCAGCACAACTAAGAGATGAAATAATACAGCTAAAAAAATTACTTAATGATTAAGAGGTAAATAACAATGGAAAAAGATAAAATTATAATAAAGGGAGCAAGAGAAAACAATTTAAAAGACATTAATATTGAAATACCAAGAAATAAGTTTATTGTTTTTACAGGTTTAAGCGGTTCAGGAAAATCAAGTCTTGCATTTGATACAATATACGCCGAAGGGCAAAGACGATATATGGAATCTCTTTCATCTTATGCAAGACAATTTTTGGGGCAAATGGAAAAACCAGATGTTGATTATATAGAAGGGCTGTCTCCGGCAATTTCAATAGACCAGAAAACAACTAACAATAATCCACGTTCAACTGTTGGAACTGTAACAGAAATATATGATTATTTAAGGCTTTTGTTTGCGAGGGCAGGTACTCCTCACTGTCCTAAATGTGGAAAGGAAATAAAAAGACAGACTGTTGACCAAATGGTTGATAAAATATTAAAATTGCCGGAAAGAACAAAAATACAGGTTTTAGCTCCAGTAGTAAGAGCCAGAAAGGGAGAACATGTAAAACTTCTTGCCGATGCTAAAAAAAATGGATATGTAAGAGTTAGAATAGATGGTATAATATATGAATTAACTGAAGAAATAAAGCTTGAGAAAAATAAAAAACATTTTATTGAAATTATAGTTGACAGAATTATAATTAAAGAAGGAGCAAGACAAAGACTTGCTGAATCGATAGAAACTTCCTCATCTCTTTCAGGCGGAATTGTTATAATTAAAACAGAAGATGAAGAATTTACATTTAGTCAGAATTTTGCGTGTGTAGACTGTGGAATTAGCCTTGAGGAAATTGAGCCGAGAATGTTTTCTTTTAATAATCCTTCGGGAGCTTGTAAAGAATGTTCGGGATTAGGAATTAAAATGATTTTTTCTCCAAATTTAATTGTTCCAAATCCTAATTTAAGCCTTAAAGAAGGTGCCGTTTGTGTAATGGGCTGGAATTCAATAGGCAGTGAAAATAGTATGAGTAATTGTGTTTTTAAGGCTTTAAGTAAAAAGTATGGTTTTGATTTAGATACTCCTTATAAAGATTTGCCTGAAGATATTAAAGAGTTGATTATGTATGGAAAAGGCGGAGAAAAAGTAGATGTAGAATATGTAAGTGCTGGGGTTAAAAAAGCTTATTCATATAATTTTGAAGGTATTATAAATAATATTACAAGAAGATATATAGAGACAACTTCTGAATATTCAAAACAGGAATATGAGAATTTTATGACGAATATAACATGTCCTAAATGTAAAGGTAAAAGGCTTAAACCGGAGGTACTTGCGGTTAAAATAAACGATATGAGTATTTCAGATATTACAGAAATGTCAGTTAAAGAGTCTAAATTATTTTTTGAAAAGCTTGAACTTAGCAGTACAAAAATGATTATTGCAAAACAGATATTAAAAGAAATAAACGCACGATTAGGGTTTTTAATAAATGTAGGGCTTGATTATCTTACTCTTTCAAGAACAGCCGGAACACTTTCGGGCGGCGAGGCTCAAAGAATAAGGCTTGCTACACAAATAGGTTCTGGACTTGCAGGCGTATTATATATTTTAGATGAGCCAAGTATTGGGCTTCATCAAAGGGATAATGATAAATTAATTGAGGCGTTAAAAAAATTAAGGGATATTGGAAATACATTAATTGTAGTGGAACATGATACAGATACAATGTTTGCATCAGATTATATCGTTGATATTGGACCATATGCTGGTACTCATGGTGGGGAGGTTGTATTTTCGGGAAAGGTACAAGAACTTTTGAAATGTGAAAATTCTATTACAGGAGCTTATTTAAGCGGAAGGAAAAGAATTGAAATTCCGAAAAAAACAAGAGAAATTGGAGAAGATAAGCTTACTATTATAGGAGCATGTGAAAATAACCTTAAAAATATTACCGTAGATTTTCCTTTAGGTCTGTTTATATGCGTTACAGGTGTGTCAGGTTCTGGAAAAAGTTCACTTGTAAATGAAATTCTTTATAAAACACTTGCAAAAATATTAAACAACGCTAAAACAATTCCCGGAAAACATAATAAAATAACAGGATATGAAAAACTTGATAAAATTATTAATATAGACCAATCGCCAATAGGAAGAACACCTCGTTCAAATCCTGCGACATATACAGGTTTATTTGACTTAATACGTGATATTTTCAGTCAAACACCAGAGGCAAGATTAAGGGGATATCAAAAGGGAAGATTTAGTTTTAATATAAAAGGCGGAAGATGCGAAGCATGCAGCGGAGACGGTATTTTAAAAATTGAAATGAATTTTTTGCCTGATGTATATGTACCTTGTGAAGTATGCGGAGGAAAAAGATACAACAGAGAAACTCTTGAAGTTAAATATAAAGGGAAAACAATTTCTGATGTATTGGAAATGACTGTGGGAGAAGCGTTGGAATTTTTTGATAACTTACCTAAGCTTGAAAGAAAACTGCAAGTTCTAAATGACGTTGGTTTATCATATATAAAACTTGGACAATCTTCAACAACACTTTCAGGAGGTGAGGCTCAAAGAGTTAAACTTGCTTCAGAATTAAGCCGGAAAAGCACAGGCAAAACAATTTATGTACTTGATGAACCTACAACAGGGCTTCATTCTGCCGATGTGCATAATCTTATAAATATATTGCAGAAACTTGCGGAGGGAAAAAACACAGTTGTTGTTATTGAACATAATTTAGATGTAATAAAAACTGCGGATTATATTATTGATTTGGGGCCTGAAGGCGGTGACGGCGGAGGAACAGTTATAGCGACAGGAACTCCTTTGGAGATTGCAAAAAATAAAAAATCGTATACAGGAAAATATCTAAAAAAAATATTGGAGGAATGTTTGTAAATGGTAAATATTGTACAAGACTATGTTGAGTCTCGAAAAAGACTTATGAATGAATTTCAATGTAAAGATGACTATTTTATAAAAATACTTCTTGATTATAAATGGCGTTTAAAAGAAGATGACGGAATGTATTTTCTGACTTATTTGAAAGAAGGCAAACAGCTTAAAGAATGTATTGTAGTTAAAAGAAATAATCAGCCTTTTATTGTAAAAAAGCATGGCTATACTATGATTGTAGCAATAGAGTGTGTTAAGGTAGCAATTATTTTTAATGATAATAATGAAATATAAGAAAACAATTTATTTTATGTGATTTTAATTTTTTTGGAGGTTACAAAAATACGCTAAGTACTATATATAAAATAAAATCAATGTAAAAGGCTTTTAAAAATTTTATTTTTAAAAGCCTTTTTTGTTATTCGCTTATATTTTCTATATTCTTTTTCCAAATTTTAAACTTGTATAAAAGCCATAATATAAGGGAGGCTATTGCGTTGCTAACAACAACTGAAAACCAAATACTTCTTACTCCCATATTTAATATACTTTCACACACAAATAATGTGAGAAATCTGAAAACCCAAAGACGGGGAGCATCAACAGCTAAAGTAATTATTGTATGTCCGCATCCTTGAAATAAACCTATTGTAGTATTGTATATGCCATTTGTCCAACAGCATATAGCCATTATACTTAAAAATTCTGATGCGTAGCTTATAGCAATTGGGTCATCTGAAAATATGCTTACAATTGGTACACATATAAATTTTCTTGATAATATTATACCTCCAAATAACAAAAACAATACTATCATTCTGCGTGCAAGCAAATAAGCTTTTTCTGCACGTTCTATTTGTCCGGCTCCAATATTTTGTCCTACTATTGTTGCTGTGGCTGAACCAATTGCGTTAGATTGTATTGTAATAAGACCATTTATTTTATTTCCTATTCCATATGCTGCCATAGCTATTTCACCGTATTTTAATACGTTTCTGCTCATTAAAAGGAATCCAAATTGCATTGTACTTCCGCCTATTGCTATGGGAAGTCCTACTTTTAATACTTTTTTAATTTTTTTACCGTTAAATTTAAGTTTTTTTAAATCTATATAAAGTCCCTTTTCTTTTTTATTCAAAGAATAAAAAGCTATTAATGCACTTGGTACTTTTGCAAGCAGCGTAGCAAGCGCTGCTCCGGCTGCTCCCCAATTAAATACAACTAAAAATAAAGGGTCAAGAAACATATTTATAATTATTCCAAAGAAATTAAGATACATAGGCTTTAATGTATCACCTTGAGCCTGATTGACACTTGCATATAAATTAAGCATAAATAAAAAAGGCATATCAAACATTACTATTTTTAAATAATCACAGCTTAGTTTGTGTACATTTCCGTCAGCTCCGAGCCATGTTACTATGGAAGGAGTAAAAATAAAAAACGAAATGGAAAGTAAAATAGAAAAAATCATTGAACACATAAATATTTGATTTACCATATCTTTAGCGTCATCTTTTTTCCCAGCGCCTACATATTGGGAAATAAGTATAGCGCCTCCTAATGTTATTCCTTGTCCAAGATTAATTATTATTGCTTGAAGGGGAGATACTAAAGTAATTGCTGCCATAGGTTCATTTCCTATTTTTCCGAGCCAATAAGTATCTGTAAGATTATACATTGTTTGCAAAAAACTGTTTATAATTATTGGAACAGAAAGGAAAAGAATAACATTAACAAGATTTCCATTTAGTATTAAGTCACTGTTGTTTTTTCGTGTAAAAAATTCTGTAATTTTTTGTTTAAATGTATTCATATAAATTCCCCCTAAAGTTAAAAAAGCGTTTTTGAATTTGTATTTTAATTTTTAACATACTTTAGAGTATAACAAAAAAATATATAAAAACCATGAATTTTTTGCTTAAATTATTAAAAATTACAGTTTTTTTGCTATGATGAATTTTTGATGTGTATCTTTTTTTGTGTTATAATTATTTAGAGGTGGTTTGTGTGGACAATATAGATTATTTTATTGCAGAAAGAGGAACTAAGGGAAAAAATGAAATTGTTCAATGTCCCCATTTTCATAAATATTATGAGATTTATTATTTGATTCACGGAAGCAGAAAGTTTTTTGTTGAAGATACAGTTTATAAAATGTATGCAGGTGATTTAATTATAGTTTCTGAAGGTAAAGTGCATAAAAGTACAAGAATTAAAGATGAAACTTATGAGAAATTTCTTGTTTGTTTTCATAAAAATTATTTAAGTAATTTATATGATGAATTTATGTATTATGAAATTAATGACTGTATAAATAAGCCATATAAATTTTCGGGAAAAAACAAAGTTTATATAGAGACTCTTTTAAATAAGATGTCGTTTGAGAAAAGTAATCCGGATAATTATTCACCTGTATTATTAAGAAATTATATAAATGAGTTAATAATATTTTTAGTAAGAGAAAAAAATTATTCTATGTTGTATTCTGATAACCATCAAAATTTAATGGATAATACTATTCAAAAAGCAGTAAGATATATTTGCAGTAATTACGCAAATAATATTACTTTAAAAAAAATAAGCGAATATATAAATATGTCGCCTACTTATTTTTCTAAAAAGTTTAGACGTGAAACAGGTTTTGGATTTAAAGAGTATTTATTAAGCGTTAGACTTAGAGCGGCATCGTTTATGCTTATTCAAACAAATAAATCAATAACTGAGATAGCTATGCAGTGCGGTTTTAATGATAGTAATTACTTTGGTGATGTTTTTAAAAAAAACAAAGGAATGTCTCCTACAATATATCGTAAAAGTAATGAATCAACAAAAGTTTAACATTTTATACTGTATTTAGAAAAGCAGTATTACGCATATAATAAAGTACAATATAAAAATGGAGCATTGTTTATGTATAGCCGCTGCAAAAAAACTAAGTTTTTGAAAAATATAAAACGTATTATTGTTTTATCTTTATTTATTGTATTAGGCGTGTTTATTTTAAAAAAGATTTTTATAGGCAAAAGTTTAGTTCCAATAGATAATGTAGCTTCTATGAAAATATCTTATGAAACATTAAATGAACTTCGCAATTTGTCAGATAAATATGAAATACAGTTTTCGGAACTTCTTACATATTACATGTTATATAATAATTTTTTTGATAGTAAAAGTTATATAAATGACAGAATAGAACAAAATTTTATTATAAATTATGATAGTATAAAAAGCAGTTTTAGAAAAAAGGATGTGACGCCATATTATAAATTGATTGACAGTATATTAGATGAAATAAAGGTTTTTCCTATTTCAAGTGAGTACGCAAGTGATTACATATATGGGGATAGCTGGGGGATTGAACGTACATACGGTGGAAAGAGAATACATAAAGGCTGCGATATAATGGATAGAGAAAATATAAGAGGACGTATTCCAATTGTAAGTATGACTGATGGAATTGTTGAAAATTTAGGTTGGAATGAAAAAGGCGGTTATAGAGTGGGAATAAGAAGTGAAAATGGAAATTATTACTACTATGCGCATTTTGATAAATATTCTGATAATATTTCAAAGGGAAAAAGTGTATTATGCGGTGACATAATAGGATATATGGGAGATACAGGATATAGTAAAAATGAAGGTACAAAAGGAAATTTTCCAGTTCATCTTCATGTAGGTATATCTCCATATACGGAATTGTCAAGTGAAGAATTTTGGATAAATCCATATCCTTTTTTAAGAATGGTTGAGAAAGAAGAATAATTTTAAGGGTTACAAACGATAGATATCGGAAGGAGGTATTTTATGACTGTTATAAATTGGAAGGAAAGGCTTCTTCCGTATGAGCAGGTTGTTGAGGAGTTAAAAATAAAATTTAAAGGTATACAAAAGGAATATAAAAATTTGCAGATTCATTCTCCGATAGAAAGTGTTGAAGGAAGAGTCAAATCCATAGCAAGCATACTTGAAAAAGCAGATAAAAAGAATATACCAATAGAGCATGTTTTTGATAAAATAGAAGATATTGCCGGAGTAAGAATAATATGCAGATTTGTTGAGGATATTGAAAAAGTTGTTTCTCTTATTTATCAAAGAGATGGAGAGGATTTAACAATAATTGAAGAAGAAGATTATATAAAAAATACGAAAAAAAGCGGTTATAGAAGTTATCATATAACAATAAGCTATCCTATTATGACAATAGAAGGAAGAAAAGATATAAAGGGTGAAATACAAATAAGAACTCTTGCTATGAATTTTTGGGCAACCATAGAACATTCTCTTAGATATAAATATAATGGAAATATTCCGGAAGAATTAAAAGAAAGACTGCATGTATGTGCAGAGGCAGCTTTTAAGCTTGATAATGAAATGACTACTATACGTGACGAGCTTTTAGAGGCACAAAAAATTGTTAATCTTAAAAATAATCTTGTAAATGAGATACTTGAAAATTTACAGAATTTATATTATATAGCCAAAATTGAAAAAGTAACCCAATTTAACAGAGAGTTTATTAATTTGTATAATGAGGGAAATATTGATAAATTATTTGATTTTAACAGACAATTAGAGGTTATGACAAATTTATATAAAGTTAGGTATAATTAGAATATATAAAGTTTTTATATAATATAGGAGAATATTATGTCATTGTTTGCTATTGCCGATTTTCATTTGAGTTTTTATAATATTAAAGATAATATATTTGGAGATAATTGGCTAAATCATCATGAGAAAATTAAAAAAAATTGGATTAATAATATAAATTTTGATGATACTGTTTTAATTTTAGGAGATATTTCATGGGCAAAAAATTTAAAGGAACTTGAGCCGGATATGTTTTTTATAAATAGTCTTCCCGGGAAAAAGATTTTTTTAAAAGGTAATCACGATTATTGGTGGGGGTCAATTACTAAACTTAAACAATTATATAAAGATATATTTTTTATACAGAATAATTTTGCAGTTTATAAAGATACAGCTATATGTGGTTCAAGAGGATGGGTTTGTCCAAATGATAATTTTTTTACAAAAGATGATAAAAAAATTTATATGAGGGAATTAAGCCGTTTTAAAATGTCTCTTGAAATGGCGGTAAAATCAGGATATAGTAAAATATATGCTGTTTTGCATTTTCCTCCTACCAATTGCAAAAAGGAAAGTTCTGATTTTATTGAATTAATTGAAAATTATCCCGTAAAAAAGGTTATATATGGACATTTGCATGGAAAAGACTGTTTTGATTTCAGTTATAAAGGAATAGTTAATAATATAGAATATATACTTGTTTCTTCGGATTATATTGATTTTAATCCTTATAAAATTGAATAACAACAATTAAAAATTTTATCAAATAATTAAAAATAAGCTACCTTTAGGGCAGCTTATTTTTAATTTTAAATATTAATTTGATGTATCTGTATTTTCGTGGTTTCTTTTAAACTGTCTTCCAAAACCAAAGCTTTGTTTTACTCCGGCAGATGTAGTTTTACTTGATAATGTTATTGTTTCAAGTAAAGATGCGTTTTCAAGAGTTCCGCTTGTGTAATATCCATAATTATTTAATTCGGAAGTGCATTTTCCATCTAAATAAATTTTAACCGTTTGACCGTTTTTTAAGTTTGGAGAAGAAAATACAACAGAAGAAATATTTTTTTCAGGTTTAAAAGCAAGTATTACATTATCATTTTCATCTGTTAATGAAACAAGAGTTTCAGCGGCAATAGTTTCTCCATTATAAATTAATGAATATCCTTCTGAGGAGTCGTTATTTGGAGCTTCTGCCATACCAGAGCTTCCGGCTGCTATAACTGTTCCCCCATTATAAAATATTCCTCTTTCTGAATCAAGTGCACCGTCTCCGTTACTTACAGGACCATTTATTATTACAACTCCTTCATTAAAAGTTATTATTCCGTTTGAATCAATTCCATCTCCTTCAGCATTTATAAAAATATAACCTCCATTTATTTCAATAGATAAATTGTTTTCAGCAGAATCATCAGTTTTATTATTAAATGCCGGAGGAGCAGGCGGAGCATCAAAAGGTATATTTTGAAGCATTTTTGGAGCAGTATTATTAGATGTATCTTCTGATATTTCAGGCGGAATTGGTTTATATATACCATTTTCGGTATTTTTATTTTCTATATCTTTTCTTTCATGCATTTTAGCATTAGGGTCTTTTATAAAAGCTCTTGTGTTTTTGCCTGAACCATCAGAGGCGTTAATTCCATCATCGCTTGAGGTTATATTAATATAACCTCCGTTTATAATTACATTAGCAGCTTCAACACCTTCAGTAGATTTAAGTATATTTATATTTCCGTCATTAAGCGTAAATTCAGAAGATGACTCAAATCCTTTTTTGCCGGCGGTTAATTGTATATTGCCATTATTTACAGTTATGTATCCTTTTGTTGATTTTATAGCATCAGATTCACTTGTAATATTTATTGTTGCGTTGTTTATTTCAACAAAATCCTTACCTCTTATACCATCATCCACAGAAGTCAAATTTATTGTTGAACCTTTTATTTTAAGTTCATCTTTGCTTACTATTCCATCTTCATAATTAGCAGTAATATTTAAAGTTCCTGTTCCGTCAATTGTAATTCTGTCTTTTCCGAATATACAGCCGTTAGGTTCAGAATCTTCATCTAAGTTTGTATATTCACTTGAATCAGATAAATTGTTTATGGAATTTTCAGCGGATAAAATTGTTACATCACCATTTAAGCTGTATATAGCTGGACCGTTTTTGCATGCTATATTTGTGTTATCTAAAATAATAGATACATCACTTTCAGAATTAACTTGAATTTGTCCGTTTGTCAATGTGCCTGTTATGTAATATGTTCCCCCTTGTGAAATAATAATGGTATTTTCTGATATAAGAACTCCGTCTCCATTAACAGAAGTATTTGAATCTTTTAATGTTATATATGTATTAATCTTATCATTATTTATTGAAGATAGGGAAACTTCTGAAACTTCCGAAGACGTAACCGGCGGGTTATAAGCTACGCAATTAGTTGTAAATATTGTTAATGATAAAACAGTGGATATTGTTAAATATTTTTTAAAATTATTATAAAATTTATATTTCATTTTTAAAACCTCCTATGAAACTTTTTTATTTTTATTTTATAAAGAATATAATTCTTTAAAATTAAAAAAACCTTAAAAGAATATAAATTTTTAAATATATTTTAAATATATGTATTAAAAATGTCTTTTAAACTTGTCTGTATATAGTATAAAAAGAGTTGAAATAAATAACTGGACATTTATTTTGAAAAATGATAATATTAAAATACCTATATGTTTTCCTGTTTTTTGTATATTAAACAGAAAAACTTTAACATTGATAATAACGAAAGGGGTATTGTATGAAATTAAAATTGAAACCTACTAAAAAAGTATGTACCGTTATTTTAGCGGCTTCTTTTGCATTACAACCTACTCTTACGGCTTCCTCTGTTTTTGCGGATAATACGGATAATTCCGCATCTGAAGTAAGCAGCCTTGGAATTGATATTAATCTTGATTTCAAAGCGTCGGGAGATACTTTTCATGTGACGCTTGATTCGTTAGATGGAAACGCAGATAAACAGGAATATGATTTTATGAGTAATGAGAAAGGAAATTTTGCATCAGGTGAAATTAAAGATATTCCTGTTGGAAAATATGCTTTGACTATTACGGCTGATGGTTATGCAGCTTATACTCAAGAGATTACTATTTCAAAAGGAATTACAACAAAAATTGAGTTAAATAACAGCAAGCGTAAAAATGAATGGATGAAACTTTCAGGCTCGGAGTTGTACGGAGTTATGGCTATTGGCGATGTAAACGCTGATGGAATTGTAGATGAAAAAGATTCAGCCGCTATAATGGAAGCGATTGAAAACGGAGTTAATGAATCTATATATGATTTAAACAATGACAATTCTGTTGATATTGCCGATTTAGCTTATATTACATTGAATTACGGAAAAAATGTAATTGCGAAACCGCTTAATATAGTTTCATCAGAAAATATTAAAGCTGAAGAAGGAAATAATACAGTTGTTAAATCTGGTAATCCAAATGATTTAACAGAAAATTTTAATGAATTTGTACAGTTTTCTACTGTAAATAATCAGCCTATTTCTCCGGAAAATGCTATTGAGTTGTCATTGGAAATTAATCAAAATGAAGAAACAAGTATACAAAAAGTAAACGGTATTTTAATTAAACCACCAGCAGGTTCTTTAAATTTAATTGAATCAGGTATTATTACGGTTGAGGATGAGGACGGAAACGAATATACATTTGATATTGGAAAAGAGGAATTTGCTCAGGCGGCAGGATACGCTATGGCAAGAAATAATATGCGTTCTCCGCAGGATATAGTTAAAATAGAAAGTGACGGAAGTGTTGTAATAAATATAGGAACACAAATTGCTATTAAAAGGGTGACGATAAAAGTAACAGGAGCAAGCACTAATTTAGTTGATATTGCTAAGGTTGAGTTTGTTAATAATATGGAAGAACGTATTCCAGAGCCTGATTTTAATATACCGGAAAATATTGTATTAGAGCAGTTGTCGGCAGGTGAAAATCCTTCGTTTAGTGTTACATGGGAGCCACAGGTTAATGTTACAGGTTATCAAGTGCAAGTAAGTTCAAATGGAAACGAAGTTATAAAAGATTGCAATAGCAACTCTATTACTATAACAGGATTAGGAAGCGGAAAGCTTGCTGCTTATGAACCTTATACAATACGAGTTCGTTCTGTTAACGGAAATTGGAAAAGTCCATATTCAAAGAGCGCAGAAATAATTTTAAAACCGGATTCAGCACCTCCAGCGCCAGAGTATGTTAAAGCTGAAGGTGCACCAGAATCAATTAAAGTTTCATGGAGAAAAATGCGTGATACTCAATATTACAGTTTATTTTACCGTGAAAAAGGCGTTGATGAATATACTGAAATTAAAAATATTAATACAGTTAGCTATGTTATAGCTAATTTAAAACCTAAAACGGTATATGAGGTATATGTAGTTGGACATAATGAGATTGGCTCAAGTCCTAAATCTGATGTTAATCAGGCTATGGCTGCGGCGGCTGAAAATGTTATTATGCCTAAATATAAATTAATTAATACTTCAAATGGCGCTGGTGTTGTTACAGCACACATTAAAGAAGTTCAAGTTCCTTCAGGCGCTAATTTAACAGGAGATAATTACGCTGTTGTAGATGATAACCAATCTACATATACGGTTGTAAATGATTGGGATACAGGAGTTATATATGGGAATCATAGTAATCCTATAATCACATTAGATCAGAAATATACGCTTGATACAATTAGTTTTGCTCCAAGTGTTAGCCAGCCTTACACATATACAGGCGCTAAAATTCGCTATATTGATGAAAATGGAAACTGGACTAAAACAGATAATTGTTCAATTTCTCAAAAAAGGGATATTAATAATAATATTTATTATACTGTAATTTCTAATGAACCAATAACATCGGATACATTTCAGTTATGTATAACAACAGGTTATAGCCGCATGGTTTCTATATCTGAAATGAAATTTTATTATTATGACGATTTAGCACATAATATAAACGATTTATATGAAGATGCTATGCATTTACAGTTGAAATCAGATGTAACATTTGAGTTAATAGATGAATTGGAAAACAGGCTTAATATAAAAGATTCTGTAAGCGGAGAACTTCATCCTAATTATGAGTCTCTTAAAAAGGAAATAGACTATGCAAGAGAACTTTTAAATACAGGAGCTTTAGCTGAAATTATTAAGGTTGATACAAGTATTACTCCAAAAGCAGATTCTCATACAGATTTTGCAATGTCTTTAACTAATTATCAGCCTCTTGGAACAGTTGCAAAAGCTGGAGACGAAATTATTGTTTATGTAGGAAGCGAGAATGAAAGTGAAGGCACTAAAACAAATTTAAATTTAATAGCTACGCAAAATCATGGTGAAGCGGCGCAGTGGCAAAGCGATATGGGGCAGCTTAGCATAGGACGAAATGTAATTACTATTCCTAATATTTCATCTTCGGCTGTTTCTGAAAATGGCGGTTCATTATATATAGCATGGAATGGAAATGCAAATGCACGTCAATATTCTGTTCGTGTAAGCGGAGGAGAAAGTATTCCTGTACTTAATGTTGCTGGAAAAACAGGCGCAGAACGTACAGAAACAATTAAGGCATATGTTGAGAAACTTGAAAAGCATGTATCTGAATTACAGCAAAAACATGCTCAAAATCATAAAGATAATGAGTATAGAAACGATTGTATATCAAATTATACCGAGATTGTAATGGATAATATGATGTATTCTGTTCCGGCAGAACAGGTTATTGCCGGTTTAAATGGCGGCGGGGCAGAAAAGCTTGAGACAGCAATTGCCGCTATGGAACAGCAGGTTGATTTATTTTATCAGCATAAAGGTTATAGTAAAAATGTTGATTCGAACAGCAAAAATAAATATCCTTCTCAGAGGCTTAATATTCGTTATCACACGATGTTTACAGGAGCGTTTATGTATGCTGGAGGTAAACATATAGGAATTGAATATGGAAGTGTTCCGGGGCTGTTTTCTATATCTCCTGTTACGGCTGATGATAAAGGAAAGAAAATTGACGGAAATTTAACAGGTTGGGGTATAGCGCATGAGATAGGGCATGTAATTAATAGCGGAAGTTATGCTGTGGCTGAAGTTACAAATAACTATTTCTCTATGCTGGCAACTCAAACTCAGCGTACTAATTATAAAGATGTATATAAGGAAGTTACTAAAGGTTCAATTGGGCAAAGTTCAAATGTATTTACGACTTTAGGAATGTATTGGCAGCTTCATATGTTTTATGACAATTACTATGATTATAAAATGTTTGAAAATAATGAAGAACAGCTTGAAAATCTGTTTTATGCACGTGTTGACAGTTATGTGAGGAATCCGGATTCAGCGCCGTCTAATGGAATTAAGTTAACTCTTTCAGGCAGCAGTTCAGATAAATTTATTCGTTTAGCATGTGCTGCTGCTGAGAAAAATTTAACTCCTTTCTTTGACGCATGGGGTTTATCATATAATGAAGAAACAAAGCAATATGCTGAGCAATTTGAAATAGAAGAACATAAAATTCAGTACTTTAATAATGATGCAAGGGAATATCGTTTAGATGGCAAAGCTGCAATGAGTTCAGGCACAAAAGTTACCTCTGAGATATTAACAGAACATGAAGATAATGTAGTTTATGATAATAAGATTACTCTATCTCTTGAAAATAATGGAGAAAAAGACGCTATGCTTGGTTATGAGATTATTCGTAATGGAGAGCCTGTTGCGTTTGTATTGGCGGAAGAAAATTCATATACTGATATTATTACAACAGGAAATAATAAAGTTTATGAATATCAAGTTATTGGATATGATAAGTTTTTAAATAAAACAGAGACCGTATCTCTTGCTCCTGTTAAAGTAAAACACAGAGGTGAAATTAATAGAGACGGCTGGACTATTGAAACAAATATGTATTCAGATGATGACGAAATAATTAAGGCAGACGGCGAGAGCGGATATTGTGAAGATACTTACATTTCAGCTATATCAAATATTATTGGAAATGGTACGAAAACGGGTTATAGTGGTAAAACTGATAGTAAAAATGCGGAGTTTATTATTAGCCTTGGAGGCAAAGAACAAGTTACCGCTTTAAGATATGACGGAGATGCCGCTTATTTTACGGTTTATGTAAGTGAAGATAAAGAAAACTGGACAGAAGTTAAAAAAGGTTCTTTTTCAGGAGGAAAAGATGAAACAGTATACTTTAATCAGCCCGATAGTAATAAAGAAGGATATATGTACATTTATAAAGCTGATTATGTTAAGGTTGTTTTTGATACATCTTCTATTTCTATTAATGATTTTAATATTTTAGGACCTACAAGTGATAATGTGGAATTATTAAATGATGGTATAGGTATACTTCAGAGCGATTTTGTATATGATAAAAATACAAATGCAAGTATACCGGCTAATTCTATAATTTTCACAGGTGTTTATAAAGGAAATCCGGCATACAATGTTGTAAAACTTTTGGATGAAAACGGAGATATAATTAACGGTTCACAAGTTATTATGGCGGAAAATCCGAATGATGGTGAATTAGGAAATGTATCAGAAGGTATATGGATTTATTGGATTGAACCTCAAGATATTCCAGAAAAACTTTACAGTAAAGTAAAAGCGGAATTATATCGTGTTGATGATGCTATTACAATGGAAAATGAACGTATTGTTAGCGATACTTTATTTGTTGATGTGCCATCTGTTTTACCTAATATTACTATTAGCGGTGAGAATACGCCTGTTAATGAAACAGACGAACTTTCTGATATATCTGAAACTAATAATATTGAAAATGATGATTATAATACTGAAGTAAGTACGGATAACTATATAGATGAAAATATAGAAGAAGATACTTCTAATGTTTTTGGTGAAAATGATAATACAAATATACCTAAGGAAGAAATTGAGGATAATTTATATATACCGGAAAAATTAGAAGAAGAAGCAGAAAATATTTCACTTTTCAATGTTATTTCAGCTAATGGGAATGCTGTTCGTACGGCTGTTGTTTCAAGTGATATAAATGAAGATTCAAATAATAATTTTAGCGGATTTGTTTTTACAAAAGATAATTCTGATAACAAAAAAGCTTTAATGCAGCTTAATCTTGGCGATGAGGCAATGAATAATACTATTGCGTTTCAGACAGCGTTTAAAGTATCAGAACCAAAGGTAACTTCTGTTAGTATTAATTGGTCAGATATTGTTAATAGCAGAGCGGTTTTGAAAGAATGCCGTTATGATGCAAAAAAAGAAATGGTATTTATTTATATTGTCGCTAATGAGGATTTATTGGATAATAACAGCGTTACTTTAGGAAATATACAAATGAAAGCTGCTAATGGGGTAACTGAAGCAAGTTTACATTTAAGTCCAAATTCGACTGTTATGCTTTCAGAAGACTTTAATACAAAACAATTACAAAGTTTGGTTGGAGATGTTACCTTAGAAGTAGGAACTAACAGCAATACAAATAAGCCAAGTGATGGAAATGACAGACCAAGCAGCGGAAGCAGACCAAGTGGAGGCGGAAGCTCAAGTTCATCAAGCATTAAGAAAAATGCTGAAAATACTAAAACAAAAGAAGATAACAATGATAATAAAGATAATGCTGATAATAATGACGAAAATAAGCAGCAAAGTTCTTCTTTGTCAGAAGTAAAAGATATTTCCAAAATTTTTGGAGATGTTTCAAAATCAGCATGGTATTATAATGCTGTACAGCAGGCATATGAAAATGGATGGTTTAAAGGAACGTCAGAGTTTGAGTTTTCACCAAATGATACAATGACAAGAGGTATGTTTGTAACTGTATTGGGAAGATTTGCACAAGCCACAGGAAAGACATCTAACAAGTTTACAGATGTTCCAGCAAATGCGTATTATGCGGAATTTGTTTCATGGGCTTTTGAAAACGGTATTGTAAATGGTGTTTCAGATACAAAGTTTTCACCAAATTCAGCTATAACACGTGAACAGCTTGCCGTTATGGTATATAATTATCTTAAATTTAAAGGTGCAGATTTAGAGTTTAACAATAATAAGATTGATTTTACTGATGATTCCCAATTAAGTTCATGGGCAAAAGATGCTGTTTATTATATGCAGCAAACGGGAATTATTAGCGGTATGCCAGATGGTTCTTTTAGACCACGCGGTACGGCAACACGTGCTGAAGTTGCAACAATTCTTATGAATCTTAATAATATTAAATAAAGTCTATTAATAAAAGCGCTGATTTTAGGTATTAAAAACTTTACTAAAAAAATCAGCGTTTTTAATAAACGGAGTAAGTCCATAGCTTTTTAAGCGGGGCGCTTACTCTTGTATTTAGTGGGATTTATCCCATTTACTCCATCGGTTATGAGTATTTTTGCAAAGCAAAAATGCCAATAGTCTTTAACAAGATATTTTATAAAAAATATAACAATGGGAGAGATTTATTAATGGAATTTAGTTGGGAATTAGAATCTATGTATAAGTCTGTAAATAGTGAAAAATTTAAGCATGATTTAGATAAACTTAAAATCGAAACAGATAATCTTAACAAGTGGGCAATGGATAATTTAAAAGTACACGTAAATGAAACAGAGAAAATTGAGTATTATATAATTTCAAAAAATAAATTAATAGATTTATGTACTGTATCTATATATGTAAATTTAGCTCTTTCAACAGATACTTTAAATTCTGATTTAATAAATGCATCTGAGAAAATTGAAAATATTAAATCTAATTTTTCTATTCATGAAAGTTTATTTATAAACTTTTTAAAGGGTACAGATGATTTAGAAAATATTATTAATAATTCTCATATTTTAAGTGAACACAAATTTATTATTAATGAATTAAAAAAAGAAGCTGAACACACACTTTTGTCTTCAGAAGAAGAAATTATATCAAAACTTAAAAATACAGGTTCTAATTCATGGAGAAAACTTTGGGAGCAAATTACATCTTCATTAACTGCCGAGTTAGAAATTGATGGAAAAACTCAGGTTTGTCCGTTATCGGTTATAAGAAATTATGCATATAATGATTCATCTGAAATAAGAAAAAAAGCCTATGAAGCCGAATTATCTGCATATAAAAAAATAGAGTTAGCGGGAAGTTTTTGCATAAACTCAATAAAAGGTGAGGTAATAGCTATATCAAACTTAAAAGGCTATAAGTCTCCTCTTTTAATGACATTGGAAAATTCAAGAATTGATTTAGAAATACTAAATATAATGTTTGATTCTATTAAAAAAAATCTTGTTCCCATGCAAAAATATTTTATTAAAAAAGCACAAATTTTAGGACATGACAGTAAACTTCCATTTTATGATTTGTTTGCGCCTTTGGGAGAAAATATAATATTTACTTATGAGCAAGCTAAAGATTTTATTATAGAACATTTCAGCGCTTTTAGTGAGAAAATGGGAGAGTTTGCTAAAAAAGCGTTTGACTGTCGCTGGATAGACGTACTTCCTAAAAAGGGAAAGGTAGGAGGAGCATACTGTGAAGCTGTTCATAGCATAAAACAAAGCCGTATACTTACTAATTTTTCTGGTACATTCAATGATGTAATAACTTTGGCACATGAATTAGGGCACGCTTATCATGATTCATGTTTGTATAACGAAACGCCTTTAAACAGTTTTTATACAATGCCTATTGCTGAGACAGCCTCTACTCTTTGTGAAAATATAGTAACAAAATCAGCTTTAAAAGGAGCATCTAAATTACAGTCTTTATTAATATTTGATAATGATATTTCTGGAATGACTCAAGTAATAATTGATATTTACAGCCGCTTTCTATTTGAGGATGAGGTTTTCAACAAAAGAAAAAATTCATTTTTAAACAGCCAAGAATTATGTGAAATAATGATTGACGCCCAAAAAAAGGCTTATGGAAACGGTTTAGACGAAAAATATATGAATCCTTATATGTGGCTTTGTAAACCGCATTATTATGATGCTGATTTTAATTATTATAATTTTCCTTATGCTTTTGGTTTTCTTCTTTCAAAAGGTTTGTATAAAATTTATACTGAAAATACAAGTGATTTTAGAAATCTTTATGATAAAATGCTTTCATTAACGGGAAAAAACAATATAAATGATGTAGTAAAATTAGCCGGAATTGATTTATATGATGAAAATTTCTGGAATGGTGTTCTTAATATAGTTATTAGTGAAATTAACGAGTTTTGTGAAATTTCTTTTTAACGATTAAAACCACGTCTTTTAGACGTGGTTTTAATCGTTTTTAAATTTTATATTTATATATATATTGATAGTATGGTTTCATTGTTTCACTCCATATAAATATTTTAACTTTACAGTTTTCTATATTTTTTCCTAATTTTAAATTAGACGATACATTTTCTATTTTATTATTTTTATTTATATTTAATTTTTGTAAGTCAGCATCAATAAGCTGGTCTCCTTCATAGCTTGCTGTTATAAAAAGAAAATTTTCATCACCGTCATAATTAATTATGCTGGTATTTATATTAATATCGCCCATGCTTGTCCATTCATCGCTTATACTGAAATTTTCTATATCATAATCTTTTTTTATTTGAGTAAAGCTTATATTATCTATGGCTAAAGTTGCTTGATTGCTTCCGGGAGTTTCAATTGAATATCTATCTATTGCAATATCATTATTATATAAAGGTATATTTTCGCATATTGTATCATCAAATGAAATAGAGCATACTTTTTTAATTGTATCAATAGTAACTTCTAAAGTATACCATTTATTTTTTACAAGTGCCTTTTGGCTTATTATATTAGATGAAGTTTCACCTGTACTATAATTTCTATATCTTAAATAAGAATTTTGACCGGATTTAATAACTGAAACATCAAAAAAGTTATTTGAAGAAACTCCAGAAAAATTTGAATCAGCGGCTCTAAACAAAACTAATTCTGTTAATGGTTCACTTAAAAAACAGTAATCTCCTTTAAATTTTAATATTCCTTTTTTTCTTTCCGAAGGTTTATATTGAAAACTTGTCCTTTTGTTGTTTACATCATTCATAATAAGAGCTTTTGAATCGTTTCCGGCTATACCTTGTTTTATAAAAAAACTGTTTTCTTCATCAAGAGACGCTGTATAGTTTCCATATTTTCCATTTGATAAATTAAAGCAAGCCATATTTTCAAAATCACCTGTAACTCTTGTTTCTTTATCATTAGAGGGAGTTAGTTTTTTAAGTGCATTTTTAATATATTCATATGCTGCTTTAAATTCCTCATTGTTGTTTTTATTGTTTTCAAAAATATTATTTACTTTTTCTATTTCATTTGCTAAATCATTTATATCGTCAACAGAATAATCCATCTGATTTATCTTATTAATTTCAAATATTTTAGATTCAAGAAGATATTTGTAATTAAACTCTAAATTATCCAAAGCTTCTTTTAATTCTAAAGAGACAATATCTATTTCAGATTGTTCTGAATTTATATTTTCATAAACTGTTTTTGCTTTTTCCAATTTATTAAGCATTATGTCAAAACCATCTTTAATATATTCTAAAGAATTTAAACTTTCAGCTTTATTAATTAAAAATCTTAAATCATATTTTTCATCAATTTCAAGAGAATTAATTGTATTTTTTAATAATATTAAAGCATTATCAATATCTTCTTTAGATGGATAAACCATACCAGCTATATTTTGTGCTGTTTCAAGTGCATTTGAGAAAGATTGCCATGAGTCTTTTGTATAGCCGTCTTTTTTTATTTTTAAAGCTTTGTAAATTTCGTCTGTTAAAGCTGTTTTATCATTTTTTAACTCACCTTTTGGAAGAATTAATTCTTCACAATATTTTTCAATAGGCATATATCCATCTTTATCAATATTTACGGCATCGTTTGGATTATTTTTATCATAACCGTTTTTATCTTCCCAAAAGTCTGGCATACCATCATTATCAGTATCTAAAGGTTTTTCTCCTCCCTTTAAAATAGGATATCCTCCAACATCATCAGGTGAATCTATAAGCCCAAGACCGCTTTTACTTCCGGTAGGAGCTGTTTTGTTTATAACATCATTTATAACACGTTCGTCAACATTGTCTCTTATAATTGATGCTCCAGCATATTTTAAAACTTCTTCATAAGCTTTTTGAGGACTTTGAGTAATAATTGGATAATTATATATATATTCATCGTTTGCTTTTAATTCTCCATTTACATATATTCCCGATTCAATACTTTCACATTTTATCCATGAGTCTTCCCATGCTCCTACATTTTTTGCCTTTTTTACGCCAAGCCAGTTGTCCTCATTTACTTCTTTAGCACCTTCAATATAATTTTTATCTACGAATAAAGTAGTTGACCAACCAAGTTGTCCTTTTCCGGCGCCGGTAGTTCCTCCGTTTTCCATAAGAGAGGTGCTTTCTTTTTCAGTACCGTGCAATAAATATAGTCTTTGAGCTCCGCTTGATTTAGTAGCCGGTCCAGGGCGGTAATAATTACCTATTAAATTAACTCTTACTCCATTTTGTCCTCCGTAAGCAGACGAATTTCCCCAGTTGTATATAACATTATTTCTAATATCAACTAATCCATCTGTATCGGGTCTATTTTCATAAGATAAAACAGTAGCCCCTGTTCCAACCATTGGATTTCTATTGTTATGAGAGGCTAATAAATTGTGGTGTGCCGATACATTAATGCCGCCCCATATTCCTCCCATTCCATGAGTTCCTTTTATATGTATTGAATTATTTAAACTTTCAGAAATAATACACCATTGAACGGTAAAATTTTTAACAGCATAGAAGGATAAACATTCATCTATACTCCATGACATGCTGCAATGGTCAATTATAATATTGTTGCCATTAAGTACTGTTACAGTATCTTCTTCTTTAGTTTTTGAACCCATACGAAAACGTAAATATCTTATTATAATATTACTTCCATGTATTTTTACACATTCATTATCTATACTTATTCCGTCTCCGGGGGCGGTTTGTCCTAAAATAGTAATATTATTTTTGTCTATATTTAAACTTTTTTCTAACTTTATATTTCCGCCGACATCAAAAATAATAATCCTTCCGTCTTTTGATACAGCATCTCTTAAAGAACCAATTCCACTGTCACTTAAATTAGTAACATGATAAATTTCTCGATTATAAGCACCTCTTGCGCCGGTTGAGTACATACCGCCGCCTTGTGCTTCCGGAAACGCTGCAACATTAAAAGATGACAAATTAGTTTTTTGATTTGCCGATAATAAATTTACACAAAATGAAACAGATACAATAATTACCATAAAAAAACAAATTTTTTTTGCCATTTTTATTCCTCCTCTCTTTGGCTTATAAGCATACGTTTTAATTAAATAAAAACAAATAGTTGTTTTCTATAATTATATCATATTTTATCATTTTTTTTAAGTTCACTTATTATATATTCACAAATATTACTTAATTCTTCTTTTTTATTATTTTCATATATTTTATTGTTAAATATATCTATACATCTTATATCTTTTTTCATAAAAAAGACCCCCTGTAATTTTTGTGCATTATATATAAAAAAATTAATAATTATTATTAATTTTATTTTTAAAGCATAAATACTATGTATATATTTTATTTAAGGAGATTTTTAATTGAAAAAAGCAGCTCTTTATATTCGTGTTTCAACCGACGAGCAACTTGAATTTAGCCCTGAGGCACAGCTAAAAGCTTTGAAAGAATACGCTGTAAAAAATAATATTGAGATTGATGAGAGTTTTATATTTAAAGATGAAGGTATTTCAGGAAAAAGAGCAGAAAAACGTCCGGCATTTATGAAAATGATTGCATGTGCAAGAAAAAAACCTTGTCCATTTGAAATTATTCTTGTACACAAATTTGACCGTTTTTCAAGAAATCGTGAAGACAGTGTTGTATATAAATCATTATTAAAAAGAGAATGTGGTGTAAAAGTAATAAGTATTACCGAACAGCTTGAAGATGATAAGTTTTCTGTTATACTTGAGAGTATGCTTGAAGCAATGGCAGAATATTATAGTTTAAACCTTGCTGACGAAGTAAAAAAAGGTATGAAAGAAAAGGCTGTAAGAGGAGAGTATCAGGCATGTCCTCCTCTTGGGTATATTAAAAAAACAAATACAGATACAATGGAGATAAATACAAAAGAAGCTGAGTATATAAAATTTATTTTTAATCAATATTTAGACGGAATGCCTTTACTTACAATAGCAAAGCGTTTAAATGATATGGGGGCATATACGCATCGTGGAAACAAAATAGAGAGACGTACAGTAGAATATATACTTCAAAATCCAGTTTATAAAGGGTATTCACGTTGGACACCAACAGGTAAAACAAAAAGAAATTTTAATAACCCAATGACGATAATTGAAAAAGGAAATTTTCCTCCGATTATAAGCAGTGAACTGTTTGATAAAGTATCTGAAAAAATAAAAAGTAAAAAACATACTTATAAACAACGTCCAATGGAAGAATATAAACATTGGTTAAGCAGCATAGTTAAATGCTCAGAATGCGGAGCTTCTTTAATTAAGTGTGGTAAAACAGCTTTTCAATGTGGTAACTACGTTAAAGGAAAATGTGAAGTATCCCATTTTATAAAGATGGAAATACTTGAAAAAGCTGTTTTAGAGCATATTAATAATATTTTATTATGTACGCAAAGCCCAATTATGTATAAAATAAATGTAAACAAAAAGCAAGACTTAAATGAGGTAAATATTTTAAATAAAGAAATACAAATATTAAATAAAAAACTTGCACGAGCTAAAGAAGCTTATTTACAAGAAATTGACACAGTAGAAGAATATAAAAATAATAAAATGTATATTACAAATAAAATAAAAGAAACAGAGGATAAATTAAATTCTTTAAATTTATTAAATAATTTAAGTATAGAAAATAATATTGAATTAAGTAAACTGCTTGAAAGTAATATTGATAATTTAGAAAAAAATTCTTTTTTAAAAATTTTTATTGAAAAAATAGTTTATAATAAATTTAAAAAAAGTTTATATTTTTACTATAACTTTTAAAATGTACCCTAACGCAATATGGAGGACCAGACGGAGAACTGGGAGCGTCACTTAGATATTTAAGCCAGCGATTTTCTATGGTAACTCCACAGGCAAAAGCAACATTAAATGATATAGGTACGGAAGAATTAGCCCATCTTGAAATGATAGGTTCAATAGTACATCAATTAAGCGAAGATGCTGATATTGATGAAATAAAAAAACACGGATTTGATTCTTATTATGTTGACCATGGTTTAGGCGTATATCCATCAAGTGCGGCTGGCGTACCGTTTACGGCAGCGTATTTACAATCTAAAGGAGACCCTATAACTGATTTATATGAAGATATGGCGGCAGAACAAAAAGCACGTTCAACTTATGATTATATACTAAGTTTGACAGATGACCCTGATGTAGTTGGACCAATAAGATTTTTAAGAGAAAGAGAAGTTGTTCATCTTCAAAGGTTTGGTGAAGCTTTAAGATATGTACAGGATTATATGGATTCTGAACGTTGTTTTATCATTCCTAAGCCGGATTGTATGAAACCAATGCCTAAAAAAAATAAAAATTGCTGTAAATTTAAAAATTAAATAAAAATTAAAATAAATTATTTATATAAGTAAATAAAAAAGACATTATTATCATTTTACTTATGAACCGACCCCCAAAAGTTAGACCAAAATCTAACGATTGGGAGGTCGGTTTAT
>CAMTZM010000020.1 GCA_947086655.1 uncultured Eubacteriaceae bacterium
AAATAGAGTGACATAAAGTGTCTTTTAATGTCTTTTAGTGTCATTTATTATTTTTTAATACAATAACAAAAACATACTATTGACATTAGTATGCTATTATGTTATTATTTTAAAGGCGATAAACGTCTTTTTTTATTGCTTATTTTTATTTATGATAAATAAGGAAATTAATATGCAAGCGAGGTGGAAGTTTTGAGAACAAAAATTACTTTAGCATGTACTGACTGCAAACAGCGCAACTATAACACTATGAAAGACAAAAAAGCGCATCCCGATAGAATGGAAACAAAAAAGTACTGCAAATTCTGCAATAAGCACACGTTACACCGAGAAACTAAATAATTTCTTGTAAACCTGTGAAAGGGGCAGTGATTTAATCAAATGGAAGAAAACACAATGAATGTAAACAACGATGAAAAAAAAGAAGAAAAACCTTCTACAGAGTCAAATAAGAACTCAAAAAACAAAAAACAGGACAAAAAACAAGGAGCAGGTTTTATAAGCCAGCATATGGCGGAATTTAGGAAAATAACATGGCCTTCAAAAGATGATCTTATTAAACAGACTATAACGGTTATTTTTATATCCGTATTAGTAGGTGTTATTATTTTCGCTATGGATTACGCCTTTAATCTTGGATTCCTTAAACTTAACAATATGTTATAATAAAAGGATGGTCTTATGTCTGAACAGGAAAAAGCTAAATGGTATGTTGTTCATACCTATTCGGGTTATGAGAATAAAGTAAAAGCAAATATTGAAAAGCTTGTAGAAAACCGTGGTATGCACGAACGTATACAAGAGGTTATAGTGCCGCTTCAAGATGCCGTTGAGCTTAAAAACGGGCAGAAAAAAGTGGTACAGAGAAAAGTTTTTCCGGGATATGTGCTTTTAAAAATGATTATGGACGACGATACATGGTATGTTGTTCGAAATACAAGAGGTGTTACAAGCTTTGTAGGTCCTGGTTCAAAACCTGTTGCACTTACTGACGAAGAAGTTCGTTCGATGGGCATTGAGTCATTTACGGAATCAATTGATATTAATGTAGGAGATACCGTATTAGTAAAATCAGGTCCTTTTGAAGACAATACTGGAATTGTAAAAGAAGTAAACATTAATAAGCATACTTTAGTTGTCAAAATTTCAATTTTTGGTCGTGAAACACCGGTAGAGCTTGACTTTAACCAAGTTTCACAAATGGCGTAATTATCGCCGTGGGAGGGAAAATCCCGCTAATTACCACATTTATTTTAGGAGGTGCCGTAAATGGCAAAGAAAATTACAGGTTATATTAAATTGCAGATTGCAGCTGGAAAGGCTACTCCAGCTCCGCCTGTTGGTCCAGCTTTAGGACAGCATGGTGTAAATATTATGGGTTTCTGCAAAGAATTTAATGAAAGAACTTCAAAAGATGCCGGACTTGTTATTCCTGTTGTTATAACAGTATATCAAGATAAAAGTTTTACTTTTATTACAAAAACTCCTCCGGCTGCTGTTTTACTTAAAAAAGCATGTAAAATTGAATCAGGTTCAGGTGTGCCAAACAAAACTAAAGTTGCTAAAATATCTTTAGATGAAGTTAAAAAAATCGCCGAAATGAAAATGCCGGATTTAAGCGCTGCTACTCTTGATTCTGCCATAAGCATGATTAAGGGTACTGCAAGAAGCATGGGCATTGTTGTTGAAGAATAATTTTTATTATTATTCTTAAAAAGTGGGAGGGAAAAACTCCCGATATTACCACATAAGGAGGATACTATCTTGAAAAGAGGAAAAAAATATATTGAAAAAGCAAAACTTGTTAACAAATCAATGCTTTATGATTCAAATGAAGCATGTGAATTAGTTACAAAAACAAGTATTGCAAAATTTGATGAAACTGTAGAAGCTCACATTCGTTTAGGTGTTGACAGCAGACATGCAGACCAACAGGTACGTGGCGCTGTTGTACTTCCACACGGAACAGGTAAAAAAGTTCGTGTTTTGGTTTTTGCTAAAGGTGATAAAGCAGACGAAGCTGAAAAGGCTGGTGCTGATTTTGTAGGCGCTGAAGATTTAGTTGCTAAAATACAAGGTGAAAATTGGTTTGATTTTGATGTTATTGTAGCTACTCCAGATATGATGGGATTGGTAGGTCGTCTTGGACGTGTTCTTGGACCTAAAGGTCTTATGCCTAATCCAAAAGCTGGTACAGTTACTATGGATGTTGCAAAAGCCATTACTGATATAAAAGCCGGTAAAATTGAATATCGCCTTGATAAAACAAATATTATTCATGTCCCTATGGGAAAAGTTTCTTTTGGCGCTGAAAAATTGTTAGAAAACTTCCAAACTCTTATGGGTGCTATCATAAAAGCTAAGCCTGCTTCAACTAAAGGTCAGTACTTGAAAAGTGTTGTTATTTCAACTACCATGGGCCCAGGTGTAAAAGTTAATCAGGCTAAATTAAGCGAATAATTCTTTGTTTGGCCGGTCATAAATTGTGCCGGCCTTTTTTAATATACATAAAGGAGGTATTTGGTATGAAAAAATTAGCGTATTTTTTACTTTGCGGCATTTTGTCCGTTAGTTTTATGAGCGTAAGTTCATTTGCCAGAACTGGAAACACAATATATTATAATGAAAAATCACAAGCGTCAAATGTTTCAAATATTCCCTCCGATGCGTTTACTGTAACAGCTATTCCAAATAGCGATGATCTTTCAGTGGGCGATAAATTTTATGTTGACTTTGTTCTTAAAAATAATCCTGGTATATGTTCGTTTGTAATCAATATTGAATATAACTCAAAAATAATTAAACCAATAGCCGGTGATTCAAGCAATGATAACGCTGCTGAAATAAAATATAATAATAATGGAAACTATATGCCTGTTATACCATATGATGCTATAAACGAAGCTATTAAAATAAAAAACGATTCTCCACTTTATTACACAAATTATATAACAGATGGTTCTTCAGATGTTATAAATGTTAATGGTGACGGAATTCTTTTAAGAGTAAACTTTGAGGCAGTTGGAAACGGCACATCAAAAATAAGTCTTACATCTGCTGATAATATGTTTTTCTCAAAATTTTTAAACGATACATATGACACTGAAGATTTACCTATTTACTCAACAAGTTCATTCATTACTGTAAAAGGAAGTTCTACTAATAATAACAACAATAACAACAATAATAACAATAGTAACAATAATAAAAATAATAAAAATGAACCAGCTACAAAAAAGACAGAAACTACAACAAAAACCGTAACTGAAATTAAAACAGAAACTACAACAGAATCAAAAGCAGAAATAACAACACAAAACACAGATAAAACTAACACATCTTCAACTCTCAAAAAAGACTTTAAAGATATGTGGCAAGCTGCATGGGCAGAAGATGCTGTTGAAAACTTATGTTCTTTAGGTATTTTAAACGGTGTAAGCGACAATCTTTTTGAACCTAAGGCTAATACAAAAAGAGCTGACCTTATATTAGTAATTTCGAGATTACTTGAAATTGAAACTACATCAACGGACAATTTTAATGATGTAAATAGTTCAAAATATTATGCTAAAGCGCTTGCTGCCGCAAAAGAAAAATCCATTGCAACTGGTATAGGAAATAATATGTTTAATCCGGAAGGGTATATAACAAGACAAGATGCTTTTGTAATTGTAGCAAGAGCTATGAAAAACGCTGGTATAACGCAAAACGCTGATACTGCTGTTTTAAACAAGTTTAAAGATAACTCACAAATAAGCCAATATGCCAAAGAAGCTGCTGCAATGCTTGTATCAATGGAAATAGTAAGCGGCGACAAAAATGGAAATATAAATCCTAAGGCAAATATTACAAGAGCCGAAATGGCTGTATTAATAAATGGTGTTTATAATAAAATAAAATAATACTTGACAGAATTAATTTAATATGGTAGGATATATGGAGTGCCGTAGACAGTGGGTGTTTATACGTAAAAGTTTTGTACTTGCCCGCCGAGGATAATCTTGAATGTCTTTTAAGCTTGTCTGCGTGCAGACAAGCTTTTTTATATACGGCAATTTATATAAATAAAAGGAGGTGTAATAATGGCTAAAGTTGAGCAAAAGCAAGTTATAGTAAGTGAAATCAAAGAAAAACTTGAAAAAGCTACTTCTGCTGTTTTAGTTGACGCTATTGGTTTAACTGTTGAACAAGATACTGTATTAAGAAAACAGTTAAGAGAAGCTGGTGTTGACTACAAAGTTTATAAAAACACAATGATGAACTTTGCTGTTGAAGGTACTCAATATGAAGGTTTAAAGCCTTACTTTGAAGGTCCAAGCGCCCTTGCGGTTTGTTATGAAGACCCTACCGTAGCTGCTGGTATAATCAATAAATTCAGAAAAAATGCTAAAGCATTAGAATTTAAAGCCGGAGTAATAGAAGGAACATGCTACGACTCAAAGGGAATGGAAACAATTGCTGATATACCTTCAAGAGATGTTCTTCTTTCAAAACTTTTGGGAAGTTTCAAATCTCCTATGGGTTCATTTGCAAGAGTTATCAAAGCTATTGCAGAAAAAGGCGAAGGTTCAGAAGAAGCGTAATACAATTATTTTTAATATGCTGATTAAATCAGCATTTACTTAGAACGTATATAAAAATATCGTTTTTATATACTTTTAAAAATTATTCAGATAATCTATAAATATAAAAAATTTAAAATGGAGGAAATTGAAATGGCAAAATTATCAATTGAAGAAATAATTGCAGCTGTTAAAGAACTTACAGTTTTAGAACTTAACGATTTAGTTAAAGCTGCTGAAGAAGAATTTGGCGTATCTGCTGCTGCTGGTATGGTAGTAGCTGCTGGCGGAGCTGCTGGCGGAGAAGCTGCTGAAGAAAAAACAGAATTTAGCGTAGAACTTACTGAGGTTGGTTCTGAAAAGATTAAAGTTATAAAAGTAGTTAGAGAAGTAACAGGTCTTGGACTTAAAGAAGCTAAAGAACTTGTTGACAACGCTCCAAAACTTATTAAGGAAAATGTTGCTAAAGATGATGCTGAAAACTGCAAAGCTAAACTTGAAGAAGTTGGCGCTAAAGTAACATTGAAATAATTCAAATACAAACATTAAAAAAAGTCCCTTTCGGGACTTTTTTCAGACTGTCAAAAAAATCAAAATTTTTTTAAACTTTAATTTATGGAAAAAGCGTCGCAGACTTTAAAGTGCAAAACGGGCTTTGCCCGTTTGAGGAAAAGAGACGTTTCAAGGGCTTTCAAGCCTTGTACGAAGAAACGTCTCTTTATTCTTCTGCTTAAAATCATCGAAAACTTTTTTTTCGATGACAGCGTTGTCGACTTTGTCGACACGCTGAAAAAAGTCCCTTTCGGGACTTTTTTTAATGCCTATATTTATCATAAGCCTCAATTCTAATCAACGCACGTCTCAAAGATAATTCGGCACGAAGAATATCAATACTGCTATCAGTTGATGCTATTCTTTTTTCGGCACGTTCTTTACTATGTTTTGCCCTATCTACGTCAATTTCTTCGGGCCATTCAGCGGCATCTGACAAAATTGTAATACATTCGGGACTAACCTGCGCAAACCCGCCAAAAGCGGCAACAGCCTGTTCTTTACCATCGTTAAAAATGCGTAGGATACCATAATCCAAAGTTGTGGTAAGAGGCTGATGATTTGGAAGTATACCTGTATCTCCAGAAGTAGTTCTCATAATAACCATTTCTGCCTCTTTATCGCAAAGCATTTTTGACGGTGTAACAATACGCAAACGAATTTTATTAGCCATAATCATCACCCGTTATTTTTAGCTCTTTCGACAACTTCATCAATTGTTCCGGCATTTAAGAAATAACTTTCAGGAATATCGTCATGTTTACCTTCAAGTATTTCTTTAAAACCTCTTACAGTTTCAGTTACCGGAACATATTTTCCGTCATAACCTGTAAATTTTTCGGCAACAAAGAAAGGTTGAGAAAGAAAACGCTGTATTTTTCTGGCACGGTTTACCGTAACCTTATCATCTTCTGAAAGTTCGTCCATACCGAGTATAGAAATAATATCCTGAAGTTCTTTATATCTTTGAAGTATAGCTTGTACACTTCTTGCAGTTTCATAATGCTCGTTTCCTAAAATAAGAGGGTCAAGTATACGAGAATTAGACTCAAGAGGGTCAATAGCCGGATAAATACCAAGCTCAACTATGGCACGTGACAAAACCGTAGTTGCATCAAGATGTGCGAAAGTTGTTGCCGGAGCTGGGTCAGTCAAGTCATCGGCCGGCACATAAACAGCTTGTACCGATGTAATAGAACCACTCTTAGTAGAAGTTATACGCTCTTGAAGCGTACCAACTTCAGTAGCAAGTGTAGGCTGATATCCAACGGCACTTGGCATACGTCCCAAAAGTGCAGAAACTTCAGAACCGGCCTGTACAAAACGGAAAATATTATCAACAAACAAAAGCACATCCTGATTTTCCTTGTCTCTAAAATACTCTGCCATTGTAAGACCTGTAAGCGCAATTCTCATTCTTGCTCCCGGAGGTTCATTCATCTGTCCAAACACAAGGCTTGTTTTATTAATAACGCCTGATTCCTGCATTTCATAATAAAGGTCATTACCTTCACGAGTACGCTCTCCTACGCCTGAAAATACAGAAAATCCACCGTGTTCAGTTGCTATATTACGTATAAGTTCCATAATAAGAACAGTTTTTCCTACACCGGCACCTCCAAAAAGACCGATTTTACCTCCTTTTGAATAAGGACATAAAAGGTCGATTGCTTTTATGCCTGTCTCCAAAAGTTCAGTTGAAGTTGCCTGTTCCGAAAAACTCGGAGCTTGTCTATGAATAGACCACTTTTCAACATTATTAGGCTCAGGTTTTTCATCAATAGGCTTTCCAACAACGTTAAACATACGTCCAAGCGTAGCCTTTCCAACGGGAACACTTATAGGAGCACCCGTATCCACAGCATCCATACCTCTTACAAGCCCATCGGTTGAAGCCATAGAAATACATCTAACGACGTCATCACCTAAATGCTGTGCAACTTCAGCAATAATAACATTGCCTTCATTGCTTATCTCAATAGCATTATTAAGCGCCGGAAGATTGTCGCTTGAAAATTTTATGTCCAATACGGCACCGATAATTTGAATTATCTTGCCGACATTTTTTTCAGCCAAAAGTCTTCACTCCTTTTCTAATCATAAATACCACTACCGCTAACAATTTCGGTAATTTCCTGAGTAATAGCACCCTGTCTGGCTCTGTTATACAGAAGGTTGAGAGTATCAATCATATCCGCCGCATTATCAGTAGCGCTGTCCATAGCTGTCATACGTGCACCAAGTTCACATACTGCCGACTCAACCATTGCTCCGAATATAACGGTATTTACGTATTTAGGAATAACATATTCAAGTACGGCTTCCTCACTGGGCTCATAAATTGTAAGTGCAGAAACGCCGTCCTTATCTTTTTCTGTTTTAAAATCATCAGCATCAGCCGGTAAAAGTTTCACAAGCTTAGGTTCATGTGAAATTGTTGACTTAAACTCGGTATAAGCAATATATACCTCGTCAGTCTCTCCTTTTGTAAACATATCAATAACTAATTTACTTATTTCCTGAGCATCACTGTATTTAGGATTTTCAGAAATGCCTGTAAACGATTTAATTATTTCAACATTTCTTCGTTTTAAATAATCCCGGCCTTTGCTTCCTATTGTAACAGCTTTTGCTTTTCCCTTTTCCGCATAGTTCATTGCGAGTTTGCTTATATTAACATTATAACCGCCGCAAAGTCCCCTGTCTCCTGTTATAAGTATAACAATACAATTTTTTACATCTCTTTTTTCAAGAAAAGGGTTGCTTATGCTGCCTGATGAATTTATAAGCTCCGCAATAACACTTCTTGTTTCGTTGAAAAACGGACGAGTATCCAAAAGCCTGTTTCTTGCCCTTGTAAGCTTACTGCTTGCAACAAGGTTCATAGCCTTTGTTATCTGCTGGGTGCTATTGACACTTTTTATTCTGCGTTTTATATCACGCATCGACGCCATAATATCACCTCTTTTTATTAGTTAAATTCCTTCTTAAATGTGTCCAAAGCTTTTCTTAATTCACTTTCATTGTCAGAATTAAGCTGCTTCTTATCTCTTATATCCTTTAAAATATGGTGATATTTTGCTTCCATGAAATCAAAAAATTCTGACTCAAATCTTAACACCTTATCAGTAGGAATATCATCAAGATATTTATTTGTAACAGCAAAAAGTATTACAACCTCTTTTTCAACCTCAAGAGTTTTATACTGCGGCTGTTTAAGTATTTCAACTATACGCTGTCCATGGTTAAGTCTTTCAAGCGTATCCTTATCAAGGTCTGAGCCGAACTGTGAAAAGCTTTCAAGTTCCCTGAACTGCGCAAGTTCAATACGTATAGGACCGGCTATTTTTTTCATTGCCTTTATCTGGGCTGCACCACCTACACGAGATACAGAAAGTCCAGCATTGATTGCTGGTCTTACGCCTGAATTAAACAATTCACTTTCAAGGAAAATCTGTCCGTCTGTAATTGATATAACATTTGTAGGTATATAAGCAGAAACGTCTCCGGCTTGTGTTTCAATTATAGGAAGAGCCGTAAGAGAACCGCCGCCGTATTTGTCATCAAGCTTTGCTGCACGCTCAAGCAGTCTTGAATGAAGATAGAATACATCTCCAGGATAAGCCTCACGTCCCGGCGGTCTATGAAGCAAAAGACTCATCGCACGATAAGCAACCGCATGTTTTGACAAGTCATCATAAACAATAAGAACATCTTTTCCCTGCTCCATAAACTCCTCACCTATTGCACAACCGCTGTAAGGCGCAATAAACTGAAGCGGTGATGTATCACTTGCCGTAGCCACAACAACCGTAGTATAATCCATTGCTCCGGCATCTTGAAAATTTTTAACAATACGTGCTACCGTAGAGGCTTTCTGTCCTATGGCAACATAAATACAAATAACATCTTTACCTTTTTGGTTAATTATTGTATCAACACAAATTGCGGTTTTTCCTGTCTGACGGTCGCCGATTATAAGTTCACGCTGTCCCCTTCCGATAGGAACCATCGCATCAATCGCCTTAATACCTGTCTGAAGAGGGGTATCTACTGATTTACGGGTAATAACGCCTGGAGCTACTCTTTCAATTGGTCTGAATTTATCTGTATTAATAGGGCCTTTCTCATCAATAGGCTGACCAAGTGCATTTACAACACGTCCAATCATAGCATCTCCTACCGGAACAGCCGTAACACGTCCTGTAAGTTTAACACTGTCGCCTTCTTTTATATCTTCGTCAGAACCTAAAAGAACAACACCTACATTGTCTTCCTCAAGATTCTGGGCCATACCATATACACCATTTTCAAACTCAAGAAGTTCGCCGCTCATTGCGTTATCAAGTCCATACACTCTTGCAATACCGTCTCCAACCTGTATAACCGTACCAACCTCCGAAACATTAAGCTTAGAGGTATAACCTTTTATCTGCTCTTTTATTACAGAACTTATTTCTTCAGGTTTGAGATTCATTCCGAGCTACACTCCTTTACATTTACGCAAGCTGAATATTCAAAAGCTGCTTTTTAAGCTCATTTAGCTGAGTTTTTATGCTTGCGTCAAAAACATATCCGCAAGCCTTTATAACAATTCCGCCTATTAAGCTTTCATCTATGGCAGAGTGAATATTAACCTGCTTATTTAATTTTTCGGACATTTTAACATTTATTTGTTTAATTTGTTCATCACTAAGCGCATGGGCTGAATAAACATAACAATCTACAATACCTTTTTGTTTCATTGCCATCAAACCAAACAACCTTAAAATATCCGTAAGTTCCGATTCTCTGTTTTTCTTTAAAACAATAGAAAACAAACCTAATATATCATCTGATACTTTGCCTTTAAAAGCATTTTCCAAAATTTTAAGCTTTTCATCGCTGCTTATGCGAGGATGATTCAATACATCCAAAAACTCATTGCTATTTTTTAATGTTTCATAAACAAGCCTTACCTCATTATCAAAAAGTTCAAGCCTTCCCGTCTCCATTGCTAATTCAAAAAGAGCAGTCGCATACCTGTTTGCCGCTAATTCTGCCATTTAACGTCCCCCAGTTCAGAAATAACCTCATCGGCAAGCTTTTTCTGCTGATTTTCATCAATAGACGCTTTTATAAAACGACTTGCCATAGCGGAAGATATTTCTATAATTTGTTTTTTCATTTCATCCTTTGCCTTTTCCTGTTCTCTTTGAATATCTGTCATAGCTCTGTTTTTAAGAGTTTCGGCTTCCTTTTTGGCTTGTGAAATAATTTCTTGTTCACGCTGAGCCGCACGTGTACGTGCCATTGATAAAATTTCTTCACGCTCCGTATTAATTTCACGAAGTTTTTTCTCATATTCCGCTTTAAGCCTGCCGGCGTCCGTCAGCTTTTCATCTGCTGTATCAAGCTGATTTTGTATACGCTCACGGCGTTTTTCCATAAATTTAAGCACAGGCTTATATAAAAGAAAAGAAAGAACACCACAAAGTATAACTGTATTTAAAAGCTGCCAAGCAACGTCAATGAGAAAGGACTGATCCAATGTTAATATAAAGCCATTCAAGGATTAAACCCTCCCTTCAAGGTAAACTCACCTTTTTTATAAGCTTAAATTAAATTTATTTCTGAATTAAATCAACCAAAGGATTAGCAAATAAAAGAATAATTGCTATAACCAAACCATAAATACCTGTTGTCTCAGCAACAGCAGCTCCAAGAAGCATTGTTGACATAATAGTACCTCTTGCCTCCGGCTGACGACCTACTGCTTCACAGCCTTTACCAGCAGCATAACCTTGTCCTATACCAGGACCAACACCGGCAATCATAGCAATACCGGCCCCTATTGCAGAACAGCCCAACACAAATGCACGTAATGATGCCAATTCAAAACTTTCCATAATTTCATCCTCCTTAAATTAAAAAAACTAATTTTTCATTTCTTCAGGTATTTTGTCGCCTATAAACGCCATAGAAAGCATTACAAAAATAAATGTCTGCAATGCGCCGGCAAATACGTCAAAATACACATGAAGTGCTGCGGGGATACCCACTTTTACATATGCAGGCAATGAATAAACCAATCCCATTATAATAGTACCGCCTAAAATATTTCCAAAAAGACGGAAACTTAAAGAAACCGGCGTCGCAAATTCACTTATTATATTTATAGGAAGCAAAAATGGAACCGGCTCTAAATAGGCTTTAAAATAACTGCCTTTTGCCGTCATTATTCCCATAAAGTGTATAAGAATAAACGTCGTAAACGCCAGAGCTCCTGTTGTAGCTAAATCTGCCGTTGGCGCACGGAAACTTAAAAGTCCGAATAAATTTGAAAAAAGAACAAACGCAAATACTCCAAAAAACCAATTTCCAAAATATTTGTATTTAATTCCCATATTTGAACTTACAAAGCTGTCCATTGCCTCTACTATAGCTTCAATGAAATTTTGAAAACCGGTCTCCGGCACATCTTTGAATTTGTTAAGCTTAATCCTTACGACAATGGCAAACAAAATAAGTACAGCCATTATAATCCAAGTATTCAAAATAGTATCGGTAAACCTTATGTCAATACCAAACAGCTTAAAGGTAGCTATAATGTGGTTATTAAAATCCAATCCTGAATCCATATGCGTATCCCTCCCTTCTTAACATTATTTGTGATTAAGCTTTTATGTTAAGGTAAAAAAATACCCAAACAAACTAATTAAATAAAATTAAACAATTTCGTCCTTAACTTTTTTAGCCGCTAAATATACAGCCGGACGAAGTGAAAAAAGACCTAAAACAAAACCTAAAAGACATATGGGAGACCTTAAAGCACATACTACAAGCGCCACTCCCGTTAAAAAATATCTAAACATATAATGAAGTCTAACATAATTCTGTGCATTTGCCGAGGGCATATTAGCAGAACGATTAAGAGTTCTCTCCAAAAGCATAAATTTAAGACATGTAAATACTGCCCCAAAAATAATTCCGGCACAATAAGAGTATAAACTTTTTCCCTCAAACAAAAACAGTATAGCTAAAACTCCTAAGCCAAGAAACACAAGAGAAATTGCAGTTATAGCTTTTAAAACATTGCGGCTTGTTTCAGAAATAGAAAACACAAGCATCACCTACTTATTTTTTTTAATATCCTTACAATCATCATCTTTAAATTTTCTAACAGTTATCATATAAAGCGTACGAAACGCTGCTCCAACTCCCAATACAGTAAAAATAACAAGAAACAATACTCCTGTATCAAAAGTCTTGTCAATAAAACGACCTATCAATATACAGCAAAAAATCGGGACAAACATTGAAATTCCAACATAGCTTATCATACTAACAGCTTTAGTAATCTCTTTCAAATTCACTGTTTTATCACCTCTAAGACCATAAAAAACACTGTAAGTGAACTAATTAATAATTTTTTTCAAACCACTTTTTATTATAAACCAATTATCAAAATAAATCCAGTTATTTTAATAAAATTATGAAAATAACTGGTTTATAAGCTTTATATATAACTTTTTTTTAAACAAAAAATTACTGCATAATATTAAAATCATCTGGTTTTTGCTTAATAAACCCAAATGAATATAAAATAGCTTCAGTTATTCTTTCAGCAGCAAATCCGTCTCCAAAAGGATTTTTTGCTTTTGCCATTTTGCTGTATTCATCTTTATTATCAAACAAAACTGCTGCTGTATTATAAATATTTTCTTCTTCTATACCGGCAAGTTTAAGAGTTCCGGCTTTAATTCCTTCTGGTCTTTCCGTAACATTTCTTAAAACTATAACAGGTTTGCCCATTGAAGGCACTTCTTCTTGTAATCCTCCCGAATCTGTCATTACAAGATAAGACTTATTCATTAAATTATGCATATCCTCCATATCAATAGGATCTGTTAAATGAATTCTTTCATGTCCTCCTAATATTCTATGGGCAGTTTCCTGTACAGCCGGATTAAAATGAACTGCGTAAACAATTTCAGTATCTTTATAATTCTCAACAATTTTAAGCGCCGCACGACATATATTTTCAAGAGGTTCACCTAAATTTTCACGTCTATGCGCTGTCATTGTAATAACTCTTTTATTGGAATAATCAATTTTATTTAATTCATCAAGTGAAAAAATATAATCTTCTTTTATTGTAGTTTTTAAACAATCAACTGCCGTATTGCCTGTTATAAATATTTGTTCCTCATTTATATTTTCTTTTAAAAGATGTTCTTTTGCAAGTGTTGTAGGAGCAAAGTGCAAATCTGCAAGAGCCCCCGTAAGTCTTCTGTTCATCTCCTCAGGAAACGGCTGTCGTTTATCATATGTACGCAATCCCGCCTCAACATGTCCTACTTTTATTCCGGCATAAAAAGCAGCTAAACTTCCGGCAAACGTAGTTGTTGTATCTCCATGTACAAGCACAATATCCGGACTTTCTTTTTTCATTACTTCTTCAAGCCCTTTAAGCGCTTTTGTTGTTATATCAGTTAAAGTCTGACTTTTTGTCATAATATTAAGGTCATAATCCGGCTTTATTTTAAATATATCAAGAACTTGGTCAAGCATTTGTCTATGCTGTGCAGTAACACATACAATCTGTTCTATCTCATCTTTTTTTGACATAGCCTTTATTAAAGGTGCCATTTTAGTAGCTTCGGGTCTTGTTCCAAAAATACTCATTACCTTTATTTTATCCATTTGTTTCTCCTCTTTAATAATTAACTTTTTTATTATCTAAAACAATTTTAAGAATACATGCCACATCGTAAGCGGTAATTTCCCCTTCTCCTTTCATGTTGATTCTATCAAGTTTTATATCAGTCATTTTTTTGTCATTATTAAGCACATATTCAAGCACAAGCGACGCATCATTTAAATCTAATTTTCCATTTCCGTCAGCATCACCTAAAATATATTCCACATCTGTAATATCCTGCGTTGTTGTTTCTGTCTGTTCATAATCGTTTGTTGTTGTTTCTGTCTGTTCATAACTATTCGTTGTTGTTTCTGTTTGTTCTTCTCTGTATTCATATCTTTCACTTTGAAGATAAGGGTATACAAAACCTTTTGATTCAGACATTTTAAGAGTGCCGCTTGGCTTATGTGTTGAAATAAATGTTTCTTCATCATTATTAATTGTATTCTGCCCCACAAGGAAATATTTCATACTAAGTACATCAACTTCTTCTTTTGACGGTATATATCCATCATTATAAATAGGGTCATTCCATGTAACATCAACAGCATACCAATTTCCATCTTCCATTTTTACATAATTCCACATATGGTCATTGCTTCCAACAAGTATACACTCAACTCCTATTTTATTACAAAGCATTTTAAACGCCCTTGCATAACCTTCACAAACTGGATTTTCCTTATTTTCTAAATTTGTGTTTCCTCTTAAAAGACCGCTTATAACCGTCCACGCAAGCTTTGACGCTTCTTTTCTTTTATCTTTATCATTAGATGAAACGTACCTGTTATACTCATTGTTATCAACAAGCCATCTGTTAAAATATTTAAGCTTATCATAAATTGATTTATTTCCAGAAGACTCTGCTTTAGCTACTATTTCATCAATTTTAGTATAAAGTTCATCATAAACAGAATTTATTATATCTTCATCAGCCGATTTAAAATCATCTAAATAATAACTATCATATTCTTTATTTTTTTTAAGTACAATTTCATCAACTTCAAAATGTCCATCAGGATATTCCAAATAAAAAACTTCAGCGTAAATATTATTATAATTAATCCAAAATATACTGGCTTTATCATAATCAAACGCCCCTAAAGCGTAAAAACAATCTTTAGCCAGCATATTTATACTTTGACTAAGCTCCTCTTTAGAATAGCTTTTAACAGTCTCTTTAAGTTTTATAACAATTTCTTCTTTTCCATTTTTCAGTTTATCAAAATTATCATCTAAAACATTATAAATCAATAAAGAGTTTTCATCTAATTGCTCTCCATATTTATTTTCAAATACAGGGTCATTTACAACCCCAAAAAATGAAGGTTTATTTTTCTCATATTCATAAGCTTTTTGTTTCATTTCCTCAAACGTAAACCCTTTAGAACTACGTAAAACATAACCCTGTGAGTCATTTTCGGAAAAAACAGCCGTAGCTGATAAAACAATAAAAACCATAATTAAAGATATAAAATTTAAAATTTTACTTTTCACCTAAACTCCTCCTTCTTATATATAATATCAAATCAAATCAAACCAAACCTTTGAAACAACCGTATAAGTTTATTTCCAAAAGGTACAAGTTTTAAATCCTCTATTAAAATTCCTTTAAGCATGAGCATTATAAAAAGATATACAATCATAGCAATTACAATAGCAAATAATGTGGCAAAAGTATTATAAGGAATAATCATATATATACCATAATAAACTACATAACAAGCCAGTCCCATACATATTGATGCTGCCATAGGTTTAATAAACATTCCTTTAAAATCCGGAGTGACTTTAGTTGTTTTTACAAGTGCAATAATATTAAGAATTGACGCAACAGCATAACATACTATTGTACTTATAACTGCTCCTAAAACATTTATTTCTGGTATTGAAATAAGAATATAATTTAAAGGTATTTTTATAAGTGCTCCAATAAGAGCATTTACAGCCGGCACATAAACTTTTCCAAGCCCCTGTAAAATTCCTGTGGCAATCTGACTTAAAGCAAGAAAAATTACACTTATCGCTCCTACCTTTAAAAGCATGCCGCCATCCGGATAGTTTGGATAAAGCATCTTTAGAATTTGGCTTCCAAGCGCTCCCATTCCAATTCCTGCCGGTATTGAAATAATCATAGTAATACGTAAAGTAGTATCAATTTTATTCTTTAATTCTTGTTTTTTCTTTAAAGCTACACTTGCAGCAATTGACGGAAGAACTGCTGTTGCAAAAGCCGTTGAAATAGAAACCGGAAGTGTCGTAAGAGTAACATATTTACCTGTAAGCTGTCCATAAAGTGTATCTATTTCCTTTGTAGTAAAACTTCCACTTGCGGCAAGTCTTTGATTAACCATTTTCATATCAATAAGATTAGTCATTGAAAATATAGCCGTGCCTGTAATTATAGGAACAGCAACCATAAGTAAATTTAAAGCAATACGTCCTGTCTTTTCTTCTTTATAAAATCTTTTATCTCTCTTTGTTTTTTTAATAATATCATGTTTTAAAAGCATGTAAACAAATGCTATAAAAATAAGACCAACAGCAGCTCCTATACCAGTACCAGCCGTACCTCCGGCAGCTCCGTACTCAACTCCTTTTTTCATAAAAACATAAGCAAGATAAACGCTGAAAACCGCATTAAAAACCTGTTCTACAACCTGAGACAACGCTGTTGGAACAGTTGTGTTCATTCCTTGAAAATATCCTCTAAAAACCGACATTACCGCTACAATAAATATTGTAGGTGCAAGTGTTACAAGAGAATAATAACTTCTCGGACTTTGTATTATACCGCAAAACCATTCTGCTCCAAAATACATAAACAAAGAACCAACCATTCCCAATACAGCCGCACACAAAAGAGAAACCTTAAAAATTCTATGAGCCGCATAATACTGTCTTACAGAAATTTTCTCAGAAACCATTTTTGAAATAGCAGCTGGAAGACCAGCGGAACTCATTACAAGAAAAAAAGTATAAATATAATAACCAGCACTATATATGCCATTTCCCTCATCGCCAATCATATTAGTAAGCGGTACTCTATATAAAAACCCTAATATCCTTACTATTATGCCGGCAGCAGCCAAAATCGCAGCCTGTTTAACAAATGACGACCTTCCGCCCATAAACTCACCTCAAACAACGGACAAATTAATTTTTCCTTGCTTTTTTTCTTAAACCTGAATCAAGTATCTTTTTTCTAATTCTGAGATTTTGAGGAGTTACCTCTAAAAGCTCATCATCTGCTATAAAATCTATGCTTTGCTCAAGACTCATAACTGTATGAGGAGTAAGTCTCAAAGCGTCGTCTGCTCCAGAAGAACGAGTATTTGTAAGTTGTTTTTTCTTACATACATTTACTTCCATATCTGCATTTCTTGAATTTCTGCCTACAACCATACCAGCATAAACCTTTGTTCCAGCTCCTATAAAAAGTTCTCCTCTTTCCTGAGCGTTATAAAGTCCGTATGTTACAGCATCTCCTGTCTCAAATGCTACAAGAGAACCTTGCGGACGGCTTGATATTTCACCTTTATAATTTTTATATCCATCAAAAATAGTATTTATAATACCATTTCCTTTTGTATCTGTAAGAAATTCGTTTCTATATCCAATAAGCCCCCTTGAAGGAATGGAAAATTCAAGTCTCGTATATCCTCCCTTTGAAGGAGTCATATTAACCATTTCTCCCTTTCTTGTACCAAGCTTTTCAATTACATTTCCAACAAATTCTTCAGGAACATCAATTGTAGCAATTTCCATAGGTTCAAGTTTCTTCCCATTTTCATCTTTAAATAAAACCTCCGGGCGTGAAACTTGAAACTCATATCCTTCTCTTCTCATTGTCTCTATTAATATAGACAAATGAAGCTCTCCTCTGCCTGAAACCTTAAAAGCTTCTGCTTGATCAGTTTCTTCAACACGAAGACTTACATCTGTATTTAATTCTCTAAAAAGACGTTCCCTTAAATGTCTTGATGTAACAAATTTACCTTCTTGTCCGGCAAAAGGACTGTCATTTACACTAAAAGTCATAGCTATTGTAGGTTCAGAAATTTTATTAAACTCAATTGAAACAGGATTTTCAGCCGAACAAATTGTATCTCCAATTTGTATATCGCTTATTCCGGCAACAGCTACTATCGAACCTACAAAAGATTCTTTTACCTCTACTCTTTCAAGCCCTTCATACTCATAAAGCTTATTTATTTTTACTTTTTCAGATTTATCAGGAATATGATGGTTTAAAATAACAGCATCTTGTCCGGCTTTTATAATTCCATTTTCAACCTTTCCTATTCCTATACGTCCAACATATTCGTTATAATCAACAGTTGTAACAAGTATTTGCAAGCCTCCGTCAACATCTCCTTCAGGTGCTGGTATATGCTCAATTACCGTATCAAAAAGACATTTCATATCTTCTGCTTCCAAAGCCTTGTCCGCCTCAAGAGACGCTTTTCCAAGTTTTGCCGAAGCAAACACAAAAGGTGAATCAAGCTGATCGTCGTTTGCATCAAGTTCCATAAAAAGTTCCAATATTTCATCTACAACTTCCTCTGGACGTGCTTCTGGTCTGTCTATTTTATTTACACATACAACAACCGGCAAATCAAGACTAAGCGCATTTTTTAGTACAAATTTTGTTTGCGGCATAGCTCCCTCATAGGCATCTACAACAAGCACAACACCATTTACCATTTTAAGCACACGCTCAACTTCTCCTCCAAAATCAGCATGTCCTGGAGTGTCAACTATATTAATTTTTGTGTCATTATAATATACTGAAGTATTTTTTGATAAAATTGTTATTCCTCTTTCTCTTTCAATATCGCCCGAATCCATTACTCTCTCACGAACCATTTGATTTGAGCGAAACGTACCGCTTTGTTTAAGCAGCTCGTCAACTAAAGTTGTTTTTCCATGATCAACATGTGCAATTATAGCTATATTTCTTACATCTTCTCTTTTTGTAATCACTTTTTCTAACTCCCTGTATTAAATTTGAAACAAACCGTTCCATTATCTTTAAACACACCATTTTATAATTTTACCATACAAAAATATAACTTGCAATCACTAAAAAAACGCTTAAATAAATTTTATAAAATATCGTGTATTTTTATTTATTATATTATATAAATAAAACATTAAGGGCTGCCTAAAAACTCATTTTATATGTTAAAATAAGCTTTAAGGCAACCCCTAAAAAAATTTTTTTACATCATATAATCTTCTTTCTCAAGTTTAAGGTCAACTTTTCTATAAGAATTCATACCAGTTCCTGCCGGTATAAGCTTACCTATTATAACATTTTCCTTTAAACCGATAAGAGGGTCTATTTTACCCTTTATAGCTGCTTCTGTAAGAACTCTTGTTGTTTCTTGGAAAGATGCTGCTGAAAGAAATGACTCTGTTGCAAGAGACGCTTTTGTAATACCTAAAAGGGTTCTTGAACCATTAGCCGGCTCTAAACCGTCCTCAATCATTTTTTTATTAACATCATCAAACTCAAGCCAGTCAACAAGACTTCCCGGTAAAAATTCCGTATCTCCATTTTCTTCAACTTTTATTCTTTTAAGCATTTGACGTACAATTACTTCTATATGCTTATCATTTATATCAACACCTTGAAGACGATACACTCTTTGAACTTCCTGAAGCATATAATCTTGAACTCCTCTTATGCCTTTTATTCGCAATATATCATGAGGATTTACACTTCCTTCAGTAAGTTCGTCTCCGGCTGCTATCTCGTCGCCGTTAAATACCTTTATACGTGAACCATAAGGTATAAGATATTCTCTAACCTCACCGTTTTCACTCATTACAGTTACTTCACGTTTTTTCTTTGTATCTGTTACAGTTACCTTTCCTCCAGACTCTGCTATAATAGCAAGCCCCTTAGGTTTTCTCGCTTCAAAAAGTTCTTCTACACGCGGCAAACCTTGTGTAAGGTCGTTTCCGGAAACACCGCCTGTATGGAATGTACGCATAGTAAGCTGTGTACCCGGCTCACCTATTGACTGCGCTGCTATTATGCCGACTGCCTCGCCTACTCTTACTACACGACCTGATGCCATATTAGCTCCATAACATTTTGAACAAACTCCATTTTTGCTTCGGCATGATAATATAGTTCTTATCAATACCTTTTTTATTCCGGCTTTTTCAACCATTTCCGCTTGGTCCGGACTAATCATCGTATCAGCTTTTACAATAATCTTGCCTGTTTGAGGGTCAGTTATATCCAAAACAGAAAATCTTCCCCTTATTCTGTCTGTAAGCGGTTCAATAACTTCCTGCCCATCCATAAAAGCACTTACCCACATACCGGGAACATCATCTGAATTTTCCGAACAGTCCCATTCTCTTATTATAATATCCTGACTTACATCAACAAGACGTCTTGTAAGATAACCTGAATCGGCAGTACGAAGCGCCGTATCTGAAAGACCTTTTCTTGCACCGTGTGCCGATATAAAATATTCCTGAACAGAAAGACCCTCACGGAAATTAGCCTTTATAGGAAGTTCTATTGTTTCTCCTGACGGAGACGCCATAAGACCACGCATGCCGGCAAGCTGCTTTATCTGCCTGTTTGAACCACGAGCACCTGAATGTGCCATCATATATATATCATTATATTTTCCAAGCCCGGAAAGTAATGCGTTTGTAATTTTATCGTCGGCTTCTTCCCACGCTTTTATAACTTTTTCATGTCTTTCCTCATCAGTCATAAGCCCACGGCGATACATTTTCGTAATCTTATCAACAACTTTATCTGCTTCTTCAAGATACTGTACCTTTTCCTTAGGTATTTCCATATCTGATACGGATACAGTAAGAGAACCTCTTGTAGAAAACTTAAATCCCAAAGATTTAATATTATCAAGTACTTCCGCTGTTTCTGTTGCTGTATGCTTATTTATGCAGCGATTTATAATTTTACCAAGTGCCTTTTTATCCGCAAGAAAATCAATTTCATATTTAAATATATTTTCTGGTATACTTCTGTCTACAAAACCTATATCTTGTGGAATAATCTCATTTATAATAATACGTCCAACTGTTGTATCAACAATTTTCGATTCTTCTTTGCCATTTATCTCAAATGTTCTTCTAACCTTTATTTTAGCATGAAGGCTTACTACATGGTTATTATAAGCTAAAAGCGCCTCGTTTTCATCTTTAAATACTTTTCCTTCACCTTTTTCTCCGTCTTTTTCAAGCGTCAAATAATAAATTCCTAAAACCATATCTTGAGAAGGAACTGTTACAGGCTCTCCGTCAGAAGGTTTCAAAAGATTATTAGGAGCAAGAAGAAGAAAACGGCATTCAGCTTGTGCCTCAACACTTAAAGGAACATGCACCGCCATTTGGTCTCCGTCAAAATCAGCATTATAAGCCGTACAAACAAGAGGATGAAGTTTTAAAGCACGTCCTTCAACAAGCACCGGCTCAAATGCCTGTATACCAAGTCTATGGAGAGTCGGAGCACGGTTAAGCATTACCGGATGCTCTTTTATAACTTCCTCAAGAACGTCCCACACCTCATTATTAAGACGTTCAACCATGCGTTTAGCACTTTTTATATTATGAGCAAGACCATCTTCAACAAGCTTTTTCATAACAAAAGGTTTAAAAAGCTCAATTGCCATTTCTTTTGGAAGTCCGCATTGATATATCTTTAAATTAGGGCCTACTACTATAACTGAACGACCCGAATAGTCAACTCGCTTTCCCAAAAGATTTTGTCTGAAACGTCCTTGCTTTCCTTTTAAAAGGTCTGAAAGAGATTTTAAATTTCTATTTCCGGGTCCTGTTACAGGCCGTCCTCTCCTTCCATTATCAATAAGTGCATCTACTGCTTCTTGAAGCATTCTTTTCTCATTTCTTACAATAATATCCGGAGCTCCTAAATCAAGAAGTCTTTTAAGACGATTATTTCTATTTATAACTCTCCTATAAAGGTCGTTTAAATCACTTGTAGCAAATCTTCCTCCATCAAGCTGAACCATAGGTCTTAAATCCGGAGGAATTACAGGTATAACATCAAGAATCATCCATTCCGGTTTATTGTTTGAAACTCTAAAAGACTCAACTACTTCAAGTTTTTTAATTATTCTGACACGCTTTTGCCCTGTGGAGTTTTTCAAAGTGGATTTAAGTTCTTGAGCCTCTTTGTCAAGGTCTATATCTTTAAGCAAAATTTTTATTGCTTCTGCACCCATTCCCACTTTAAAAGTATTTCCGTATTTTTCGTATGCGTCTCTATATTCTTTCTCACTTAAAAGGTCTTTATAATTAAGCCCTGTATCTCCGGCATCCAAAACAACATAAGATGCGAAATAAAGCACTTTTTCAAGAGCTCTTGGGCTCATTCCTAAAATTATGCCCATACGGCTTGGTATTCCTTTAAAATACCATATATGGCTTACAGGGGCAGCAAGTTCAATATGCCCCATTCTTTCACGTCTTACCTTTGCTTTTGTAACCTCAACTCCACACCTGTCACATACAACGCCTTTATATCTTATACGCTTATATTTGCCGCAATGACATTCCCAGTCTTTGCTTGGACCGAATATTCTTTCGCAAAACAGTCCGTCACGTTCAGGTTTAAGCGTTCTATAATTAATAGTCTCCGGCTTTTTAACTTCTCCATGAGACCACTCGCGAATTTTTTCAGGAGACGCCAAACCAATCTTAATTGAATCAAAAACAATAGATTGTTCGGTATTTTGTTCGCTCATAGCTCTATTCTCCTCTCTTATTCATCACTTAATTTATCAATATCACTATCTTCATCAATTTCATCCAAACTATCAAGATTTCTAAATAAATCATCATCAATATCAACTGTTTCTTCTGAATTTAATATTGACTCATCTAAATCAATTCCATCAAGTTCTATATCATCATCATCTATATCATCAAACTTCAACAATTCCGGGTCTTCTAATACGTCATCTATAATACTTTTATGCTCATCTATATCATCGTCAATCTCAGTACCTTCAATATTTACATTAAGTTCGTCAACATCATCTATTGACTCTTTTATTTCAACTTCTGTCTGATCTTCAAGAAGAACCCTTACATCAAGCCCTAAAGCCTGAAGTTCTTTTAAAAGCACCTTAAATGACTCAGGAACTCCCGGTTCTGGTATATTTTCACCTTTAACAATTGCCTCATAAGTTTTTACACGTCCTACAATATCATCTGATTTAACAGTTAATATTTCCTGTAAAGTATAACTTGCTCCATAAGCCTCAAGCGCCCAAACTTCCATTTCTCCGAAACGCTGTCCTCCAAACTGAGCTTTTCCACCTAAAGGCTGCTGAGTTACAAGAGAATAAGGACCCGTAGAACGTGCGTGAATTTTATCGTCTACAAGATGATGAAGTTTCAGATAGTGCATAAATCCGACAGTTGTAGGATTGTCAAATTCTTCTCCCGTGCGTCCGTCTCTAAGAAGAATTTTGCCGGTATGGTTAAGCTTTACACCTTTCCATTCATCTCTGTTTTCTTTATTTTTATCTAAATAATCAAACAGTTCTGAATTAAGTTTATCTTTCCACTTTATTTCAAATTCTTCCCATGAACTATTTGCATAATCATTAGCAAGTTCAAGAGTTTCCATAATATCTATTTCATCAGCGCCGTCAAATACAGGAGTCGCTACTTTCCAGCCCAACACTTTAGCTGCTAATGACAAATGTATCTCAAGTACCTGCCCTATATTCATACGAGAAGGCACTCCCAAAGGATTAAGAACTATATCAAGAGGTCGTCCGTTTGGAAGAAAAGGCATATCCTCAACAGGAAGCACTCTTGATACAACACCCTTATTTCCATGACGTCCTGCCATTTTGTCGCCTACTGAAATTTTTCTTTTCTGCGCTATATAAACTCTTACAAGCTGATTAACTCCCGGATGAAGTTCGTCTCCGTTTGCTCTTGTAAATATTTTAACATCTACAATTATTCCGCTTTCTCCATGAGGAACTCTTAAAGAAGTATCCCTTACTTCTCTTGCTTTTTCACCAAATATAGCACGCAAAAGCCTTTCTTCAGCTGTAAGTTCTGTTTCTCCTTTTGGTGTAACTTTTCCAACAAGTATATTATTAGGAGACACCTCTGCACCTATTCTTATAATTCCCGATTCAGTCAAATCCCTTAAAGCATCGTCTCCGACATTTGGAATATCTCTTGTTATTTCTTCAGGTCCAAGTTTTGTATCTCTTGATTCCGCTTCATATTCCTCTATATGAACCGACGTATACACATCGTCGCTTACAAGCTTTTCACTTATAAGAACTGCATCTTCATAATTGTAACCTTCCCATGTCATAAAACCTATAAGCGGATTTTTTCCTAAAGCCAGCTCTCCGTATTTTGTTGATGGACCATCTGCTATTATCTCACCTTTTTTCACACGCTGTCCCTTATCTACAATAGGTCTTTGATTCATACAGTTAGACTGGTTGCTTCTTTTGAATTTTGTAAGTTTATAAGTATCTCTTTTTCCGTCGTCACCTTTTACAACAATCATACTTGCGTCAACTTTTTCAATAATTCCGTCTCTCTGTGAAACAATAACAACTCCTGAGTCCTTTGCCGTTTTATGCTCCATACCTGTTCCAACTACCGGAGCTTCCGTAGTTAAAAGCGGAACGGCCTGACGCTGCATATTTGAACCCATAAGGGCACGTGTTACATCATCGTTTTCAAGGAAAGGAATAAGGGCTGTTGCAACTGAAACAAGCTGTTTTGGAGAAACGTCCATTAAATCAACTAAATCATGGTCAACCTCTACATTTTCCTCTCCCAATCTTGCCGACACCTTTTGATGAACAAAACAGCCTTCTTCGTCAAGAGGTTCATTTGCCTGCGCAATAACATAAGTTTCTTCTTCATCGGCAGTTATATAGACAAAATCACTTGTTACCTTGTGTTTATCTCCATCTTTATTTACAATTCTATAAGGAGCTTCAATAAAACCATACTCATTAATTCTTGCAAATGTGGCAAGAGAGTTAATTAAACCTATATTAGGACCTTCAGGTGTCTCTATCGGACACATTCTTCCATAATGGGAGGAATGTACATCACGAACCTCAAATCCGGCTCTTTCTCTTGAAAGTCCTCCGGGACCTAAAGCAGAAAGACGTCTTTTATGCGTCATTTCACTTAAAGGATTATTTTGGTCCATAAACTGGGAAAGCTGGGAACTTCCAAAAAACTCCTTTATAGCTGCCGTAACAGGTTTTATATTAATAAGCGCCTGTGGTGTAACAGCGTCCATATCTTGTATTGTCATTCTTTCCCTTACAACCCTTTCCATTCTTGAAAGACCTATTCTAAATTGATTTTGCAAAAGTTCCCCTACGGCACGAATACGGCGATTTCCCAAATGGTCTATATCATCTTTGTTTCCTACTGCATAATCTAAATGCATACAATAATTAATAGATGCCATTATATCTTCAAATGTTATATGTTTAGGCAAAAGACGGGCATGATTACGCATAAGAAGTTCTTTTAAATTCTCACCTTCGCTTTTTTCTATTAATTCAATAAGCGCCGGATAATAAACTTTATCCTTTATGTTTATATCTTCCTTAGTAAATCCATAAGGCTTAATAAATTCATCTATCTCAACAGCAAGATTTGAAAGTATTTTAACTTTTCTTTCTTCCTCAACATAAATCCATACAAATGGAATTCCGGTATTTTGTATATCTTCAGCCATTTCAGCGCTAATAAGTTTTCCTGCTTCTAAAATTACTTCTCCGGTAGATGGGTCAACAGCGTTTTCAGCAAGCTTAAAACCCTTTATTCTGTTTTTAAAAGAAAGTTTTTTATTAAATTTATATCTTCCTACTTTAGCTAAATCATATCTCTTAGGGTCATAAAACATATTTCTAAGAAGTGTTTCACTGCTTTCAACCGTAGGAGGCTCCCCGGGGCGTACTTTCTTATAAATTTCAATAAGTCCTTCTTCATATGTTTTAGTTACGTCCTTTTCAATAGTTGCAAGTATTTTAGGCTCTTCTCCAAAAAGCTCAATTATTTCTGAATCGCTTCCTACTCCAAGAGAACGTATAAGTACTGTAACAGGCACTTTTCTTGTTCTGTCAACACGAACGCTGAATACGTCGTTTGAATCTGTCTCATATTCAAGCCATGCCCCTCTGTTAGGAATAACTGTTGTACTTATGAGATTTTTTCCGACTTTATCTTTATCTATTGCATAATAAATACCGGGCGAACGCACAAGCTGACTTACTATAACACGTTCGGCTCCGTTTATAACAAACGTTCCCGTATCTGTCATAAGGGGAAAGTCACCCATGAAAATTTCCTGTTCCTTGATTTCATCAAGTTCCTTATTATGCAAACGCGTTTTCACCTTTAAAGGAGACGCATATGTCGCATCACGTTCTTTACATTCCGCAATTGAATATTTAGGCTCGGAATCAAGTGAAAAATCAATAAATTCCAAAACAAGATTTCCGCTGTAATCGCTTATTGGAGATATATCCTCAAAAACTTCTTTAAGCCCTCCGTCAAGAAACCATTGATAACTATCCTTTTGTAATGCCAAAAGATTAGGCATATCAAGGACTTCATCAATTTTGGAATAACTCATACGCACCACATTGCCTAACTGAACAGGACGTATTCTGTTTTTTTTCATGGCACTCTCACTCCTTATTATTTTTTTAACGCAAAAATTCCCGAAGCATGTCCTTTCAATTTTAAAACTGCTTCGGTTTATAATAAAATTTTACAGAATTAACAAAATTTTAATCGGAAAAACATTTTTAATATAAAAATATAAAAAAACTTGAATTTAACATCGTTATATGATATACTTTAAATAAGTAAAAATGTCCTTTTCCCATATATCGATACATTTTATAATATTAGCATAAAAAGTAATTTTTGTCAATAGTAATATTATAAATTACAATAAAATCAATTTTTAGTAAGTTTGCTTTTTATGATTTCATGCACTTTTATGTGTAATTCCGATTCTTCCTCTTTTGTTAAATTTTTAGTATAAATTGGCTTATGTATATAAACATCTACATGAGCCGGTTTTATTTTTCCGTTATTTTTTTCCATTATTTTATAAGAACCGTCAATTGTTACAGGTACAATAGGAACTTTTGCCTTTAAAGCAAGCTTAAAACTTCCCGGTTTAAAATCTCTCATTGTGTCGCTTTTGCTTCTTGTACCCTCCGGAAACACTACAAGACTAAAGCCTGATTTTAATATGCTTATTCCTTCTAAAATTGTTTTTAAAGACTGTTTCATATCGTTTCTATCCATAAATATACAATGTATAAATTCCATCCATTGATTAACAAGAGGCATTTTTTTAATCTCAATTTTAGATACAAATCCTGTATCTTTCTTTATAGATGCCATAAATATAGCAATATCAAAATTTCCTTGATGATTACTTATAAATAATACATTTTCCTTTGGAAGATTTTCCTCACCATGTACAGTTATTTTCGCTCCTGACGCTTTTATTCTTTTATCAGCCCATTTTGTTGTTACCTTATAAGAAAGCTCGTCAAATTCCTCCTGTGATATTTTCTTTTTCAAATATTTCATTTGAATAAGTTTCGGTATTTTTAAAATCAATGAGCCTACAAAATTAATGTACCAATAAATACTCCTTACCATTTTTAGTATCCTCCTTAATAATATTTAAAAATAACATAAGCATGTACTATTTTTATTATTTTACCGTATATATAAGTATATATTTAATTTTTATATAAACATTATTTTTTTAGTATACTATGTATTAACAAAAAAGACAAGCATGGCATAAACTTTAAAATTTTTGATTTTTCAACTATTTTATATTTTTAATTTTACATTTTTATTTAAAAAATGTATAATAAATTGCAATATATAATTTAAAGGAGTATAATAGGAAAATATTGATTTGACAAAAATATAAAAATAATCAATATTTCCTTATAATTTTTAAATATTGAGGTGAATATATTTTATGAAAAAAAATATAGCAAAAATTGCTCTGTCTGTTTTTTTAGCCGCTTCAACGGTATTTTCTCAGGTTCACACACCTACACTTATATCGGCAGCAAGCGCTACAAGCGACAATCTATTATACGAAGATAAAGACATTCAAACTATAACAAAAGGTGTTACATATGAAAAAAGTTCAAGATTATACAAAGACGGCTGGATGGACGTATATGTACTTCAAATTGACATGACCAATTCAAATGCAGCTTTAGATGTAATACAGTCTGCAACAGAGTTCGGATTAAAAAAATCTGTTGAAAGTTTTGCAAAAGAAAACAATGTAATAGCTGCTGTAAATGGTGACTTTTTTGGCTCAGGAAACCCTCAGTCAAGTATGGGGCAAGTTTTTTCAGAAGGCAAAATTGAACAGGCTCAAAATTATTATAATTCATCAAATAATAAATATGCCGGTTTTTTTGTTGACGGAGATAACATTCCGTTTATAGATTACGTAAAAACACAGTTTGGATTTTTTAATTCTTCAAATCCTGTTATTGAAATAGGAGCAAAAAATAAATACAACGGATTTAAAACTCCTGTATATTTTGACAGACAAGCTATAACAAGCACAAAAACACTTGATAACAGAGTATCAGGACTTGTAAAAATAGTTGTTGCAGACGGAGTAATTACAAAAATTTCATCAGCCGGAGAAGTTGTTGATGTACCTGAAAACGGTTATATTATAGTAATGAGAAAAGACACAGCAGATGATAAAATAGAATATTTTTCGGTTGGGCAAAAAGTAAGTTTCAATGAAACAGGGCAGTTTTTGTTTAGACCGGCAAAAAATGTAAGTGAAATTAGTTTCGGCATTTCCGGTGGCGGAGAAATATTAAGAAATGGACAAATTATAGCAAACGGTCTTATAATAGGGCAAAACGGAAGAAATCCGAGAACTCTTGTAGGCGTTAATAAAGAAAAAACAAAAGTTATTATAATGGCAATTGACGGACGTAAAAACGGCATAGGCGCTACCCATAACGAAGCGGCAAGACTTTTGCTTGAATACGGCGCTTACGATGCCATACACCTTGACGGAGGCGGCTCAACAACAGTAGCTGTAAAAAAAGAAGATACAAACAATATAACTATTGAAAACGTACCTTCAGAAGGAAGTCAAAGACTTGTAGCCAATGCACTTGCTATTAAAGCCGTAAACGGGCCTACCGGAGTCGTAAGTGAATTAAAGGTATTTGGAACGGATAATGACGATAATATATTTTTAAAAAATGCCCCCGGCTCTCTTTCAATAAAAGGATATGATGAATATCATAATCTTCTTGATGTTAATCCGGATGCTGTTACATATGCAGTTACAGAAGGTTCTGGAGAAATAAACGGAAATATACTCACCCCTTATGAAACAGGTGATATTAAAATAGCTGCTTATATTGACGGGGTTGAAATGGGAGTAATGGAGGGAAAAGTCCTTTCTGCTCCTGTTGCTATTAATGTACAGGCTCAAAAAACTTATTTAGATATAGGAGAAAGCACATACTTAAATGCTAAGCTTGTAAATAAAGACGGATTTGAAGCTCCCGTTAGCTATACTGATATAAACTGGAGTATAGATGATGAAACAATAGGTTTTGTTGAAAACGGAAAATTTACCGCTTCCGGAAACGGAACTGCAAAACTTACAGCATTATATGGTGATTACAGTTCAAGTATTGATATATCGGTAGGAAAAGTTATGAATAAGGTCGAATCTTTTGAAAATGACAGACCTTTAAAATTTATTACATATCCTCCCGAAACAGGAATAACCGGAGGAACAGGACGTACAAATACCGGAAATTATTCAGGAACAAATTCACTTATGCTTAATTATGGATTTATTGAAAACGCCACAACAACACAAGTTGTGTATGCAAGTTTTTCAGATTCGCCTATTTCTTTAGGGGAAGCATCAAATATAGGGCTTTGGCTTAAAGGAGATGGAAATGGCTGTTTACTAAAAGCATTATTAAAAGATGCTAATAATACAGAATATACTGTAACTCTTTCAGAAAACATAGATTTTACCGACTGGCAGTATTTACAGGCTGAAATTCCCGAAACCGTTGCTTATCCTGTTGTTTTAGATAAAATATATACAGCGGCTCTAACTACTACAACGCCTTTAAAAGGAAGTTTGCTTATAGATGATATTACAGTACTTGCTCCTATGACAAAGGCTCAAAACTACACAACACAGTTTAGAGATTATCAAAGAGTAGATTTATCAAATGCTCCTCAAGCCGGAGAAGAAGATATAACCGTTTTCGGTCAAACAGAAAAGAAATACGGCGAAAATATTGCAGCCGTTGAAAACAATGTTATGCTTAAAATGCAGCAAAACGCAAGAGCAATGTATTTTGTAGGCGACAGTTTGCTTAACAGCCAGCCATCAGTACCAACAGTACAATGGAATAATAAATATAACACTACAAATACATCAAACGTATCTATAATAAGCATAGCGTCAAAAGGCGGAGTAATAAGAAAAGAAAACGACGACCAGTGGAGATGGTTTCAAAGTTATTTAAAAGACTTCAGCAAAAATAACATAATAATTGGAATAGATAAAGATATTTGGGGAAGAAGCGGAAATAATTTAACAGATGTAAGAGAAAGAGAAATGTTCCATAAAATATTAAAAGACTTTGTAAGAGAAACTGACAAAAATGTTATTGTTGTACAGGCAACAGGCTATTCTACCGGAGTAAACGTACAAGACGGCGTAAGATATATTACTTTAAACGGTCTTTCTTCTCAAAACAGTGCAGAACTTTCATCGTTTAAATATCTTAGAATAAGAGCCGGCGCTGATACAATGTATTATGATATTCAAAATGTTTATTAAATTTTTTAATGGTATTTAACCGCTATTTTGCTTACTCTTATAGTCAGTGGGGTTTTAAGCTCTCACTGACTATAAAACAAGTTTTAAAATTGTATGTTGTGTTTTTAATTCTTTCATGTTAAAATATCAATGAATTAGGCAAATATTGATTTATTATGATATATTAATACTAAATCAATATTTTCTTAGGAAGGTTGTGTTTTAAACAATGCAAAAGGTTTTATTCGCCGCTAATCAGTTTCCGCCTGAGGGCGGCTCAGGTGTGCAAAGAAGTGTAAAGTTTGTAAAACATCTTAGAAGTTTCGGTTATGAGCCTGTTGTTTTTACAAGGGATATCAAAAATCTTTCTTTAACAGACGAGACTTTGTTAAAAGATATACCTGACGGCACAGAAATAATAAGAAGCAAAGCGTTTGATTTTACAGGGTTGAAAAAGCCGTTTACAATATTCGGAAAAGTTTTAGCTCTTAAAATATTAATTCCTGACAGTGCAAGAATATGGGCAGAAATGGGGAAAAAAAAGGCTCTTAATATAATAAAAAAACAAAATATAAAACTTTTATACACCACAAGTGCTCCTTACAGCGGACATCTTTTGGGATTGTATATAAAAAAGAAACTTCCGGATGTAATATGGGCTGCCGATTTTAGGGACGAATGGACAAATAATCCTTATCTTCTTGATAATCCACATAATTTTATAAGAATGAAAATCGAAAAAAAAATGGAAAAAGCTGTACTTGAAAAAGCAGATATTTTAATAACAAACACCCCGATTATGCGTGAAAATTTTATAAGAAACAATAATATAAAAGGTGATAATTTTTATGTTATACCAAATGGTTATGATATTGACGATTTTAAAAATATAAAAATAGAAAATACACATAATGAAAAATTCACGCTTACTTATACAGGGGCATTATATGGCAGACGTAAACCTGATACTTTTTTTAAAGCTGTTTCAGAACTTATAAATGAGAATAAAATTGACGGCTCAAAAATCAAAATACAATTTATAGGAAACTATTATATACAAAAACTTAAAAAACATGCTCAAAGCTTTGGTTTAGATAAACAAATTGAAATTTTAGGATATATGCCTCATGACGAATGTGTTAAAAAACAGCTTCTTTCAGACGCTCTTGTACTTATAGAAGGAGCCGGAAAAGGGTCAGAGGCGTTTTACACCGGAAAGCTTTTTGAATATATGGCTACCAAAAAACCAGTAGCTGCAATAATACCCGAAAAAGGAAGCGCTGCCGAACTTGTTAAAAAAACAAAAATAGGGTTTGTTTCAGACACAAATAATGTTTTATCAATAAAACAAAATTTACTTGATTATTACAATTCATGGCTTAAAGGACAACTTCTTATTAACCCTGACGAAGAAGTTATAAAAGCTTATGAAAGAAAAGAACTGACAAAACAGCTTGCCGGACTTTTCGACCAGTATTTAAACAAAAAGCATGAAACATATATTTATAAATAAATGTTTCCATAGTCTGCTTATTTTTTTAGGATGTGATATTGAAATGAAAATACTTCACTTTATAAGCGGCGGCGACACAGGCGGAGCAAAAACTCATGTGCTTACGCTTATACGCCGGCTTATAGAAATAGATATTGAAGTAGAATTAATGTGCATAATGGAAGGCGTATTCACAAAGGAAGCTAAAAGGCGTGGTATTCCCGTTAAAATCATACCGCAAAAAAAACGATATGACATAACGGTAATAAGCAAAATATGCCGTTATATCAATAAAGGCAATTATGATTTAGTTCATTGTCATGGTGCGAGAGCAAATTATATAGCAATGTTTATTAAAAGAAAAATAAATATACCAATTATAACTACTCTCCATAGTGATTATAAACTTGATTTCAAAGACACATGGTATAAGCAAGCGGTATTTGCTCCCGTCAACTCATTGGCTTTGAGATGTTTTAAGTATGTTCTTACCGTAACTGAAGCATTTAAAAAAATGCTTATTGAAAGAGGTTTTGACGAAAACAGACTTTTTGTTGTATACAACGGTATAGATTTTGATTATGTGCCGGATATGGTCGAAAAAGAAGAATTTTTCAGCAGATTTGGAATTGATTACGACGATACAAAAATTTATGTTGGAATAGCAGCAAGGCTTTACGCTGTAAAAGGAATTTCAACATTTATTGAAGCAGCGGAAATGGCTGTTAATAAAAATAAAAATATTGTTTTTATTATAGCCGGAGACGGAAGCGGATATGAGAAATATGAAACAATGATAAAAAATAAATCACTTACAGATAAAATTTATATGCTTGGGCATGTAAACGATATTGACAGTTTCTATAACGCTATTGATATAAATACACTTACGTCTTTAAGCGAAAGTTTTCCTTATGCCCTTCTTGAAGGTGCAAGAATGAAAAAAGCTACAATAAGTACTGACGTAGGCGGAATAAGTGAAATGATAAAGGATGGAAAAACGGGATATCTTGTAAAAACAATGGATACAAAAGGACTTTGTGAAAAAATACTTTTATTATCTGAAAATGCTCAGCTAAGAAAAAAACTCGGTGAATCCTTTTATAACGACACAAAAAATAAATTTTCAGACAAAAAAATGGCTTTAACTCATAAACAAATATACGAAAAAATAATAAAGGAGAATGAAAAGTGAAGCTTATTGATGAAAAAGGCAAATTATTTGGACTTGTAAACGTTGTTGATTTAATAGTTGTTATTTTAATATTAGCAATTATAGGCGGCGTAGGCTATAAAATGTTTTCAAGTAAAATTAATGCTAACGGCGGAAATATAACAACAGAAAAAGAATATGTATATGTAACATTATATGCAAGTCTTGTAGTTCCTGAAGTTGTTGAAAATTTGCATGTTGGAGATAAACTTGTAGCTGATAACGGTTTTACAGATGCTGAAATTGTATCAATTGAATCAAAACCGGCAGCTTATGTATCAACAAACTCCGACGGTAAAATGATTTTAACCGAACATCCTTTGTGGAAAGATGTTATAGTTGTAATAAAAGAAAAAGTAAACCCATCAAGCGTCATATTAAAAGTTGGCAAACAAGAAGTAAGAATAAATTATCCTTTTATACTTAAAACACAAATTGTTGAGGCTAACAGCAAAATCAGAGGTATTGATTCAAAGACACTGACAGGCAAAGTGTTGGAATAAATCGTTTTAATAAAGGCGGTGTCGCAATATGATTGAAACAGTGTTTAAAAAAACGCTTAATTTTGCTTTTACAAGCTATAAATACAGCAGATTAAAAAATATTACAGACAAAATAAGCACATCTTCAAAAAACAGCGTATCAGGAAAATATTTAAACAAATTTCTTGATAAAACTCCATGGTATTTTAATAGCATAACAGGTCGTTTTATATTTAATATAGGTAAAATACTTAAAAAAATTGCTAATTTTATTTATTCGTTAATAAGTCCATGTATAAAAAACAGTGAATTTAAAAAACAGACAAGCGAAATAAAAAATTCACCTAAAACTTTATTTAATATGCTTGCTCTTTTATTTATGGCTGCTTCATTAACTTATCTTATAGGATGTATTTATATAGGAGCATACAAAGAAATAAGATTATATATATCATGGATATTATTTATAACAGGATTTATATTTGCGCTTTTGGATTATTTTTATGAAACGGCTTTAAATAGCCGTATTTACAAAATTATTGTATATTTATTTTTTGAATAAGTTGGTGATGACGTGAAAAAATACACGATTTATTTATTCGTTCTTTTAGGAGCGGTTTTAGGTTTCTTAGGAGCGGCTGAAAGTTTTTTAGCAATGCTTTTTGTTATAGCTGCAATGTGTTTTATAATTATGGTTATGTCTGATTATGAAAAGGCTACATATGTAGTCGCCGCATACAGCATAATTGATTTTCTCTTAAGAACATTTGCCGGAGGTTTTGCCGGTATATGGGACGAGGCTTATCTTGCCGTATTGATACTTTTATGGATATACAAGCTTTTTATAAATCAGAAAGAAGACGGTATAAAACTTGCTCCTCTTGATTTTCCGGCAGCTTTTTTTATAACAGCAATGTTTTTTATACTTATTGTAAATACATCTGACATATCAATAGGTATTGAGGGATTTAGAGCAAGTGTACAATATATTCTTTGGTACTTTATAACAGTACAGCTTTTAAGAACTGAAAAAGGCGCTAAAAATCTGCTTATAGCTTTCTCTCTTATTTCAGGCTTTATAGCAATGCATGGAATTTATCAATATGTTATTGGCGCTGAAATGCCGACAGGCTGGGTTGACAGTAAAGAAGCCGGTGTAAGAACAAGAGTTTACTCAATATTGGGAAGTCCAAATGTTATGGGAAGTCTTATGACTCTTTCTGCCCCTATTTGTTTTGCTTTAGGATTAAATCAAAGAAAAAAAGGAAAATGCGCTTTATTTATATTTCTTTCACTTTGCATGGTTATAAGCCTGCTTTTTACATTTTCAAGAGGCGCATGGATTGGCTTTGCCGCAGCAGCGGTATTATATGTATTTTTAAAGGATAAAAGATGGTTTATACCGGCTATAATAGCAGGTGTATTGGCTATACTTATTGTTCCGGGTGTTGGAAGCAGACTTTCTTATATGCTTAGCTCCGAATATATAGAAAGCAGTATGAAAGGCGGAAGGCTTATAAGATGGACAAGAGGGCTTACAATACTTAAAGACAATCTGCTTTTAGGTGTAGGGCATGGTCAGTTTGGCGGTGCAGTCGCTATGAATCATGGAATAAAAAGGCTTATAGAAACAGAAGTTATAAAAACATTTTATATGGATAATTATTATCTTAAAACGGCTGTTGAAACGGGAATTGTTGGTTTAGGTGCATTTTTGACACTTATTTTAAGCGTTTTTACAAGCTTTTTAAGAACAATAAGAGTTACAGCGGATAAAGGGCTTAAAGAAATTGAAATAGGTATTTTATGTGGTGCGGCTGGTGTTATTGTTCATAATTTTGTTGAAAATATATTTGAAGTACCTATGATGGCTACTTGTTTTTGGCTTCTTGCTGCTGTAATGATGCACTTCTGGCGTTTGAATTTTGTTAAGAAGGGAATCGTATGATTAATTTACTAATTGCAGGATACCATGGTTTCGGCAACTGCGGCGACGAGGCGACGTTAAAAGCAATGACTGCTAATATAAGGCAGATGGCATCAGACGTTAAAATTACCGCTTTGTCGTATAATCCGGAATTTACTAAAACTGAATACAAAATCGAGTCTATACAAAGATTTAACGCCGTGCAGGTATTTAATGCAATAAGAAAAAATGACATTATTTTAAGCGGCGGCGGAACACTTTTACAAGACGGCACAAGTACACGTTCATTAATGTATTATTTGAGTATAATAAAACTGGCTAAACTTTTCGGAAAAAAAGTTATGCTTTATGGAAACGGTATAGGTCCTGTAAAAGGACACTTTAATAGGAAAATGATTAAAATTGTTGTAAACAGCGTTGATGTAATTACTCTTAGGGAGAAACTTTCTGAAAAAGACCTAAGAGGTATAGGAGTTAACCGCCCCGAAATATACGTAACAGCAGACCCGGCGTTTACTCTTAAATCATCCTCTGATGAAAAAGCACAGGAATTTCTTAAAAAAGAAGGAATACCTATTGATAAAGAAATAATTGGAGTATGTATAAGAAACTGGAATAAAGCCTTTGGCGGAGAAGACAGTTTTATAAAAAAACTTGCTCACGTATGCGATTGTCTTGTAAAAAAAGATAAAGCTATACTTCTTATTCCAATGCAAATGCCTCGTGATGTTGACATTTCCATGAAATTAATAGCAAGTATGTCTGAGAGAGCATATATTCTTCAAGGTGAATACTCTCCATCAGATATATTAGCTATTATAGGACAGCTTAAAGCAATGATGAGTATGCGTCTGCACTCTCTTATTTTTTCTGCTGTAAAACGTATACCAATGATAGGAATTGTATACGACCCAAAAGTCGATTATTATTTGAGAGCCTTAGGTATGCCGGAGGGCGGCGATATTAGAAACGAGGAGTTAGACGAAAAAAGAATCTTCGCACAAATGATTGATATATTAAAAAATTACGACGATTGGAAAAAGAAACTTGATGAAAAAACTGTTGTACTTGAAAGAAAAGCATCTGAAAATGATAAGCTGCTTTATGAACAGCTTAATTTGATAAGAAAAGAAAAGGGGGAAAAAAATGAGGTTTAAAACTTTATTTTTTACTGCTACGGCAGTTATATCATTAGCGGCTTTTGTTTACGCCGCTTCACCCGGAACTACCGACGACCCTCTTGTAAGCAAAAGTTATGTTGAAAAGCTTATTAATGAGGCGTTTCAAAATAATTCTTCCGGAACTAATTCTGTTATTACTAATCCAGCAGTTAATACGTCTAATTCAACTTCAAATTATGTTCCTGTAAATGTAAAAATTGGACAAAAACTTATAGGTGAAGAAGGTACAGAAATTATTTTAAGAAGCGGAAGAGGGTTTGGTTATGTCTCTACTGAATCAGGTATTGTTGACATAACTCAAGGAACAGAAGTCTTTAATAACGAAGAAATTATTAAAAACCATATGCTTATTATTCCCCGTGACGACGGGAGAGGAATAAGAATTGTAGAAGATTCATGGTTTCTTGTAAAAGGCGGTTATAAAATAATTGGCTGAAATATTTGAAACATATGCTATAAATAAAAAGGTGGTATAAATTTGGATAAAGTTAATATACTTGAAGTTGATTTTTCAAATATAACATTAGATGAGGCAGCAGATAAAATGCTGTCTTTTTTAAAAGACGGAAAAAAACACATGATTTTTACTCCTAATTCAGAAATATTATATGACGCTTACAAAGACAGTGAATTTAAAAAAATATTAAACAGTGCAGATATGAACGTCCCTGATGGAATAGGGGTTGTATATGCTTCAGCAATAAACGGCAAAAAACTTAAACAAAGAGTTGCCGGATATGATTTATGTTTAAATTTATTTGAAAAACTTAAAAACGGAGATAAAACAATTTATTTTTTTGGCGGTGCTCCAAAAGTCGCTGAAAACGCAAAAGAAAAAATTGAAAAAAAATATAAAATAAAAATTATTGGCACAAGTGATGGATATTTTGATGATAAAAAGGAAAAGCTTATAATTGATGAAATAAATAAATTATCACCAGATATTTTACTTGTAGGACTTGGTGCTCCAAAACAAGAAAAATGGATTTATAAAAACATAAACAATCTTAACGCAAAAATATTTATGGGCGTAGGAGGCTCATTTGACGGCTTTAGCGGTGCTGTAAAAAGAGCACCTGATATATTTATCAAATTAGGACTTGAATGGCTTTACAGGCTTATAAAACAACCCTCAAGATTTGTTAGAATGTTAAAGCTTCCTTTGTTTATGCTTTTGGTGATTAAACACAAAATAAAAGGAAGGTAGTTTCTAAATGAATAAAAAAAATAAGCTTTTTAAGGATATATTTTTTATAGCTGCGGGAGTACTTCTTATGTCTTTGTCTCTTAATATTTTTTTTGAGCCTAATAATATAGACGTAGGAGGAGCAAGCGGACTTGCTGTTGTTATAAAATATTCATCTGAACTTATTTTTGGATTTGGAATACCTCTTTGGATTACTAATATTGTATTAAATGTTCCATTGTTTATTATAAGCTTTAAGGTCTTGGGAATTGGTTTTATTAAAAAAACTGTTTTTGCTACTGTAATGTTTTCAGCGGCTTTAATGGCAACTGAAAACATATATAAATTTTCCGGAGATATAGTATTAGTATGTGTATTCGGAAGTGTTCTTATGGGTATTGGAATAGGGCTTATACTTTCCGTAGGAGCAACTACTGGAGGAAGTGATTTGGCAGCAAGCGTTATATACAAAAAGATTAAAAGATTCAGCATAGCTAAAATTATGCTTTTTATAGATGTAATTATTATAGCCGCCGGATTGTTTTTATTTGGAGCTGAAAAAACTCTTTACGCTGTTATATCCGTTTATATAATAAGTAAAATTGTTGATGCTGTAATCGAAGGTTTTTCATTTGCAAAAGCCGCATATATAATATCTGATAAATGGTCGGAAATTTCCTCATGCCTTTCAAAAGAACTTGAAAGAGGTGCTACACTTTTAAGCGGAAAAGGAGCATATACATTAAATGAAAAAAACGTACTTTTATGTGTTGTGTCAAAAAAGGAAATAGCAAGCCTTAAAGAAATTGTAGCTAATATAGATAAAAAGGCTTTTATTATTGTTTCTGATATAGCAGAGGTTCTTGGTGAGGGTTTTGGTGAAATTTCATAAAATTTAAAACATCAAAACTACTCTCTTTTGTATTTAGTGAGAGCTTTTCATGCCTACTGCAAGAGTAAACACCCCACTTAAAAAGCGGTGGGAACTTCCTCCGCCTATTAAATTACAATTATAGTGCTTTAAAAATCATAAAATATTTGTATTAGTTTAAAAGTCATAATAATTATTTTTTTTACCTTATTTTTTACAATAGACTTACCGTTTTAATATTATAAATATAGCAATATTATAAAAAAATTCATACTATAATTATTTGTCTATACAAATTAAACAAATGTTAATTTGTTTATTTGTTTAATTATGATATGGTTAGAAGCTTGAAAATATTGTATTATATTTATATAAGCTATTTTCGATATATAAGGAGGAAAAATAATGGCTGAGTTAAAACTTAAAAATATAGTAAAGAAATATCCAAATGGGTTTGTAGCTGTTAAGGATTTTAATCTTGATATAGCAGACAAGGAATTTATTATTTTTGTTGGTCCTTCAGGTTGTGGTAAAACTACTACATTAAGAATGATTGCCGGACTTGAAGAAATCTCATCAGGAGAACTTTACATAGGCGATAGACTTGTAAATGAAGTTTCCCCAAAAGATAGGGATATCGCAATGGTTTTCCAGAATTATGCACTTTATCCTCATATGACTGTTTATGATAATATGGCATTCGGTCTTAAATTAAGAAAAGTACCTAAAGCTGAAATTGACAAGCGTGTACAAGAAGCCGGAAGAATTCTTGACATAGGACATCTTTTAACAAGAAAACCTAAGGCTCTTTCCGGTGGACAAAGACAGCGTGTAGCTATGGGTCGTGCTATTGTGCGTGAGCCAAAGGTTTTCCTCATGGATGAGCCTTTATCAAACCTTGATGCTAAATTAAGGGTACAAATGAGAACTGAAATATCAAAACTTCATCATAGACTTGCAACTACATTTATATATGTTACACATGACCAAACAGAGGCTATGACACTTGGTACTCGAATCGTTGTTCTTAAAGACGGTATTGTACAGCAAGTTGATACACCTCAGAATCTTTATAATAAACCAGATAATCTTTTTGTTGCCGGATTTATAGGTTCACCTCAAATGAACTTTATTAATGCTAAAGTTGTAAAAAGCGGAAACGATGTTGGTCTTCAATTTGGTGACTATACTATTAAACTTCCTAAAGGAAAAGGCGAGAAAGTTGCTGCCGGAGGTTATGTAGGGCAAGAAGTTATTTTAGGTATAAGACCAGAAGATGTACATGACGAACAAACTGTTATTGCTTCTTCTCCTGACAGCGTTGTTGACGCAAAAGTTGAAGTTACTGAACTTTTAGGTTCAGAAGTAAACCTTTATCTTTCAGTTGCCGGACAAAATGTTATTGCACATGTTGATGCAAGAACATCGGCAAAAGTAAATGATAAAATTAAAGTTGCATTTGATGTAAATAGAATACATATTTTTGATAAAAATACTGAATTAGTTATAGCAAATTAATGCTTTTACTAAAAAGCCGTTTTTCATTTATGTGATAACGGCTTTTTTATTGACAAAATAGAAAAAAGGAGAAAATAAAATGGATGAAAATATAGTTTTTATTGGTGCCGGAAATATGGCGGCAGCAATAGCCGAAGGTATTCTGCCTAAATTTAAAGCTGAAAATATAACATTAACAGATATTTCAAAAGACAGACTTAATTACATAAAAGAAAAATTAAGTGTAAAAACATCTACTGATAATAAAAAAGCCGCTATTTCAGCAGATATATTATTCCTTGCTGTAAAACCAAACGTATATAAAAACATTATTTCAGAAATAAAAGATTGTGTTAAAAAAGAGTGTATAATTGTTTCAATAATTGCCGGGCAAAGCATAGAGAAAATAGAAAAACTCTTTGAAAAAGAAGTAAAAATTGTACGTGTTATGCCAAATACTCCAGCGCTTGTAGGTGAAGGAATGTCGGCAGCATGTGCCAACAAATTTGTTTCTGATTATGAATTTGACAAAATCATGTATATATTAAATCTTATTGGAAAAGCTGAAAAAGTACCCGAATATTTAATGGATATCGTTACAGCTGTAAGCGGTTCATCTCCAGCTTATGTATTTATGTTTATTGAGGCTATGGCTGATGCTGCTGTTGAAGGCGGTATGCCACGAAATCAAGCATATAAATTTGCAGCTCAATCTGTTTTGGGAGCAGCAAAAATGGTACTTGAAACAGGTTTACACCCTGCTGTTTTAAAGGACAATGTTTGCTCTCCAGCCGGAACAACAATAGAAGCCGTTGCCGAACTTGAAAAACTTGGAATGAGAAACGCTGTTATAAGCGCTATTCGTGTATGCAGAAAAAAATCTGAATCTCTCACTTAAAAAATTTAATACTCTTTCGGAAAAAATATATTTTACAAATTATATGAACAGTTAACATGTTAATCTTTTTTGCAAATATAAATCAACATAAAAAAATAAAGTATATGTTTAATCTATATATATACTTTATTTTTTTATATTTGCTTTTCCAATAAGTTTTTCATATTTATGCAATTTTTCAAAAACATTTATATATTCCTTTATATCTGTTTCTAATACATTCATTTTTTCTAAATATTCGTTTGCTAAAAATGAATTATTATCAGTATTTAAAATAAAAAACGTTCTTGCTATATCACATAGAAAAGGTCCGCAGCATGCGCTTGTAAAATCAATTATAACAGCCGTACCATCTGACTTTATAATTATGTTTTTTGGATGTAAGTCCCCATGACATATATTAGTTCCATCAGGAAGCATATTTATTTGTTTAATAAAATCATGATTTTTATTTGAACTTCTGTTTAATATTTTTTTAATAAACTCTTTATATGACAACATATTTTTTGAATGATGGCTTAACATATTACGGTGTAAATCAACAAAAAGTTCTAACATTTTGTTTTTATTATCTCCATTTAAAAAATGCGACAATGTTTTTCCATAAATCCTTTCATATATTATTCCCTTTCTATTTTGCAAATTAATTATTTCAAAAGGCTTTGGAATTGTTATATTGTTTTTATACATTTCAATAGCGTTTTTATACTCTAATTTTATAAATTCTTCAGAACAATCTTCATAAAAAAGCTTGCATACTTTATCTTTTCCATATTCAATTACTTCTGCCATAGCCCCTTTTCCAATCATATAATATATCTTCCTCTCAAATCATAGATAATAAAACACTTAAAAATTTCTTTTATATATAGAAATACAGAAGTGTTATTATAAAAAATATACACTTCTGTATTTATTGTATGTTTTAATTTTTCTAAACCGCTATAAAAAGTAAACCACTTATCTAAATTAAAAATTATTATTGTATAATTATACCTAAGCTTCAGTAGTATTATTATTATTTACAGTAAAACTTTGACTTCCTTTAGTCTCTCCTAAAGTTACCTCAACAGTATATTCTCCGGCTGATGCTGCTGTTTCAGCGCTTTGATCAAGTGTAATTTCAAACTTTGCTGTTGTTCCTTCTACTGTTACTTCTGATACTGTAAAGCCACTTTCTACTTCTGAACCATCTTTAATTATTGCCTTTTCAACAGCGCTTGCCTCTGTTCCTTCAGGTACTGTTACTGAAACTTCTACTTTTCCAGTATCTTCTGTATTAGCTAAATCTAAGCTACCTGTTACTGTCACATCAATAACAACAGGCTCTGGCGCACTTTCTACTGTAAAGTTTGCATTTCCAGCAGTTTCTCCTACTGTTACCTTTACTGTATATTCTCCGGCTGCTGCGGCTGTTTCTGCATCTGCTTTAAGTGTAATATCGAATTTTGCTACCGTTTTTTCTACTGTTACTTCTGATATTGTAAAACTTTCTGCTGCGTCTGTATCTTCTTTTTCAATAGTAACTTTAACATCTTCTGTTTTTGTATTTTCTGGTACTGTTGCTGAAACTGATACTTTATTTGTTTCTTCAGTTGAACCTAATGTTAATTTGCCTTCTGCTGTTACATTAATTTCTACTTCTGGCGGATTTACAGTTTCTTCTACTGTAAATTTTGCACTTCCAGCAGTTTCTCCTACTGTTACCTTTACTGTATATTCCCCAGCTACTGCGGCTGTTTCTGCATCTGCTTTAAGTGTAATATCGAATTTTGCTACCGTTTCTTCTACTGTTACTTCTGATACTGTAAAACTTCCTGCTGCGTCTGTACCTTCTTTTTCAATAGCAACTTTAACGTCATCTGCTTTTGTATTTTCTGGTACTGTCGCTGAAACTGATACTTTATTTGTTTCTTCAGTTGAACCTAATGTTAATTTGCCCTCTGCTGTTACATTAACTTCTGCTGCCGGCGGTTTTTCTCCATCATTTACAGTAAAATCAGCTATTGCTGTTTCTTCTCCTAATGTTACCTTTACTGTATATTTTCCAGCCGCTGCGGCTGTTTCTGCATTTTCATTAAGTGTAATATTAAATTTAGCTGTTGTTCCATCTACTGTTACTTCTGATATTACAAAGCCATTTTCTACTGCTGTTTCGTCTTTCTCAACTACTGCCTTAACATCTTCTGCTTTTGTACCATCAGGCACTGTTACTGAAACTTCTACTTTTCCAGTGTCTTCAGCTCCTAAAGTTAATGAACCTTCTGCTGTTACTTTAAAACCTTCTACTGGTGCTGTTGTAGTACTTTCTACTGGAACATCTATGGATGTTGTAGTTGTTTCTGTATTATCATCAGAACCTACTGTTGTTGTTTCTGTATTATCATCAGAACCTACTGTTGTTGTTTCTGTATTATCGTCAGAACCTACTGTTGTTGTTTCTGTATTATCATCAGAACCTACTGTTGTTGTTT
>CAMTZM010000021.1 GCA_947086655.1 uncultured Eubacteriaceae bacterium
CTATTTCTACATACAGATTTCTCTATATGCTGACTATTTGTTCCACTAACTCATGTCTAAAGTCACGAGTTAGTGGAACAGTTAATCAATAAGAAAAATATTTTTCAATTTTTTCATTTTATATCTAAATTCAGACAATTCACATACATAATTATTAAATATTTCTTTGCCGTTTTTGTTCAGCATACCCAACATATAATCTATATTGCCCATAAACACATACGATGGACTTGTAGAGATAGTCATACTAATACATTTAAAAAGTCTTTCTTTATCTGCCCTATTTCCTTTTATATGTACAACTGCTATTTGAGTCATAGCCATAAGAGTTTTATGCAGACTTTGTATGGCAATATCTGCTCCCTGCATAAGAGCCGTTTTAGGGAAATAATTATGAAAAACCATATGTGCTCCATGTGCCTCGTCTACAATTAAAATTATATTTTTTTCATGGCATATATCAGATATAGTTTTTATATCCGAGCATATACCTTCATACGTAGGACTTGTAATAACTACTGCCTTTACATTTTCATTTTTTATTATAGCTTCTTTTACACTTTCAGCGCTTACCTCTCCCCATATACCATATCCAAAATACTCAGGCTCTATATATACAGGAACTGCTCCTGATAATATAACAGCCGAATACACACTTTTATGGCAGTTTACAGGAACAATAATCTTATCCCCCTCATAACAGCATGAAAGTACTGCCGAAATTATACCGCCGCTTGAACCATTTACAGAAATAAAACTATAATCAGAGCCAAATACCTTGCTTAAATTTTCAAGGCTTTTTTTTATAACTCCTTTTGGATTATGTAAACTGTCAGCCCCCTCAACCTCTGTAATATCCATATTAAGCATATCTGACGGCATAAATAATTTATTTCTTTTATGCCCGGGCATGTGAAAAGGATATATATTACTATTTTTCATTTTTAAAAGCATATCATATATAGGTGTATCCATAAAAACTGCCTTTCATAATTTATTTTTTATAATAGCAAATACAAATTTTTTTAAACCATATCCGGCATATCTGCTGTAAATACGCCCAATTTATGAAAATTATACCAGTCAATAATTTTCTTTTCAGAAGCAATCTTTAACTCAAGCATAACCTCTTTGGCAAACTCCAAAGCTGCCGTACCATTTGCGGTAATAATGCCTTTATCTCTTACTGCCTGTTTAGTAATATAATTTTCGCATCCATTATATTTGCCTGCCCATAACTTTAAATCTTTTAAATCATTGCTTGTGTGTTTTACATTATTTAAAAGCCCGATTACTCCTAAAAATGCTGATGCATCACATATACCTCCCAAAACTCTCCCATTTTCAACGCATTTTTTTGCAAGCGGCTCTATTTTTTTTGCATCTTCTTTTCTCCATGACATTCCTCCAATTAAAATTAAAGCTTCGTAATCTTCTGGAATTGATTGAATATCGTAATCAGGAATTGTACAAAAACCGCCTATTGACTTGACTTTCTCTTTTGTCAAAGACACTGTTTTAACCTCATAATTTCCCTGTCCCAGCATATGTATAGCAGAAGATAAATAAGCTGCTTCCCAATCGGCATATTGCTGTAATAAAACAAACAAAACGGTTTTTTTCATAAAAAATTTCTCCTTTTCAATTAATTTTGTTATATATAACAAAATTAAAGAAACACTGATTAATTTGATTTAAAAAAAATCAGTGTTTCCTTAATTTAGCAATTTACATTTTTCATTTTATTTTATTTAAAATTATTATTAACTTTTAGACGAACCGGCGCTGCTTCCTGAAAGAAGGTAAGGTCTTTCAAAACTAAATACCATCATATCATAATTCAAAGCATTTGACTCTATTTCCATTTCAGCATTAAGAATAGCAAGTCTTGCCTGTTTAACCTGATATTCAGTAATCATACCAGCTTTATAATTTGTTACAGCTTTGTTATAATCCTCAATAGCCTTTCTGACTGCTATTTTATTAGAATTGTTAGTTTCCTCAAGCTGCTTTAAAGAATTATATGTGTTTCTAATATTTGTAGCCATTGAATCTTGAGTATCTTTAAGAGACCTTGACGCTTCATTATATTTAGCAAGCATTTGAAGTCTTGATTCGTCCGTCAAAGTCACACCTGTTCTAACACCATACTGGGCAACCTCAACATTGCTCTTCAAAACCTTAATAGACGGGTCATTTTGTATTTTCTTTTTTATATAAGGTTCTAATTCAACATCTGTAAGCTGATTAAATTCTATTTCATAATCAATAGAAATAGGTGTATCGGCATCTATTCCAATAAGATTTTTAAGAGATGCGTATTGATTTTCTAAACTCAATTTCAAACTCTCTAACTGTTTTTCTTTTTGCTCCTGTTCCATTTTAGCAGTTGTAACAGAGTAATCGCTTTCCATTCCAAGTGAATTTTTAAGTTCAATATTTTTAATATTTTCTGCTCCCAAAGCTATACTTTCTTCAAGCAAAGAAATTTGCATTTTCATTCCTTTAATAGTTGAGAAATATGATTTAACTGAAAGTGCTATACCATCTTTCATCATTTCAATATTAACATCTTTAAGTTCAAGCTGTTTATCTATATCTTTCATACTTCTCATAACTGTAACTGTACTGTTAATATTTTCTTCCATAGAAAGATAAAGAGCCTGCATTTTATCCATTTCCTGATTTTCAACTTTAGACAAAGCGCTGTATGTTGCATAAACTGAATCAAGCGCTTTTATATTATTTGAAAGGTCGTCTCTTACATCATCCATATAAGTAATTGTATCATCATAATTTTTCAAACTTGAACTTTTTTCTTCTGCCAATTTAACAGCTTCTTCATAACTCAAAATCTTTGTATTTTCATCAACATTATCTTCCAAATCAAGTACAAGATATTCATTATCTTTTCTATTTATACTAACTGTTTTAGTTTTTTCGTTCCAATCAACTTTAGCGTCAAAGGCTTCTCCTATAAATCTTACAGGAACCATTACATCTTTGTCGGAAGTAATTTCCGGCATTACAGGAAGGTCATATCCCTCTCCGTCAATTACGGCTCTGTTAGTATCTAAATATACAATAATTGTTTTATCATTTTTTTTAGCAGTAATACATTTTTTTACATCATTATAATCAATTTCTGCACCAAACATTTTAGCCAAATCGCTAAAAGCCACAAGATTATATCCGTCTTTATTAATAACTTCTTTATTCATAGGAACTAACATCTCGTCGACTTTAACATTAATATTTGCCGCAAATGAATTTACCGTCATAAACGCACAAAGAGTTAAGGCTGATGCCATAGCAAAAATTTTTCTTTTCATGTTTTTTATCTCCTATCCTCATAAAATTGTCGGCTTTAATGACATTTCTAAAATATATATATAATTTAATTTATACATACCCTTTTTAGATTTTATATAGTTCCTAAGTCTTTAAGCCTATTTTTTAAAACACTTAAAACAATCAATATTTATTTTAGTATAATATAATATTATATTAAATATACGATTTTCATTAAAAATGGTTTGATTGTTAAACATAAAATTTATAAAGAAAAAAGTCCCCTAAGGGACTTTCTTCTTTGTTGCTTATATTTATATTAATTATTTCGCATTGTAGATAGCTGTTCTTGTAGTTTCATCCCAAGAAACTTTTACACCTAATGCAGTACCAATAGCTCTGAAAGGAACGAACATTCTATCGTTAGTTATTTCAGCTTTTACGCCGTTTTCCATATTGATAGCTGTACCATTTACTTTCATTACATTGCTTCCTGCTGTAAACTGAATAATAGTTGTGTTAGAACCCTGTGCATAGAATACAGTAGCAGTCTTAGTATTAGCATCAAATGTTACTTTGTTTGAGTTCTGAGCATCTTTAACATTGTCAGAGTCAACACCTAAAGCAACCATAACGAATCTTAAAGGAACCATTGTGCTTGAGCTTTCAGCCTGGATATATGGAGCAGCATCAATCTCGATAGCTTCTTCATTTACAAGCATAGTTTTCTCACCAATTGTTACTTTAACAACTGAGTCAAGAGTACCAGTCTCAGTTTTGATATCGATATAGTTAGGAACTTTGATATAATCAGTATCACCGAAGAAACCTACACCGTCTTCTTTATCTCCACCGATAATATCTTTTGCTTCATCACCATCATCGATAGCATCTTCACTGTAATTGTTGATTACAGCAGTTCCGCCAACTTTGATTCCGTATGAACCTAAAGGTATAGAACGAGTAGTACCAATCTTAACATTCTTAAGAGTGATTGAAGAAGCTTCTGAAGAAGAATCATCTACATTAAAGCTAATTACACCCTCATCAACTTTGAAGTTCTTGATTTCAAGATCTCCGTCGATTTCATAATCAATACCTTCATCAGCAAAACCTAACTCAGCATCTCCGTAGATACTATCAATAGCAACCTCAACTGTACCGCCTTTAAGCAATACGCCGTCTTCAGCCTCAGTAATAACGATATCAGCAGTATCTACTTTCTGATAACCCATGTTAGCGTTAGTTGTGCTTGTAGTTACAGATACAGGAGCAACTACCTCTGCAATCTTAACATCTTCAACATCGCCTTCACTTATACCAGCACCTCTTACTGAAAGCATTACATCACCTTCGTAAGCAGCGTCTGCTGAAAGATATAATTTAAGTTCAAATGAACAAGCATCAGCATTTAAGTCGTGTACATCATTACCTTTAATTTTAAGAGTACGTCCGTCATTGCTTATAGATGCAGCTGAAATTCTGATATCTTCTTCTTCATCAATCTCAGCGTCAAAAATCTTTACGCCTTCAGGTACAGTAAACTCTAATGATCTGTTTGTATTCCAGCTCTTTGAAGTGATTTCAGAAAATTCAACAGTAGCAGCTACGAAATCATCTTCGTCCATTTCTTTTGTTACATCATTGTTTCTTATATATTCATTTGATTTGTCAGTCTTTACTCTACCAGCATATATAGTAGTAGGATCTTCAACTGCTCTTAAATGGAAACCATAATCGCCGAACTCAGCAACTTTGATAGTTTCTTTTGTTATATTAGCGTTTGTACCGCTTATTGTTAATTTGATATCTCCAAAATTATCATCATCATCAGCCATTGCCCAGAGACCGCTTATTTTAATTGCAGCAGCCTTGTCTGAATAACCGTTAGCATTGTTTGAGTTAATGTTAGGCATAGTAAATGTGATAGTGTTTCCATCATACTCAACATCTTTTTCTTCTAATGCTTTAAAGTTAGCATTTGTACCAGCAGAAATTCTTATTTTCTTGTCATCATCTTTCATAGTAGTAAAGTCAAAACCTGAATTAAGTTTTAACTGTACTTTCTGTCCTGGCTCAAATGTTCCCTGTACAGACTCTTTAATTGTGATTGTATCAATCTCAATAGCGTCTGGGTCTGAACTTACTAAAACTTCATCAACAGTAGTTGTAGTACTTCCTGATTTAGTAGAAGATGTTGCAAATCTTATAGAAGAACCACCTGAAATTGTAGTACCGTTTGCATCTACTGTAACAGTTACATCACCTGTACCATCAGCAACAACAGGAAGTGGAATATAGTAAGAAGGTTTACCTAAACTATTGAAGTTTTCATCTGCACGTGAATCAGGAAGTGGGAAGAGCTGTACTTCCATTTCTTTCTTGCTTAATCTTATTAAGTTGTATGGAAGATACATAGCGTCTTTAGCTTCTGATGTTATCTCACCGAATATAGCGTCGAAACCTGCTACGCTAAGAGAGTTGTCTGATAAATACTTGTTGGCTAATTCATCGAAGTATTCCCAGTCTGTTTTGTTAGCGTCCTTAGGCTCTGAACCCCATACATAAACATAATCATCTAAATTTACTTTATCTTCATCAATTTCAGCATTTTCAAAACTTAAAACGATTGTATCGCCATACTCAACGCCTTCTTTAGGCTGAATTTTAAGGAACGCATTGTTGATTACTTCGCCGTCCTTAACTGTCTGAACTCTATTTGCACCATTTGATGAACTTGCAAATGTATTCATAGGAACCATTGTAGCAGTCATAATTGCAGCTAACAAAATAGCTATTTTCTTTTTCATTACTTATTTCCTCCTCAAAGAAATTAGATTAATATTTAGAGGTTAAATCATACGACCTCTTTTACAAACTGTATTATAGCACCGCAAATTATACTAGTCAACAGAGTTTAAAAGATGTAATAATACTGTAATATTCTTAAATATTATTACTGTATTGCCTAACCCCTGTTACTTTTGCCTTGCTGAAATTAATATATCATGTCGGAGGTAAATAATCAATAGTTATTACGAAACTGTAACAGACATGTAATAATTACGACATTTTTTAGTTACAATAGCTCCTCAAGTTCTTCAATAGACGAAACACCTACTATACGGCTTGTTTCAACGCCATTTTTAAATGCTATTACAGTAGGAATGCTTCTTATTAAATAGTTTGATGCAATATCGCTTGCTTCGTCGATATTAATTTTTAAAACTTTTGCTTTTCCGTCAAGTTTTTGCGCAAGTTCGTCTATTACAAGTGCCATAATCTTGCATGGCTGACACCATTCTGCGAAAAAATCAACAATAACCGGTATTTCCGATTTCAATACCTCATTTTCAAAATCAGCTCCATTAATAACAACAGCCATTAAAATCATCCTTTCATTTGTAATATATAATAGAAACGCCTATTTAAAACTATAAGCATTTCTATATAGTTATTTCCAATTCATTATCATTAATACTTCTCTATGTCAGCTTGTTTAGCTTTATAAATACGATTAAGTACAGTTGTGCATATAGAATCAAAATTATCGGCTACATCACTTGCATAAAAACAGTAGTCTCCGCCTTTTTTATCATTAAGCATATTGTTTTCTTTAAGAAAAGACTTCATTTTTTGAGCTGTGGCCATAGCTGGGTCTACAATTTTAACATTTTCTCCAACTACTTTAGCTATACAGCTTTTAAGCAAAGGATAATGCGTACAGCCTAAAATAATACAGTCAATATTCATTTGTACAAGTTCTTTAAGATACTCTTTTGCTGTAAGCACGGCAATTTCACTCTCACCTAAGCCCTCTTCTGCTATTGGCACAAAAAGCGGACATGCCTTTGAATAAACAGAAATTTCTGAATCAATAGCTTTTAACTTTTTTTCATATGCTTTGCTTCTTATTGTAGCTTCAGTACCTATAACCCCTACTTTTTTGTTTTTTGTAATACTAACACAAGAGCTTACTCCCGGACCTACAACTTCAATAATAGGAATATCAAATTCCTCTGTCAGTTCCTCATAACAGTTTGAACTAACTGTATTGCATGCTATTATAATTGCCTTAACTTCTTTAGTAATAAGAAATCTTATTATTTGAGACGAAAATTTTTTAACAGTCTCTTTGGATTTTGAACCGTAAGGAACTCTTGCGGTATCTCCAAAATATATAATATCCTCATTAGGAAGAACCTTCATTACCTGTTTAACTACGGTAAGTCCCCCAACGCCGGAATCAAAAACACCTATTGGCCTTTTGTCCATTTAAAGAAATCCTCCTATTCCCCTGTACTTTCAAGTTCCATATCTATAATTTCTTCTATAAGCTTATCAAATTCAATGCCTGAAGCCTCCCAAAGCATTATATAAGAACGGTTTGAATTAAACTGTGGCATTGTATTTAAGCCATTAAAAAGTACGTCCCCCGTTTCTTCATTAATAAGAAAATCTGCTCTTGCCGGGCCTTTACAGCCAAGTTCTCTAAACATTTTAACAGCAATATCGTGCATTTTATTCATTTTTTCATCTTCAATATCTGCCGGAACAATTATTTCAGTTTTACTATTGTTATACTTAGCATCAAATGAATAAATAGCATCTTCGGTTTTTATTTCCCCTATCTGAGATACAATTACATTGGACTTTCCTAATATGCCGCATTCAAACTCACGGCATTTTACAGCCCTTTCAACAACAATATCGCTGTCGCACATATCAGCCTCCTCAAGAGCCTTTTTAAGTTCTTCTTTGTTTTCTGCTTTATTTACACCTATTGACGAACCTCCTCTTGAAGGTTTGACAACTACTGGATAACCGAATGTTTTTTCAATCTTTGCACAAATTGAGTCAAGTTTATTTTTGTCTATATCAGAAAACGTAATATAATCAGCAGTCTTAATCTTAAGTCTTTTAGCAAGTTTTTTCATATATATTTTATTTCCGGCGGCATTTGAAGCGAACATATCACTTCCTATATAAGGAAGTCTTGCCATTTCAAGAAGCCCTGCCGCCGCTCCGTCTCCTCCTATTCCTCCATGAAGAAGCGGAAAAACCAAATCGACAGAAATATTTTTAATTCTATCGCCGACTATACGTAAAAGCCCTTTATGCTGTGCATCAGGACTTAAAATAACTCTTGTTGCATACTTTTCCCATTGTCTGTTGGCTATATTTTCCACAGGCCCGTCATACATCATCCATTTTCCATCATGTGTTATATAAACAGGCATTATATAATATTTATCAGTATCCATAACATTTATAGCGGCAGCGGCTGATATTTTTGAAACCTCATGCTGCGGCGACTGTCCCCCGAACAGTACAACTATAACTTTTTTGCTCATTACAATCCCTCATTTCAGTTATACTTGCAGATATAAGAAAACACCGATTTAAAAATAAAAGCGTTTCCATAATATATTAATACATTTTAATGTTAATTTATAATAATTACAATACCCAATTTATCCATTGTCTTACACTTGCATCGCTCGGCATACGCAAATCCCCCCTTGGAGAAAGAGAAACTGAGCCAACTTTAGGGCCATCCGGCATACATGAACGCTTATATTGCTGAGAAAAGAATCTTTTATAAAATATTTTAAGCCATTTTAAAATTGTATCATCATCAAATTCTCCTTTAAAAGCTATTTGAGCAAGTTTAAATATTTTTTCAGGTTCAAAACCGCACCTTAGCATATTAAATAAGAAAAAGTCATGAAGAATGTAAGGTCCTACAATATCTTCTGTTACCTGGCTTATTTTATCATCCTCTTTAGGAGGAAGAAGCTCCGGAGATACAGGAGTATCTAAAATATCATACAAAGTATCTTTTACTGATTTATCTGCATTATAATCAGCATAATATTTAATCAGAAATCTTATAAGCGTTTTTGGAACAGATGCATTTACTCCATACATACTCATATGGTCGCCGTTATATGTTGCAAAACCCAAAGCAAGTTCGGATAAATCTCCTGTTCCAACCACAAACCCTCCGTATTTTGACGATATATCCATAAGTATTTGTGTTCTTTCCCTTGCCTGAGAATTTTCATAAGTCAGATTTTTAACATCAGGGTCGTGCCCAATATCTTTAAAATGATTCATAACAGCCTCTTTAATATTTATTTCAATAAGAGACGTATCAAACTGCCGGCATAGCTTTACAGCGTTGTTATAAGTTCTTCCCGACGTTCCGAAACACGGCATTGTAACTGTTATAATGCCTTTTGTATCAAGCCCAAGCATTTCAAATGCACGCTTTGTTACAATAAGGGCATGTGTTGAATCAAGTCCGCCGGATATACCTATAACAACCTTATCAGTACCTATATGGCTTATTCTCTTTTTAAGTCCCATAGCCTGTATTGAAATTATTTCCTCGCATCTTTTTTCTCTTTGCTTTTCATCAGAAGGCACAAAAGGACTTTTATCAATGTTTCTTATAAGATTAAAATTTTTATTTTCAAGTTCAAAATAAACTTTTTTGTATCCTTTAGAGTCAATTTTAAAACTGGAATTTCTTCTTCTTTCTCCTATTAAATATTCTATATCAATATCCCCGTACACTGTTCCGTTTTTGAATCTTTTACTTTCAGCCAAAATTTTACCATTTTCGCATATAATATTATGAGCCGAAAAAACAACATCTGTTGTAGACTCTCCCTCTCCTGCTCCGCAATATAAATATGAGCATAAAAGTCTTGCCGATTGGTTTTCAACAAGGCTTTTTCTGTAAACATCCTTTCCTGTTATTTCATTTCCGGCAGAAAGATTAAGAATTATAGTTGCTCCAGCCATAGCATGATAGCATGACGGCGGTATACTTGTCCATAAATCCTCGCATATTTCAACTGAAATAATACAATCCAAATTAGCCTTATTAATAAACAAAATATTTGTACCAAATAAAACTGTTTCTCCATTAAATTCAATTTCTTTTACTTCTTTAAACGCCTGTGTAAAATGTCTTTTTTCATAAAACTCATTATAGTTTGGAATATAAGATTTAGGTACAATGCCTAATATCCGCCCTTTGAAAATAACAGCGGCACAATTATAAAGCTGTCCCTCATATTCAAACGGAAGTCCTACGGCAAAAAGCATATTTAATTCTTTCGTTCTTTCAGCGATTTTAATTAATTCCTTTTTTGCACCATTTATAAGTCTTCTTTGCAGGAACAAATCGCCGCATGTGTAACCTGTAATACAAAGTTCCGGAAAAACTGCTATCTCTGTGTTATTTTTAGCCGCTTCTTCCGCTTTTTCTATTATACTTTCGGAATTAAACTCAAAATCAGCTACTGAAATATCGTTAGTAATAGCGGCACATTTTACAAAACCATAAAGCATTTGTCACTTCTCCTTATTTTTATATAATTTCAAAATACAAATTAATATCCTTTATTTTATACCAATTTTGTAAAAATTACTACACTAATTATATTTACTTGTTTAAAATTGTGATGTAAAATTAAGAAAACATATAAAAATATTTTTTAAAGGGGGTAATCACAATGAAACTAAAAATTCTTATAAGTATTTTATTAATTTCTGCAAACTGTCTTTTAGTGCAGGCTAAAGACAATCAGACAGACGAATTGATACATATTGAAAAAACATGGAACATGAGCAATTTAGAATTTGAACAGTTAAAAACAATTTCAGAAGATACAGAAATTGACGGTTTAACTTTTAAAGCATCTAAAGATAAACCAATAGATTTTATTTCCTCAAAGCAAACACTTAACGGCATAGAGTATAGCCGTTGTGTTTCATTAGGCGGTATAGGTTCAAAAAATTATAGAAGCATAGAATTAGACGTTTTTGGCGTAAGCACAATAAAAATTACGGCAAAATCAAATAGTTCTGAAATAAGAACACTTAAATTTATGGATGAATACGGAAACGAGTTAGGTTCAATGAAATGTTCTTCATTACTTACAAGAGGAACTGTTATAACTGAAGAAACCAAAAAAATTTATATTTATTCAAACGACAGCAGTATAAGCATATATGAAATCAAACTTATTACAGATAATATATAAACGTATCAGCGTGTCGAAAATATCGACACGCTAATATTACAATCTTTTTTTATTTTCTTTAATTTCTCCTCTGCCATAAGCTTCTACAAGTTCCTCAAGTTCTTGTATTTTTGTTTTAAGTGCACGCCCTATATCTGTACTTTCCACCATTTTTCTTCCAAAGTTATGCTCAAGAAACTGAGTGCTTGATATGATATCCTTTTCTTGTTTTACAGCCTCTTCCGTAGATGAAAAAGGTTCATGAGAGGCAAGTACAAGTCCTCTTGAGTTATAAATAAGGGTATATCCGGCAATACCTGTTACAGACTGATAAGCTTTTGCAAAACCTCCGTCTATAATAAGCAGTTTTCCACCGGCTTTTATAGGACTTTCACCCTTTGAAACCTTTACAGGAACATGTCCGTTTACAATATGAGAATTACTTTTTGAAAGACCAAACTCATTAAGAATCTTTGTGCATATTTCTTCACTGTTTGTTAAAGCGTAATAAGGGTTTTTTTCTTCTACGGCAAGTTTTTTCTCATTTGTAAAATATCTTTCAAAAGTAGTCATTTTTTCTTTTCCATAAAGAGGAGAGTTTGGTCCACACCATAAATACCACATATAATCCTGCCCTAAAATTCTCTCCGGAGTATTGCATTTAGCGTAAAATCCGTTTCTTGCAATAGCCTCAAGAGCGTCAAAAAGTTCTTTGCCTTTATACATTTTTCCATTTACCTTAACTTCTTTAAAAGTAGCATCACTATTAAATGGAACACAGCCATGCAGCAAAAGATTATCGTTATAAACCGTATACATACTGCCCTTATTAAATAAAAATCTTGCATGCTGATGCAGCTTTGGATTTTTAATAAAAGATTGACGTATTTTTTCCATAACTTCATTTTCTTCCGGAGAAAGTTCAAAAGGTTTTTTAGGGTCTATGGTTGGAAAATTATCATCAGTTAAAGGATATTCCTTTCCTTCTATTAATACTGTTTTTTTGTTTAAATCCATTTTATCAATAAATATTCTGTCATCAAGTTCAAATTCCGGATTGCGAAGAATAGTTTGAGCCTCTATTTTAAACTGCATAACAGTAATAGCCTTATGCATTTTTGTAACCATATCAATTTCACGTCCGTTTACATTTTCATCTATACGGCTTGGTCTAAATCTAAGGCATTTATCATTTTTGTATGTTTCCATAGCAAATGTAGCTAAAGGTATTAAATTAATTCCATAACTTTCCTCTATTGTATTCAAATTAAAATATTTACAGCTTACTCTTATAACATTACATATACAAGCTTCACTTCCTGAGGCCGCCCCCAGCCATGATATATCGTGATTACCCCATTGCACATCTACCGAATGATAATTCATAAGCACATCCATTATTTTTTCAGCCGCCTCGCCTCTGTCATAAATATCGCCTATTACATGAAGATGGTCGATAGCAAGCACATGTATAACATTACATATAGCAACTATAAAGTTATCTGCCCTGTTAAGCTTAACAATAGTATTTATAATTTCATTATAATAATCATACTTATACCTTCTTGCGGAATCTTCATGTATAAGCTCTTCAAGTATGTATGCAAATTCCTTAGGGAGAGCCTTTCTAACCTTACTTCTTGTATATTTTGACGCTACTCTTTTACAAACTTGAATTAGTCTAAAAAGATTTATTTTATACCAATCATCCATATTAATATCCATATTTTTAACAACATCAAGTCTCAATTCAGGATAATAAATAAGTGTAGCAAGATTTTTTTTATCCCCCTCCATTAAAGTCGAACCAAAAATTTCCTCAATATAATTTTTAATAACCCCCGAAGCGTTTCTAAGAACATGATTAAAAGCTTCGTATTCCCCATGAATATCAGATAAAAAATGCTCTGTACCTTTAGGAAGACTAAGAATAGCTTTAAGATTAATAATTTCCGTACAAGCACTATTTATATTGGGGTATTGGTTAGCCAAAAGTTCAAGATATTTTTTATCCATAAAAATCAGCCTCTCATTATTTTTATTATATTATTTAAAAATAGTATACCATAATATTATTATATTTTTAAGCCCTTATACTCTTTTAATTATTTTTAAAAATATTACCGCTGAAAAAATTATTAAATCACTTTACAAAATCTCATTAATTGGTTATAATGTCAATAATAATGACTTTTAGCCGCTTTTAATAATTATTAAATGTTTAAACATAAAAGGACAAGTAACAAACTCAAACCGCATGCAGCGAGTCGGTGACAGTGAGAGACCGATAGCGGCAGTTTGCGAAAAATCACCTTTTAAGCCTTTGGCAATTGGCGAACCGAACGCCTTTATAGGTTAGTAGATTTCGACGTTTATTCTGCGTTAAGGAATGATTGACACAATAATTCAGGTGGTACAAAGTATAGAAAACATATAATGCTCTTTTGTCCTGTAAAGGAAAAAGCGCTTTTTTTATTTTAAGGAGGTTTTTATGGTGTACAGCAAAGTAACAACAGACTTAAACTTTGTTGAGAGGGAAAGAGAGATTTCCGAATTTTGGAATAAAAATAATATTTTTGAAAAAAGTATAAAATTAAGGGAAGGAGCTCCTCTATTTACATTTTACGACGGTCCTCCCACAGCTAACGGAAAACCCCACATAGGGCATATATTAACCCGTGTCGTAAAGGATATCATACCACGATATAAAACAATGAAAGGATATAAAGTCCTAAGAAAAGCCGGTTGGGACACTCACGGTCTTCCTGTGGAACTTGAGATAGAGAGAGAGCTTGGAATAAGCGGAAAACCTCAGATTGAAAATTATGGAGTTGAACCGTTTATAAAAAAATGTAAAAGCTCGGTATTCAAATACGAAACTCAATGGCGTGAAATGAGTGAGTCCGTAGGCTTTTGGGCTGATATGGACAATCCTTATGTTACCTATCACAACGATTATATTGAATCTGTATGGTGGGCATTAAAACAGATTTTTGATAAAGGACTTTTATATAAAGGGCATAAAGTTGTACCTTACTGTCCTCGCTGCGGAACAGCGCTTTCAAGCCACGAAGTCGCTCAAGGATACAAAGATGTTAAAGAAACATCTGTTTATGTAAAATTCAAAGTAAAAAACACTGAAAACACATATTTGCTTGCATGGACAACAACACCATGGACATTGCCTTCAAATGTAGCCTTAGTTGTAAATGCAAAAGAAAACTATATAAAAGCCGAATTAAACGGAGAAATTTATATACTTGCACAAGCGCTTGCCAATACTGTTTTGGGAGAAGATTACAAAGAAATTGAAAAAATGAAAGGCTCTGATATAAAAGGTATGGAATACGAGCCGCTTTTTGATTTTGTAACTCCTGATAAAAAAGCGTTTTATGTAACTTGTGATTCTTATGTAACATTAACAGACGGTACAGGAATTGTTCACACTGCTCCGGCGTTTGGAGAAGACGACGCAAGAGTTGGCCGTGAAAACGATTTGCCTTTTATACAGCTTGTAGATGAACAAGGCAAATTTGTAAAAGAAGTTAAGCCATGGGCTGGAATGTTTGTAAAAGACGCCGACCCTCTTATAATAAAAAGTCTTGAGGCAGACAAAAAACTTTTTATGGCAATGCCGTTTGAGCATAGCTATCCTTTCTGCTGGAGATGTGATACTCCTCTTTTATATTATGCAAGAGATACATGGTTTATAAAAATGACTGCTGTAAGAGACAGACTTGTAGCAAATAATGAAACTGTAAATTGGTATCCTGAAAATATAAAACACGGACGTTTTGGCAATTTCCTTGAAAACGTAATTGACTGGGGATTAAGCCGTGAGCGTTATTGGGGAACCCCCCTTCCTTTGTGGAAATGCGAATGCGGGCATATTCATGCCATAGGAAGCATTGAAGAATTAAAGAAAATGAGTTCTAATTGTCCTGATGATATTGAACTTCATAAACCTTATATAGACGAAGTTTACATTGACTGTCCAAAATGTTCAAAAAAGATGAAACGTGTTACAGAAGTTATAGATTGTTGGTTTGATTCCGGAGCAATGCCTTTTGCGCAGCTTCATTATCCTTTTGAGAACAAAGAATTGTTTGATAAAAATTTTCCGGCTGATTTCATATCAGAAGCCGTTGACCAAACACGTGGATGGTTTTACACTTTAATGGCTATATCGACACTTATATTTGACAAAGCGCCATACAAAAACGTAATTGTTTTAGGACATGTACAGGATAAAGACGGACAAAAAATGAGTAAGCACAAAGGCAATGTTGTAGACCCATGGTCAATATTAAATAAACAGGGAGCAGATGCTATAAGGTGGTATTTTTACACAAACAGTGCACCATGGCTGCCAAACCGTTTTTATGAAGAAGCTGTAAACGAAGGACAGCGCAAATTTATGGGAACATTGTGGAACACATATGCGTTTTTTGTTCTTTATGCTAATATAGACAAATTTAATCCAAACGACTGGACGCTTGATGTTAAAAATCTTCCGCCTATGGACAAATGGATACTTTCAAAACTCAACTCATTAATCAAATATGTTGACAAATGTTTAAACGAATACAAACTTACCGAGCCGTCAAGAGCTATAAACGAATTTGTTGACGAACTTAGCAACTGGTATGTACGCCGCAGTCGTGAGCGTTTTTGGGGCAAAGATATGCCAAAGGATAAAGTTGATGCATATATGACTTTATATACGGTTCTTGTTTCCGTTTCAAAGCTTATAGCTCCATTTGTTCCTTTTATGGCTGAAAGCATGTATAGAAATCTTGTATGTTCGGTTTATAAAGACGCATGTGAAAGTGTTCATTTGTGCAGTTTTCCTGAAGCCGATGATACTTTAATAGACAGTGAACTTGAAGAAAGTATGGATACAGTATTAAATATAGTTGTAGCCGGAAGGTCTGCAAGAAATACCTCTGGAATTAAAAACCGTCAGCCTATTGGAAAAATGTTTGTAAAAAGTGATAAACAAATTTCAGATATGTTTATAAAAATAACTGCTGATGAGCTTAATATAAAAGAAATAGAATTTACTGACGATATATCGTGCTTTACATCATATTCATTTAAACCTCAGCTTAAAACAGTAGGCAAAAAATTCGGAAAGCTTGTTCCTAAAATAAGTGAATACTTAAAAACAAACGATGGAACTAAACTCATGAATGAATTAAAGGAAAATGGAAAAATTTCATTTAATGCAGATGGGCAAAATGTAGAGTTATTTGAAGAAGACCTTTTAATTGAAACAGCTCAGACAGAAGATTATGTATGTGAATCATATAAAACAGTAACAGTAGCTATAAATACATCTTTATCTCCTCAGCTTATAGAAGAAGGCTTTGTAAGAGAAATTATAAGCAAGATACAAACAATGAGAAAAGAAGCCGGATTTGAGGTTCTTGACAGAATAGATATATATTGCAGCGGAAATGAAAAAATTGCAGGTATATTAAACAAAAACTCAGATTCTATAAAAGCAGACGTATTATGCAGTAATATATATGAGTCAATTACAGATAAAGGATATTCTAAAAATTGGAATATAAATGGTGAAAATGTAACACTGACAGTTGTAAAATAAAAATAAAATAAAAAAGATGTTTTTCATAAAAAAATATAATTATGAAAAACATCTTTTTTTATTTTCAATAATTTTTTTGTATTTTATTCTAAAGACCGTTTAACCTATATTTATGTTTAGTTTTATATATATAAAATGTATATAAGACTTTTGTATAAATTTAACAATAAAAATGTTATTTTTAAATATATAATAATATCGTCATGCAAAATAAACAAAATTTTTTGATTATTTTTGGCTGATATTTTGATTGTTTTTGATTATTTATGATTGACTTTGACTGTTTTAAATGTTATTATTAATTCATACAAAGGAAGTGATAAAAATGCTTGCAAATGAGAGACAAGTTAAAATACTAAATATAGTAAACGACAAAAAAAATATTTCCGTTTCCGAGCTTAAAAAACTTCTTAATATATCAGAATCGACAATAAGAAGAGACTTATCTTATCTTAATTCTCAAAATAAGCTTGTAAAAGTTCACGGCGGTGCAGCATGTGTACAAAATTTTTTTACGGCTGAAGAAGCCGACATAGCTACAAAAAAAACACTCAACATAGAACAAAAGAAATTAATAGGAAAAAGAGCGGCGGCTTTAATTAAAGAGAATGATTTTGTATATATAGATGCCGGAACAACTGCAGAAACAATGACAGAATATATAAATCAAAAAAAAGCAGTATATATAACAAACGGAATTGAAACAGCTAAAAAACTTGCTCAAAAAGGGTTTAATGTAAATATTATATGCGGAAGGCTTAAAAAGGGAACAGAAGCTATTGTAGGGGGAGAGGCTGTAAAATTAATTAAAAATTATCATTTTACATTAGGCTTTTTCGGCACAAACGGAATAAATTTAAAAACAGGGTTTACTACTCCAGACATAGAGGAGGCGTCAGTAAAAGAACAAGCAGTTAAAAATTGCCGAAACAGCTATATACTTGCTGATTCCGATAAATTAAACAAAATAACCGCCGTTAGTTTTGCAGCTTTAGAGAGTTCAGCAATTATAACTGTAAAATGCGCAGAAACTGATATTTTCAAAAAAAGAACTGTTATATTGGAGGTGTAATAAAATGATTTATACTGTTACATTTAATCCTTCTCTTGATTATGTAATAAATGTAAAAAAATTTACGAAAGGCGATGTAAACAGAAGTGAAAAAGAAACTATTTACCCCGGAGGAAAAGGTATAAATGTTTCAATAGTGCTTAAAAATATTGGATATGACAGTATTTTATTGGGATTTACAGCCGGTTTTACCGGAAATGAAATAAAAAGGCTTGTAAAAGATTATGGATGTAAAACAGATTTTATTGAGATAGAAAAAGGATTTTCGAGAATAAACGTAAAAATAAGGCATTCAGAAGAAACAGACATAAATTGTTCCGGACCTTTAATAGAAGAAAAACATATAAAACTCTTATTTGAAAAACTTAACTTTCTTAATAAAAACGACACTTTAATACTTGCCGGAAGTATACCTAATACACTTCCGTCGGACATATATGAAAAAATAATGAAACATCTTTCCGAAAAAAATATAAATATTATTGTAGATGCTGAAAAACAGCTTTTAGCAAACTGTCTTAAATACAAACCGTTTCTTGTAAAGCCTAATAATATTGAGCTTGGTGAAATATTCAATACAAAAATAAAAACTCAAGAAGAAGCAATTTGTTATGCAAAACAAATGCAAAAATTAGGAGCGGTAAATGTATTGGTATCAATGGGAGAAAGCGGCGCTATACTTATAGACGAATATGAAAAAACACATATAGCCAAGCCGCCCAAAGGTTTGCTTGTAAATTCGGTGGGCGCTGGTGATTCAATGGTTGCCGGTTTTATAGCTGGTTTTATTGAAACTAAAGACTATGAAAAAGCATTTAGAAAAAGCATATGTGCCGGAAGTGCTACTGCGTTTTCCCCGTGGCTTGCAACAGGTGAAGAAATATCAAATCTTATTAAAAACTGGTTATAAAACATATAAAACCAAAATAAAGGAGGTATTTTTATGAAGATAACAGATTTGCTGAAACCCGAAGGCATAAAATTAAACGCATCTCCAAACTCTAAAGAATCAGCTATAAACGAACTTGTTGATTTAATGTATGCCTCAGGAAATGTAAATGATAAAGAGGAATACAAAAGAAAAGTTTTAGAGCGTGAATCTGAAAGTACAACAGGCATAGGAGAGGGAATAGCTATACCTCATGCTAAAACCAATGCTGTAAAAAGAGCCGGGCTTGCAGCAATGGTAGTTCCAAATGGAGTTGATTTTGAATCCCTTGATGATGAAAAAGCTGTTCTTTTATTTCTTATAGGTTCTCCTGATACTGCCGACAATGTTCATCTTGACGTTTTAAGCCGTCTTTCAGCAATGCTTATGGACGACAATTTCAGAAACAGACTTATAAATGCGAAAACAAAAGAAGAATTTTTATCAATTATAGACGAAACTGAAAAAGAAAAAAACAACAATGATACTAAATCCACATCAAAAGGATATAGAGTTCTTGCCGTTACAGCTTGTCCAACCGGAATAGCGCATACTTTTATGGCGGCTGAAAACCTTGAGACAAAAGCTAAAAAAATGGGAATTTCAATAAAAGTCGAAACAAATGGTTCGGGAGGAATTAAAAATCGTTTAACCTCTGAAGAGATAGAAAATGCTGAATGTATAATAGTAGCTGCTGATAAAAATGTTGAAATGGCACGCTTTAACGGTAAAAAAGTAATACAGGTAAGAGTTGCCGACGGAATAAACAAAGCTGAAGAACTTTTAAACAAAGCTGTTTCCGGAAATGTTCCTATATATCAAAACAAAGCATCTGAAAATATAGTTTCAGATGAAACATCTGAGAGTATAGGGCGTCAAATTTATAAGCACCTTATGAATGGAGTATCTCACATGCTTCCATTTGTAATAGGCGGCGGTATATTAATAGCTCTTGCATTTTTATTTGACGATTATAGTATTGACCCGTCTAATTTTGGTAAAAATACACCTGTGGCAGAATTTTTCAAAACTATCGGTGAGGCTGCTTTTAGTTTTATGCTGCCTGTACTTGCCGGTTATATAGCATCAAGCATAGCCGACAGACCGGCTTTAGCTGTGGGATTTGTTGGAGGAGCAATAGCCAATGCCGGAGGTTCCGGCTTTTTAGGAGCTTTAGCGGCTGGGTTTATAGCTGGTTATTTAATTGTTGGATTAAGAAAATTATTTAACTATCTTCCAAAATCATTTGAAGGTACAAAACCAGTTCTTCTTTATCCTCTTTTTGGAATACTTTTTATAGGCTTAATCATAACATTTATTATAAATCCTCCTGTATCAGCATTTAATACATGGTTAAGTTCAGCTCTTAACAGTATGGGAGATACAAGCCGTGTACTTTTGGGGCTTATTTTAGGCGGAATGATGAGCATAGATTTTGGAGGTCCTATAAATAAAGCCGCTTATGTATTTGGAACAGCATCTATTGCCGACGGAAACTATGAAATAATGGCGCCTGTAATGATAGGAGGAATGGTTCCTCCGCTTGCAATAGCTTTATGCACCATATTCTTTAAAAAGAAATTTACAAAAAAAGAACGTCAATCAGGATTAACAAATATAATAATGGGACTTTCATTTATTACAGAAGGCGCTATACCTTTCGCCGCATCAGACCCTCTTAGAGTAATTCCGGCATGTGCTGTTGGTTCTGCTGTTGCCGGCGGACTCTCAATGTTTTTCAACTGTACGCTTATGGCTCCTCACGGAGGAATATTTGTATTCCCTGTTGTAGGCAATCCACTTAAATATTTAATATCTTTAATTATAGGTTCTGTTGTTTCAATGTTCATATTAGGGCTTATAAAAAAAGAAGTAACAGAAGAATAAAAAAACAAAAATTAATTAAAATTTAAAAAGGAGTGTTTAATTATGGAACAAATTAAATATGTAATAAAGGACAATGCCGGAATACACGCAAGACCAGCCGGGCTTTTAGTAAAATTAGCTAAAGAATTTGAATCAAGCATAACTATTGAAAAAGACGGAAAAACTGCCGATGCAAGAAAAATATTAGCTGTTATGAGCCTTGGAGCTAAAAAAGATGATGAAATTACAGTTAAAATAGATGGAAACGATGCCGAAAGTGCAGCAAATAAAATAAAAGAATTTTTAGAAAATAATTTATAATAAAATATTTACTCAATCTGTTAATAGGAGGCGTTTTAAATGATTATCATAAAAGGAAAAAGCGTATTTAAAGCAATAGCAATAGGAAAGCTTGCCTTTTATAAACGTGGAAAGCAGCAAATAAAACGATACCATATTGACAGCGTACAAGATGAGATAAAGCGTTTTCAAAAAGCAAGAGACAGCGCTGTATCAGAACTTAAAAAGCTTTATGACAAAGCGTTAAAAGAAGTTGGAGAGGCAAGTGCTCTTATATTTGAGATACATCAAATGATGCTTCTTGACGATGACTATAACGAATCTATTGAAAACATTATTAAAACACAAAATATAAATGCTGAATTTGCCATAGGAACAACTTCTGATAATTTTTCTCAAATGTTTGCATCAATGGAAGACAGTTATATGCGTGAAAGAGCTCATGATATAAAAGATATTTCAGACAGAGTTTTAAACAAACTTTTAGGAGTTGAATTTGATTTTATAAACTCTAAAGAACCTGTAATAATAGCTGCCGACGACTTAGCTCCAAGCGAAACTGTTCAGCTTGACAAATCAAAAGTATTGGGATTTATTACGCTTTATGGTTCTTCAAATTCTCACACTGCTATATTAGCAAGAAGTATGAATATAGCTTCTGTAATAAACGCTAATGGTATACTTAATGACAGTTATGCTGGTAAAATGACTATTATAGACGGTTTTACGGGAAACATTTATATTGAACCAGATGATGCCACATTATCAAGATTATCGGCTAAAAAAGCACTTGAGGAAGAAAAAATCAGACTTTTAGAAAATTATAAAGGTAAGCCTAACATTACAATTGACGGCAAAAAAATAGAAATATATGCAAATATAGGAAACATATCTGATATGGCAGCCGTACTTAAAAATGACGCCGGAGGAATAGGTCTTTTCAGAAGTGAGTTTATTTATCTTGAAAGCAAAACATATCCAACAGAAAACGAACAGTTTTCTATATATAAAACTGCTGCCGAAAATATGGCAGGCAAGAAAACAATTATAAGAACGCTGGATATAGGAGCAGATAAAAAAATTAACTACTTTAATCTTCCTCATGAAGAAAATCCGGCATTGGGATATCGTGCTATAAGAATATGCCTTACAAGACCTGAAATTTTCAAAACTCAGCTTCGTGCCATTTTTAGAGCGTCAGCCTTTGGAAACATATCAATAATGTTTCCTATGATTACCTCTCTTTGTGAAATACAAAAAATAAAGGAAATAGTTAAAGAAGTTCAAAACGAACTTGAAACAGAAAATATACCTTTTAATAAAAATACAGAATTAGGAATAATGATAGAAACTCCGGCGGCAGCACTTATAAGCGATATACTTGCAAAAGAGGTTGATTTTTTCAGTATAGGAACAAACGACCTTACACAATACACACTTGCCATGGACAGACAAAACCAAAAACTTGAGGAATTTCTTAATCCATATCATACATCCATATTAAGACTTATAAAACTTGTATGTGATAACGGGCATAAAAATGGGATATGGGTAGGAATATGCGGCGAGCTCGGCTCTGACCTTAATTTAACAGAAACTCTGCTCTCTATTGGAATTGACGAACTTTCTGTATCACCTCCAAATATTCTTCCTTTAAGGAAAAAAGTTATAGAAACAGACATATCAAAAATAGAAAATAAAATATTTTAGTATATAAAGCGCATTTGAAAACTAAAATACACATAAAAAACTATTGACAAAAATTATTATTTTTATTATAATAATTTTTGTCATATGCGGATGTGGCGGAATGGCAGACGCAGTAGACTCAAAATCTACCGGAGGTGACTTCGTGAGGGTTCGAGTCCCTCCATCCGCATTTTAAAGGCTGTTGTAATTAATTTACAGCAGCCTTTTTTTTATTTGAAACAGCTTAATAATTGACTATAAATTTTCTAAAAGCATTGATATTTTAAATTCTATATTGTAAAATAGTAAGCAATAAAAATTAATATTATAAATAATTGCTGTTCTAAGCGATGTTTTTTAAATGTTTTCAGAAAGGTTGTGATGTTAGGGTTGGAAAACAAGCTAAAGTTATATGGCTTTAATAATCTTACAAAAACTTTAAGCTTTAATATATATGATGTGTGTTACGCAAAAAGTGAGCGCGAGCAAAAAGACTATATAGCATATATAGACGAGCAGTATAATTCAGAGAGACTTACAAAAATACTTTGCGGTGTTACAGAAATAATAGGCGCTCACGTTCTTAACATATCAAAACAAGACTATGAACCTCAAGGCGCAAGCGTAACAATACTTATAACAGAAAAAGCTCTTTCACTTCATAAAAAAAATGATATTCAAGATGCTGAAGAAGAAATTGTAAAGACGAGAAAATCCGTTGTAAGTCATTTAGATAAAAGCCATGTAACAGTACACACCTACCCTGAATACCACCCCTATAACTCAATAGCAACATTCAGGGTTGATATTGACGTATCAACATGCGGTGAAGTTTCTCCTCTTAACGCCCTTGATTATCTCATAGGAAGTTTTGATTCGGATATTATAACAACAGATTACAGAATAAGAGGTTTTACAAGAGATGTAGACGGAAAAAAGCTTTTTATTGACCATAATATGACAAGTATACAAGATTATATAAACAAAAAAACTCTAAAAAAGTATGACGCAATAGATGTAAATGTATACCAATCAAATATATTTCACACAAAAATGCTTATAAAAGAGATTGACTTGCAAAATTATCTTTTCAATACAGATGTATACGAGCTTCCCCCTAAAAGGAGACTTGAGATTACAGACAGTTTAAGACGTGAAATGATTGAGATTTTCAGCGGAATAAATATATATTAAGAGGATATGGAAATGTATAAATTAAATCAAAAAAAAATGCCTATATATGAAGCATTAAACAATTATAAAAGTTTAAGACGTGTCCCTTTTGACGTACCTGGGCATAAAAGAGGCCGTGCAAACAAAGAACTGACAGAATTTCTTGGTTTAAATTGTATGAGCGCTGATGTAAATTCAATGAAACCTCTTGATAATCTCTGTCATCCTGTATCTGTAATAAAAGAAGCGGAAGAACTTGCCGCCGACGCCTTTGGTGCGAAACATGCTTTTTTTATGGTAAATGGCACAACTTCAGCCGTACAGTCAATGGTAATGACTGCATGCAAAAGAGGGGATAAAATAATTATGCCCCGAAATGTTCATAGAAGCGCTATAAATGCGCTTGTTGTCTGCGGTGCTGTTCCTGTTTATGTAAACCCCGGTGTAAATAAAGAATTGGGCATACCTCTCGGAATGAGCGTTAAAAATGTAAAGCAAGCTATTTTAGAACACCCTGAGGCAAAGGCTATACTTGTAAACAATCCTACGTATTACGGAGTTTGTTCTCCATTAAAAGAAATTGTAAAACTTGCTCATAAAAACGGAATGCTTGTACTTGTTGACGAAGCACACGGCACACACTTTTATTTTAACGATTCTCTCCCTATATCGGCAATGGCAGCCGGAGCTGATATGGCAGCAGTAAGCATGCACAAAACCGGCGGAAGTCTTACACAAAGTTCTTTTTTACTTATAAATAATGAAATAAGTTCAGGGTATGTAAGACAAATAATAAACTTAACTCAGACAACAAGCGGTTCTTATTTGCTTTTATCATCGCTTGACATGTCAAGAAAAAATCTTGCTTTAAACGGAGTTGATATTTTTAACACAATTATAGAGCTTGCAGACTATTCAAGAAAAGAAATAAATAAACTCGGAGGATATTACGCATTTGGCAAAGAACTTATAAATAATGACTCAGTATATGACTTTGATACGACAAAACTTTCAGTACATACAATGAATATAGGGCTTGCCGGTATTGAGGTATATGATATATTAAGAGATGACTACAATATACAAATAGAGTTTGGAGATATAGGAAATTTTCTTGCTATAATTTCGGTAGGTGACAAAGCTTTGGCAATAGAACGGCTTATATCATCTCTTGCAGAAATTAAAAGGCTTTACTCAAAAAACAAAGCCGGACTTTTCGACCATGAATATATAAATCCTTTAGCGGCTATGACACCTCAAAAAGCTTTTTACTCTGAAAAAATTTCGATACCAATTAATAATAGCTGCGGAAAAATAAGCAGTGAATTTGTTATGTGCTATCCTCCCGGAATACCTATATTAGCGCCTGGGGAATATATTACAAAGGATATATTAAATTATATAGCCTATGCTAAAGAAAAAGGTTGTTTTATGACAGGTACAGAAGATATAAATATAGAAAAAATAAATGTCGTTTCAGAGTTTGACAGCCGAAAGGAGTAAATAAAATGGAACTTTGGTATACAGAGGAACATAGTCCAAATGTTCGTTTTTCTATTAAAGTAAATAAACATATATATTCAGCCCAAAGTGAGTATCAAAGAATAGATGTTATGGAAGCGGAAGAATTTGGCCGTTTTTTTACACTTGACAGCCTTATGATGCTTACAGAAAAAGACGAGTTTATATATCATGAAATGATAACCCACGTGCCTATGGCGGTTAACCCTAATATTAAAAACGTACTTGTTATAGGCGGAGGTGACGGAGGAACTGTTCGTGAACTTACAAGATATAAACAAATTGAAAATATTGAACTTGTTGAAATAGATAAGCTTGTAGTTGATGTCTGCAAAGAGTATTTTAAATTTACAGCCTCTTGTTTAAAAGATAAAAGAGTAAATATATATTATGAGGATGGACTAAAATATATAAGAAATAAAAATAATGAGTATGACTTAATAATTGTTGACTCAACCGACCCATTCGGCCCCGGTGAAGGACTTTTTACAAAAGAGTTTTACGGATGTTGTTACAGAGCGCTTAATGAAAACGGAATACTTGTAAACCAGCATGAAAGTCCGTATTATAAAATATATTCCGATTCTCTCCAAAGTGCACATGCAAGGCTTAAAGCATTTTTCCCCATAACAATGCTTTATCAGGCGCATATACCAACATATCCATCCGGTTATTGGCTGTTTGGTTTTTCATCAAAAGGTTTAAATCCTATAAAAGATTTTGACGCAAAAAGGTGGAATAATCTTTTAATTGAAACAAAATATTATAATACCAATCTGCATGTCGGTTGTTTTCAGCTTCCGACTTATGTAAATAAATTATTGGAGAATTCATATGAATAGAAATATTGAAACATTTATAGGCTGTGAAAGTGATTTTGAAAAAGCGAAAACAGTATTATTTGGAGCACCTTTTGATTCTACAACATCTTTTAGACCCGGCGCTCGTTTTGCAAGCCGTGCCATTCGCAGCGATTCGTTTGGAATAGAAACATATAGTCCTTATCAATTAAAAGATTTATGCGACACAAATATATTTGATTTTGGAGATTTAGAACTTTGTATAGGAAACAGTCAAAAAGCGTTGGAACAAATTGAAAATATGGTTTCTGAAATATTAAACGCCGGAAAAATATCTGCAATGATTGGAGGAGAACACCTTGTTACATTAGGCGCTGTAAGAGCTGCTGTTAAAAAATATCCTTCTCTTAATATAATTCATTTTGATGCTCACTGCGATTTAAGAGACGACTATTTAGGAGAAAAATTCTCACATGCAACAGTTATGCGCCGATGCCATGAACTTGTAGGAGACGGAAGAATATTTCAATTTGGAATACGCTCCGGAGACAAAACCGAATTTGATTTTTCAAATGAGGGACACGTAAATACTGTCAAATTTGACTTTCATAATATTGAAAAAACAGTTGAAATACTTAAAGGAAAACCTGTTTATTTTACACTTGATTTAGATGTATTAGACCCTTGTGTTTTCCCCGGCACCGGAACGCCGGAAGCCGGCGGTGTATCATTTTTACAGCTTCTTGATGCTGTTTTAAAACTTAAAGAACTTAACATAGTAGCATTTGACATAGATGAACTTTCGCCTGTATATGACCAAAGCGGTGTATCAACAGCCGTAAGCTGTAAAATATTAAGGGAAATACTGATTATGCTAAATTGTACCAAACTATATAAAAACTAAAATACACTTTTTTATGGAGGAAATAAAATGGGAAAAGCTTTAATTATAGGTGCCGGCGGTGTTGCCGGCGTCGCTGTACACAAATGCTGTCAAAACTCTGAAATTTTTGAAGAAATATGTATTGCCAGCCGTACACTTTCAAAATGTGAAGACCTTAAAAACAAACTTTGCGGAAAAACAAAAACTAAAATAAAAACTGCTTGTGTTGATGCAGACAATGTTGAGGCTCTTATAAATCTCATAAACGATTTTAAGCCGGATATAGTAATGAATTTGGCGCTTCCTTATCAAGACCTTACAATTATGGATGCGTGCCTTGCAACAAAAACAAATTATATGGATACAGCAAATTATGAACCTCCTGATAACGCTAAATTTGAATATAAATGGCAATGGGCTTATCGTGATAAATTTAAAAACGCCGGCATAACAGCGCTTTTAGGAAGCGGATTTGACCCGGGAGTAACGGGAGTATTTTCCGCATACGCAATAAAACACCATTTTGACGAAATAGAATATATAGATATACTTGATGCAAACGCCGGAGACCATGGTTATCCTTTTGCTACAAATTTCAATCCTGAAATAAATATACGTGAAGTTTCTGCCAATGGAAGTTATATAGAAAACGGAAAATGGATTGAGACAAAACCTCTTGAGATAAAAAGACAATATAATTTTCCTGAAATAGGTAATATGGATATGTATCTTCTTCATCATGAGGAACTTGAATCACTTGCTTTAAACATAAAAGGAATTAAAAGAATAAGGTTTTTCATGACATTTTCCGAAAGATACATTACACATTTAAAAGTTCTTGAAAATGTTGGAATGACAAGTATTAAACCTATTGAATATGAAGGAATGAAAATAGTCCCTTTGCAGTTTTTAAAAGCTGTACTTCCGGACCCAGCCTCCTTAGGTCCGCGTACAAAAGGCAAAACAAATATAGGCTGTATTTTTACCGGTAAAAAAGATGGAAAAACAAAACATTATTATTTATATAACGTATGCGACCATCAAGAATGTTATAAAGAGGTAGGTTCACAGGCTATCTCTTATACTACGGGAGTTCCCGCCATGATTGGAGCAAGTCTTGTTATGTCTGGAAAATGGAATAAGCCCGGCGTTTATAACATTGAAGAATTTGACCCCGACCCTTTTATGGAGCTTTTAAATAAATTTGGGCTTAAATGGAATGAAAGTTTTAACCCTGAATTAGTTGATTAATATATAATTACAGGTGAATATAATGAACATTGATTTTAATAATATAAAAACTCCATGTTATATTGTTGATGAAAAACTTATAACTGAAAATCTTAAAATATTAAAAAATATTCAAGACATAACAGGCTGTAAAATACTTCTTGCTCAAAAAGGTTTTTCTATGTACAGCCTATATCCTTTAATCAAAAATTATCTTGCCGGAGTAACTTCAAGTTCTCTTTTTGAGGCAAAGCTTGGTTTTGAAGAAATGGGAAAAGAAGTTCACATATATGCTCCGGCATATATAGAAAATGAGTTTGATGAAATAATAAAATATTGCGGGCATATAGTTTTCAATTCATTTTCTCAATTAATTAAATATAAAGATAAAATAAAAAAAGCCGATAAAAAAATAGATATTGGAATAAGAATAAACCCTGAATATTCAGAGATAAAAACCGATATTTATAATCCATGCTTTAAAAATTCAAGACTTGGGGTTACTATTGATAATTTTGAAGAAAAATATTTAAGCATTATAGACGGATTGCATTTTCACACAATGTGTGAGCAAAATTCAGATACACTTATGCGTACAATTAAAATAATTGACAAAAAATTTGGAAAATATATAAGTAAAATGAAATGGATTAACTTTGGCGGAGGGCATCATATAACAAGAAAAGACTATGATACTAAAACTCTTATTGACTCTATTATGTTTATAAAAAATAAATATAACATAGATGTATATCTTGAGCCCGGAGAAGCTGTTGCGCTTAATACAGGTTTTCTTGTTTCTTCCGTGCTTGACATAATGGAAAACGGAATGAAAATAGCAATAATGGATACGTCAGCCGCTTGTCATATGCCTGATGTACTTGAAATGCCGTATCGTCCGGAAATAATAAACTCTGATATTGCGTATAAGCTTGATTATACTTATAGACTTGCCGGTCCAACATGTCTTGCCGGCGATATTATAGGCGATTATTCATTTAAAGAACCTCTTAAAGAGGGGGACAAGCTTATTTTTTGTGATATGGCACATTATACAATGGTTAAAAACAATACGTTTAACGGTATATGCTTACCTTCAATAATTTTAAAAACAAATGATGGAAATTTAAAAGAAATAAAAAAGTTTGGCTATAATGATTTTAAATCTCGTTTATAGCCAAATAAATTTAAACTTGCCCTTTATATTTTATAAAACATCAGTTATTTTAAAATTAATATTTCTTAATAAATAATCGCTGTATTCCATAGGGCTTCCGGCATTTTCACAAAACATAAGCTTTTTTTCACATTCTATTGAAAACACATGCCGGCGGCTCTTTTCAAAAATCTTATAATAATTATAAAGCTGTTTATTTTTTTCTTTTATTTCTTCTATTTTATCGAACTTTTTAATATGATTTTCCTCAATATAATTTTCCATATAATAATTTTTTAAAAGAATAACCGGCAAATTTTTAAATTTAATATTTATTTGTTTTATAAATTCATTAAAATCAGTTTTATTATTATTAATACCTAAAAAATCCAAAACTATATAATCTGTATTTGATACTATTTTTTTATCAATATTTTTAATATAATCTGCACGTTTTCCAATTTCATAATCCTCAAAAAAACTTAATACTTTGTTTTTTGTACTTATGCAGTTTAAAACATTAGGACTTCCTATAAGTAAAAGTTTCTTTTCCTCTTTCCAATCGCTGAAATTCTCATTTAAAAAGTCCTCATATTTTTTTATATTTTCTAAATACTCATTTTTTGAAATTTTGCCATTGTATTTATTTTTCATATATTCCATTCTGTTTATAAATAATTCTCTAAGCTGTTTATAAAATATTTTAAAACATTTGTTTTCTTTATAAAAATCTATTACAAATTTATATGCTTTAATAGAATCCGCCATAGGCGCTATGTTATTATTCATTGTGCTGCTTTGTCTGTTAACAACATAATAATATAAATTTTCATCAATACGGCACACCTTTTTAGCTTTTAAAAGCAGCATAGGTATTACAGCCGTATCTTCGCATGTAATTTCAGGCATTTTAATATTATTTTCTAAAAACAAACTTTTTTTATACATATTAAGCCATAAAACTTCAGGAGTATTTAAAATAAGCTCTTTTTTCTCAAACAAATTAGAAATTCCATCAAAAGTAAAATTATAATTGCTTAAAGCTATTTCTTTTATTATTTCTTTTGTAGAATTATCTTCATATACCATATAGTTTCCGCCGCCTACTATATCACAGTCATTTTTAATTATCTCATTATAAAGCTTTCTAACCATTTCTTTATGTATAAAGTCATCTCCGTCAACAAACATTATATATTCTCCCGATGCGTTATAAATACCTAAATTACGGCTGTTTCCCTGTCCCATGTTTTTTCTTCTTATAAAAATAATACGTTTATCTTTTTTAGCCCATTCAAGACACTTTTCCCCTGTTTTATCACATGAGCCATCGTCAATTAAAATTATTTCTATATCATTGTAACTTTGATTTACTACCGAATTTAAACATCTATCTATATAATCTTCAACATTATACGCTGGTATAATTACAGAAACCATTATTATTACCTGCTTTCTTTATACTTTTATATCTGCCTTTACATATTACCATATAAACGCTTATTTTTCCATAAAAATATAATAATACACTTATTGTTTTAATTAAATTTATATTTCTAATAAACAAAAATTATTGACTTATAAAATAAGTTGTGCTAAACTTATAAAAATATAAAAAGCTATGACACGAACAAAGCCCTTATATGGTCACATTAAGAGAGTATACCGGAAGGTGAAAGGTATTCGGTACATAAAAGGGAAATTACATTCGTCGAGTTTCCTGATTATAAAAAGTCAGGCGTTTTCCGCTCGTTACAGCGGCATTGAGGTGCATTTTTAATGTATAAATTAAGGTGGTAACACGGGGTTTTCTCGTCCTTTGGACAAGAAAATCCCTTTTTTACTGCATTATAAATTTAAAGAAAGGAGCTTTTTTATGAAAAACGCATTTGATACGCTAAAAGAAAGAGGCTTTATAGAACAAGCAACGCATGAGAATGAAATAAGAGAACTTTTGGAACGTGAAAAAATAACATTTTATATAGGTTTTGACCCAACAGCAGACAGTCTTACCGTAGGGCATTTTCTTACTGTAATGGCAATGGCTCATATGCAGCGTGCCGGGCATCGTCCGATAGCGCTTGTTGGCGGCGGTACTGGAATGGTAGGAGATCCTACTGATAAAACTGATATGAGAAAAATGATGAGCGATGAAACAATACAGCATAATGTTGACTGTTTTAAAAAGCAGCTTTCAAATTTTTTAGACTTTTCGGAAGGAAAAGCGCTCATAGTAAACAATGCCGATTGGTTAAGAGACCTAAATTATATAAACTTTATAAGAGATATAGGGGTACATTTTTCAGTAAACAGAATGTTAACTGCCGAATGTTTTAAAACAAGAATGGAAAGAGGTTTATCATTTTTTGAGTTTAACTATATGCTTATGCAAAGTTATGACTTTTTAGAACTTAACAGAAAGTACGATTGTAAACTTCAGCTTGGAGGCAACGACCAATGGTCAAATATATTAGGCGGAGTTGAATTAATACGAAGAAAAGAACACAAAGACGTATATGGCTTGACATTTAAACTTTTAACTACAAAAGAAGGGCATAAAATGGGAAAGACAATGAAAGGCGCCGTATGGCTTGACCCTGATAAAACAAGCCCTTATGAATTTTATCAATATTGGAGAAATATTGACGATGCTGACGTTTCAAAATGTTTAAGTCTTCTTACATTTTTGCCTATGGAAGAAGTAGAAGAACTTTCAGCTTTAAAAGACAATGAAATAAATAAAGCAAAAGAAGTGCTTGCATACGAAGTTACAAAAATAGTTCATGGAGACGAGGAGGCAAAAAAAGCACAAACAGCAGCCCGTTCCCTTTTTGGCAGCGGACAAGCTGTTGACTCTGCTCCAAATACTGAAATATCAAAATCAGAATTTGAAAACGGAATAGGAATAATTGAATTGCTTGAAAAAGCGAAACTCGTTCCCTCAAGAGGAGAGGCACGCCGCCTTATACAGCAGGGCGGAATAAAAATTGCCGGAAACAAAGTAGAAACAATTGATTATACAGTAACATTATCTGATTTTGAAAACGAAACTTTAATAATACAAAAGGGTAAAAAAGTTTATCATCAAATCAAACTTATATAAAACCTATTAAAATAGGTGTTACAAATACGTCCATTAAACTTACGGCAGCTATAAACAGCCATGCTGCCGTAAGACAAAACAAAAAGTCTTTTGTATTAAATTCTTTTTCTTCGTTTTTATTTTTCTCCTTTTTGTTTAGTCTAATAAATTTAATACTTATAAATGCTATTATAATATTAAGAGGTATAAGAACTATATTTTGAGGAAGGTACAAACAGCACGCATATAAAAGTCCTTCTTTTCCCATACATCTTATAATAAAAGCCGTTGTAAAACCAATACTTGCCCCTTTAGCAAAAATAATAGGAAAAATTCCAAACAATCCCATACCTGTAAATCCCAAAATCCAAAGCATTGTAATTGACTTTCCGTATTTAAACAATCCTTCATAAAACAAATCAAAATCAGATGCAAGCTCGTCTTTATTTAAAAAAGCATAAAGATTATTAAAAAGATCGTTTTTCGTATTATCATCTAAAGCATTTGCAGCAGCAGCTCCTATTCCTGTTCCTATTCCCAAAACTATACATAAAAAAAGTAATACATAAGAATTAAAGCTTTCTTTTAATTTTTTTCCTCTCATAAAAAAACCCCTTTATATTAAAATCAAATTTATATGCAAACTTTAATTAATACTAACTACCGTTTAAATCATATATATAAATATAAATTTGAGTGAATAAATTTCTATATATATTTTTTTAATGGTATTTAGTATAATAGGTTGTCTTAAAATTAAAACAGACTTAAAACAAGCTACAATAAATTTTATTTTAATAAAAGGGTAATTATTCATTATATTTTTTTAATATTTTATCATTTAGTTTTTTCATTTATCGCTGTGTTTTGCTTTATAAGCCAAAACAGCAGATATTGTTTTTCCGTCTTCTATCTCTCCGTTGAAAATCATTTTAATGGCGTCGTCAACGCTATATTTCTCAACTGAAATAAACTCATCCTCATCAAAGTTAAATTCTCCGTCCTCAAGATTATAAGCTTCATATATATATAAAACTTCTGTACTAAATCCAATAGACGAATACATTTTAAACAAAAGATTAATATTTCCGGCTTTAAAAGACGTTTCTTCCTCAAGTTCCCTTTTTGCACATATAAGGGGGTCTTCTCCATCCTCAAGCATACCTGCCGGTATTTCAAGAACCTCTTTTTTAGCCGGGTGGCGATATTGCCTTACAAAAATAATATTACCTTGTTTATCAACAGGAATAATAGCGGCAGCATCTCCATGTATTACAACTTCTCTTATTGTGCTTTTTCCGTTAGGAATAGATATAGTATCTCTAACTACATCAATAATTTTTCCCTTATATGTCGTTTCCGATTTCAAAACATCATAACTCATAAAAACGCCCCCTAAAAATCAGCATTCTTAACAGTTCGTGGGAAAGGCAAAACATCTCTTATATTTGACATGCCTGTTAAATACATAATACATCTTTCAAATCCAAGTCCAAAACCGGCGTGTTTTGTCCCCCCATATTTTCTTAAATCAAGATACCACGAATAATCTTCTTCTTTAAGTCCGAGTTCATTAATTCTTTTTACAAGCATATCAAAACGCTCTTCCCTCTGGCTTCCTCCTATTATTTCACCTACGCCGGGCACAAGAAGGTCGACAGCCGCAACTGTTTTATTATCGTCATTCATACGCATATAAAAAGCTTTTATATCCTTTGGGTAATCTGTAACAAAAACAGGTTTTTTATAAACCTTTTCGGTAATATATCTTTCATGCTCTGTTTGCAAATCAACTCCCCACTCAATAGGATACTCAAATTTTTCTCCAGACGATTTAAGTATATCGACAGCCTCTGTATAAGTAATATGTGCAAATTCATTATTAACAATATTATTAAGCCTGTCAATAAGCCCCTTATCTACAAAATTATTAAAAAACTCCATTTCTTCGGGAGCATTTTCGCATACATACTTAATTATATATTTAAGCATACTTTCAGCCAATTCCATATCATCTTTTAAATCGGCAAAAGCTATTTCAGGTTCTATCATCCAAAATTCAGCGGCATGTCGCGGTGTATTTGAGTTTTCAGCCCTAAACGTAGGACCAAAAGTATAAACCTTTCCAAATGCCATAGCATATGATTCACCTGAAAGCTGCCCGCTTACAGTTAAATTAGCCGGTTTTCCAAAAAAGTCTTTATTATAGTCAATACTGTTATCGTCATTTCTCGGAAGATTTTTCATATCAAGAGTAGTTACTTGAAACATCTCTCCGGCGCCTTCGCAGTCGCTTGCCGTAATAATAGGAGTATGAACATATACAAATCCTCTTTCATTAAAAAACTTATGAATTGCAAAACTTGCAAGGCTTCTAACTCTAAATACCGCCGAAAAAGTATTTGTTCTCGGTCTTAAATGGGCTATTGTTCTTAAATATTCAAAAGAATGTCTCTTTTTTTGCAATGGATATTCCGAAGGAGAAGTTCCCTCTATTTCTATCTCCTCAGCTTTTAATTCAAATGGCTGTTTATTTTGTGGAGTACATATTAAAATTCCTTTTACATTAATACTTGTACCTACTCCCATTTTTGATATTGTCTCAAAATTACAAAGAGCATCATCAAAAACAACCTGTAAACTTTTAAAAAAACTTCCGTCGTTTAACTCAATAAAACCAAAAGATTTTGAACTTCTTACAGTCCTAACCCAACCGCTTACATTAATATTTTTGTCGTAATATTTTTCCCCATTTCGGTAAATATCCTTTATGCTTGTAATCAAAACTATCATCTCCTTAATTTTTCTACCATAAAATTCGTACAAATATGCAAAATTCGATTTTACATATTATGTATACTTCTATATTTTGATATGCAATTAACATTTTATACTACTTTTGAAAATATTTCAATGTTCTTTATATTTTAAAATATAATTAAAAATTTTGATTTTTTCTATCGTATTTTTTTATAAAAATACAATTAAATAATATTATGTAAATTTTACTTTAAATATTATCTTAAATATGGTAATATACTATATAGTATAATAGACGCTTAAATATATTAAGTGTTACAATATTAATAATACAAAAGGAGGACTGCCATATGTCATACGCAAGAGCAAGAGCAAAAAAACATTACCGTGCTGTTCAGAAACAAATAGAAAATTCACCTTCAAAGAGCATTCTTATTCCAAAGAAAAACAAAAATAAACTTATTGGAATAGGTGTATGTATTTTAATTTTAGCTTTTTTAAAAGGTATGTTAATAGGTTATTTATGTGGTAGAAACGATAAATAATAAATAAAAAAAACAATATACAGCCGTAAACATGTTTACGGCTGTATGCTCTATTATATAAAAGAAATATGTGAAAGGAACTTTAAGATATGAAATTAGGTATAGTTGGTCTGCCTAACGTAGGCAAAAGCACACTTTTTAATTCACTTACTCAATCAGGTGCGGAATCTGCAAATTATCCGTTTTGTACAATCGACCCTAATATAGGAATAGTAGCCGTGCCGGATGAAAGACTTAACATACTTACAAAATTATATAACTCTGAGAAAACAACTCCGGCTGTAATAGAATTTGTTGATATTGCCGGACTTGTTAAAGGCGCAAGCAAAGGCGAAGGCTTAGGAAATAAATTTTTATCGCATATACGTGAAGTTGATGCGATTGTTCATGTTGTGCGTTGTTTTGAGGACACAAATATTGTACATGTTGATAACTCTGTAAATCCTTTAAGGGATATAGAAACAATTAATCTTGAACTTATTTTTTCTGATTTAGAGGTAATTGAAAAACGTCTGTCTAAGACAATAAAAGCTGCAAAAGCTGATAAAACACTTCAAAAAGAGGCTGATATATTAAATATTTTAAAACAAGGTCTTGAAGACGGAAAATTAGCAAGAAATATTGATTTCTCATCAGAAGACGACCTTATTTTTGCTCAAAGCCTTAACTTACTTACTATGAAACCTGTTTTATATGCTTCTAACGTATCAGAAGAAGACATATCTGACGACGGAAAAAATAATAAATACGTACAGCAGGTAAAAGAACTTGCCAAAGAAGAAGGTTCAGAAGTTTTTGTTGTATGTGCTAAAATAGAAGAAGAAATGGCAGAACTTGATTTTGAAGAAAAGAAAATGTTTTTAAGCGATTTGGGAACGGAACAAAGCGGACTTGACAGACTTATTTCTGCAAGCTATAAGCTCTTAGGTCTTATAAGTTATTTAACAGCCGGCGAAAAAGAAACAAGAGCATGGACAATAAAAGAAGGCACAAAGGCTCCACAGGCAGCCGGAAAAATACACAGTGACTTTGAACGTGGCTTTATAAGAGCAGAAGTAACAGCCTATGACGACCTTATCCGCTTAGGCGGCTATAATAAAGCTAAAGAACAAGGTCTTGTAAGAAGCGAAGGCAAAGACTATATTGTAAAAGACGGAGATGTTATATTATTCCGTTTTAATGTATAATATATTATTTTTATAATGAGGGATTACAGTGAATATATTTAACGTAGCTTTAGATATATATTTTAATATAAAAGCGGCTGACAGTGAGTTTTTTAAATTAGTAGGCGGCAGTTTTATAAATTCTTTGTTTAAAATAGTTCATAATGACGATTTAATTCGTCTGAAAGAAACAATAGAAGAACTCAAGCAAAATAAAAATAAAGAACAAAACTGCGCTATTAGAATGCGTTTTTTAGACATAGGCTATACATGGATGATTATATCAATGAACTATAAAGATATGGGTATAGATAAAGAGCCTATAATAAACGCAAGATTTATAAAGCTTAAAGAAATAAAAAAAGAATTGGAAAATCTCAATAATATTAAATATGATTACAGAGTATGGCTGTCTTTGTCTAATCTAAAGTATTTTAAATATGACAGTACAGAAAACATAATAACAATTTACAGCTTTAACTCACATTATAATATTGAGCATAAAGATTATAAAACTCACGAACTTATTAAAAAGTCGCTTAATTTACCTTTATCAGATAAAAATTTTAAGCGTCAGCTTAAAATGCTTATAAAACAGATGAAAAACTGTGTTTTGCCTTTCAAATATAAAATATCATCAAGTTTCTTTACAGAAGGCAATAAACTTCAAACACACTTATTAAATATAACTCCTGTATTTAACAGAGCGAAAACCCGCTTTGATATTTATGGTACTATTGATAATAAAGAATATGAAAATATTTCATCTTCTTTGCCGGAAAGTTCCTCCTTTCCTGATATAGACCCATTAACAGGTTTATATAATAAAACAGCCGTTATAAAATACATAAAGCAGAAAATAGAAAACGAATCAAAATCTTCAATATATTTAGCTATTATAGATGTAGATAACTTTAAGACAATAAACGATACTTTTGGGCATTTATTTGGGGATAAAATATTAAAAAGGGTTTCAGAACTTATACTTTATGCCGTACAAGATATGGGAATGGTTGGGCGTTTTGGAGGAGATGAATTTTTTATAGTTTTTGAAAACATTAAAGACGAACTTGAACTTAGAAGTTATTTAAGAAGCATACGTTCAAGCGTTGAGTTGGGATTTTCGGACACTATGGAAAATATAAATTTAAGCTGTTCCATAGGCTGTGCCGCTTATCCAAAAGACGCCGGAAATTACGAGGATTTATTTGACAGTGCTGATGCTGCTCTTTACAGAGCTAAAGAAAATGGAAAAAACCGTTATGTAATATATAGTGCCGACAAAGGTTATTCAAAGAAATTTCATTCCGTTTCTGATATGGACGCACTTTCATTAGAAAACTCAAAAACAGAGTTTTTTTGCTCAAATCTGTCAAATCTTTTTAATAACAGAGAAAAAGCTATAAATGATATACTCTCAAATATAGGAAACAGATTTATGCTTGACAGAATAATAATTTACAAAGGCAATGAACTTAAAAAAGCATATGTATGGGGTAAAGATAACAATCTTGATTCTGCTGAATATATATATTATGAAAATTATCTAAGCTATTTTAAAAATAAAGTACATGTAATAAATCATATAGCTGTAATTGAGATACGAACCCCAAAAGTTCATAAAATACTTGTAAATCAAGATACATTTTCATCAATAAGTTATTTATTTGGCTCAAAAGACGATATAAAAGGCTTAATTACTTATGAACTTCTTCCAAATGGGCGCAAATGGAAAAGTGAGGAAATATTTGCACTTACTTTATTTGGAAATATGCTTGAACAGGTAATAACACAAAATTCCATTTGAATTAAATAAATTTGAAATAAATTTGTGTACAGCTTTATTTAACCGAAAAAGGAAGTCCCCCGCTTAAAAAGCGGTGGACTTCCTTTTTTTAGTTAAAATAATTATAATTATTTAAGCACACGGCATGCTCCTACATATGTACTTGATGAATAACTATTTGAGAGACTTGAAATTGTTACGCCCTGATTTTTACTGTCTGTTGAGTGTATGTATTGATTATTTCCTATGTATATACCTACATGCGATATTTGTGAGTTTCCTCCTGTATTGAAAAATACTAAATCACCCATTTGAAGGTTGGCTTTATCAACTCTTGTACCGTTTGAGATTTGATCTCTTGAACTTCTGTTTAAATTAATTCCAAAACTTTTATAAACACAATATACAAAACCTGAACAGTCAACACCAGTATTTAAGTTTGTACCTCCATATACATAAGGAGTTCCTAAAAATTGTTTTGCATAGTTTACAACGTCTGCGCCTTTTGACGAACTGCTTGTCTCTGTTGTATTTCCTACGTTAGGAAGATAACTTAAAAAAGTTCCTGCAATAAAATCTTTATATATGTACGCTGTTGTTCCGTTATAATTTATTCTGTACCAATCTCCTGTTTTTCCTGTTGCCTCAAGAACCTGTCCCGAATTTGCCTTTCCGGCTATTCCAGCCGTAGTACTTGGAGCAGTCCTTATATTGACATTGCTTGAGTTAACAGTACCATCTGCCTGAGTTATATTTATATATTCGCCTGTTATATACGCTTCCCCCGTAGACCCTAACGCAACTTTATACCATCCGTTTGAATTTGACATTACTGATACAGTTTGTCCCTGATTTACTTTAGAAATAATCGAACTATCTGATGAAGCAAGAGAACGCACATTAACATTGTTTCCTGTTACTTTGCCTATTGTTGCCGCACTTACACAATATGAATTAATCATTGCTGCACTTAAGCCAAGACATAAAAACTTAGCTGCTTTTGTAAATAAACTCATTTTCCGAAAACCTCCATATAATCAAATATTACGTAATTGTTACGTAAGTATTATAATAAAGTTAAAGGCTTTTGTCAACAAAAATTAATAAATATTGTTAATTTGTGTTTTTTTGTGAAATCTATTTCGGAAATAAAGTATATTTTTGATTTTCAAACATGCTTTATGGAATACTTGACAAGTAAAATTCAGTATGTTAAAATAAAATCAGTCGAAATAACGATAAATGTTGATAAAAATTTAAAATTAAGTAGTAATATATATTCAGTATTTGTAATAATATATCATATAGCGTTAGTTCTAAATTCAAGTAACCGGCAGGCAAAAACACTCTCTGTCGGTTAAAATACATAAAAAATATGTTTATTTTTAGGAGGCTTAAATGTGAGATTTTTAAACTTATTTATTAAAGGTATTTTTGTAGGTGTAGCAAATGTTATTCCGGGCGTAAGCGGAGGTACTATTGCTGTTGTTTTAAGAATTTTTGACGAAATGATTGACGCAATTAATAATTTTTACAAAGATTTTAAAAAATATGGTCTTTTTTTAGCACCATTAGGTTTGGGAGCTTTAGTTGGAATAGGGCTTTTTAGCAAACTTATTGAATTTTGCCTTGAAAATTACTCTTTGCCTACAAATTTATTTTTTATAGGTCTTGTTGTAGGAAGCGTACCGCTTATATATGGAAAAGCCGCTGAAAAAAAGGTAAAAAAATGGTATTTTTTAGTTTCTGCTGTATCATTTTTAATTGTAGCTGGTATTTCCCTTATAAAAGAACCCGAAGATACAACAGTAAATAATGTTTTAAATTTTTCTGCTGTTATGGAAATTTTAATAGGCGGAATAATAGCAAGTTCAGCTATGGTTATTCCGGGTATAAGCGGTTCGTTTGTTATGGTACTTTTAGGGCTTTATAATACTATAATTACATCAATAAGCGGTTTTATTAATAAAGTTGGAGAAGCTTTTGTATATTTGTCAGAGGGAAAGCCTGTTTTGGAATGTTTAAAACATGTTATAATATCTGATGAAACAATTATATTAATAACTGCCGGAATTGGAATTATTATAGGAATTGTAATTATATCAAAAATAATAGCAATTTTATTTGAAAAAGCTTTTTCTGTTACTTATTTTGCTATATTGGGGCTTATATTTGGTTCAATTTTTTCAATATTTAAAGCTCCTGAAACATATCAAAGCGGTGTTTCTGTTTCAGCGGTTGCAATTTCTATATTTACTTTTGCTGCTGGATTTGTAATTTCTCTTATATTAGGAAGAGAAAAATAATATTGTGACATACTCTCCCGCCTACGCTCGTACCTCGCTAAGAGGCGGGAGCTTCTGAC
>CAMTZM010000022.1 GCA_947086655.1 uncultured Eubacteriaceae bacterium
TGCTTTTCGTTCATAATTTGTTCATAAAAAATTTACTCATGCGTTTGTCCTGTACATTTTTGGAACAAACTATCAAAGTTTCAATAATAGTTTACACTTTAAATAATAATAAAGTTGTCAAAGAAAGTTATAAAATTTTTTAGTTATAAAAATTTTTATAATGAATAGACATATATAAACAAGCTAAAAAAACAATAGTAATCAAAGTTTCTTTAAAAAATTATGAAAGGGAGTTTTTAAATTGAAAACTAAAGATATGATTTTAAAATGTTTTGGAGGAAGAATAAAGGCAGCAATTGAGAACACATCTGAAAAAACACTTGAACAAGCAGAAGAAATAAGAATAAGAATAAATAAACCTATATGCCTTATAGGTAAGGAAGAATATTTTTTAACTTTAACAGGTGAGACAAAAAATGAATTATCAGCTTTTATACCAAATGCTGAAGATATAATAAATACAATTGAAATAATGAGCGATTTTTCAATATATGCCTTTGAGGAAGAATTAAGAAAAGGATATATTACACTTTCAGGAGGGTTTAGAGTTGGTATAAGCGGAAAAGTTGTATTGGAAAACAACTCAATAAAAACAATAAAAAATATTTCTGCTTTAAATTTCAGAATAGCAAAAGAAATAAAAGGTTGTTGTGAAAATATAATTAGCCATATTACTACCCCAAATATAATGAACACATTAATAATTTCTCCTCCAAACTGTGGAAAAACAACACTTTTAAGAGATATTATAAGACATATATCAAATAATGGAATAAACGGACAAACTGTAAAAATAGCCATATGCGACGAAAGGTCAGAAATAGCCGGCTCATATATGGGCGTTGCTCAACTTGATGTAGGTTTAAGAACAGATGTATTAGACGCATGCCCTAAGGATAAAGGAATGATGATACTTTTAAGAGCAATGTCTCCTAATATAATTGCCGTAGATGAAATAGGAGGAAAAAAAGATATTGAGGCAATTGAACATATTGTAAACTGTGGTATAAACATACTTGCTACCGTACATGGAAAAACAATGAACGATATAATACAAAGAATTTCATTTGAGGAACTTTTGAAAAAAAGAATTTTTGAAAGATTTATTATTCTCAGCAGAAGAAACGGAGCCGGAACAGTTGAAAAAATATGCAATGAAAGATATAAAGAAATGTATATTTAAAAAATTTTTACAAAGTAACAAAAAATATTAAATAATGTTATAAGTTATAATTATGCGGTGTTTTCCTAATACAATAAATAATATAACTTATTTGGGGATGATAAAATGATAATGAAATTAACAGGCTCTGTAATCGTTTTTATGTCTTCTGTATTTTTGGGATATTATTTATCAATGAGAGACTTTTACAGAATAAACGATTTAAGGGAGATAAAAAAAGCTTTGTTTATAATTTTATCAGAAATTGATTACAGTATAAGCACTGTTCCGGAAGCTGTTTTTAAAACATCTGAGAAAGTTAAAGAACCAATATCAGAAATATTTAAGTATCTTTCATCTGAATTATCAAAAAAGAATGGCGAAAGCTTAGATAAAGTTTGGAAACACGTATTAAACAAAAAATACTCTGATACATATTTAAAAGAAGAAGATGTTGAACTTTTAGAAGGATTTGGAAAAACACTTGGATATTTAGATAAAAAAATGCAAATTAACAACATAAATATTACTATAAGCTATATTGACCGTAAAATTGATGAAATATACTCACAAGCTTTAAGCAATAAAAAAATGTATAAAAGTCTTGGTATATTATGCGGTATTGGTATAGTTGTCGTTTTATTTTAGATAAGGGGGAATATCTATGGATATAACTATTGTATTTCAAATAGCGGCTGTTGGTATTTTAGTTGCTGTATTAAACCAAGTACTTATAAGAGCTGGCAGAGAAGAACAAGCAATGATGACTACACTTGCTGGACTTGTAGTCGTTTTATTTTGGGTAATACAATATATAAGCAATTTATTTGATACAGTACAAAATCTTTTCAGCTTATGAGGTGATATTAATTATGAGCATTGTTCAGATTGCGGCATTAGGTATAATTTCCGTAATATTAACTTTGACTATTAAAAAAGAAAATCCTCAAATAAGTATACTTATAAGTATTGCGGCTGGTATTATTATATTTGCCAATGTTGTTCCACGAATTGAAGTCGTGTTGGATATTATAAATGAAATATCAAATAAATTTGAAACACAAAGCAAATATGTAAAACTTGTAATTAAAATTATTGGTATAGCATATATTTCTCAATTTGCATCTCAAATATGTATTGATGCTGGAGAAAGAGCTATATCTTCAAAAATAGAACTTGCCGGAAAAGTTATGATAATGGTTATAGCCGCACCTGTGTTATTGTCCATAATAGAATTAATAGAAAATATTCTTCCATAAACAATAAAATTAAATTTTAGCGTTATTGTTTTTAAAACTTTAACGGAGGTAACTTAAGATGAGGAAAATAATAATTATAATTATTTTTATTTTTTTTAATATAATAGAAGTTTACGCTGACGAAGAATATACAAACATTATAAATAATCAAATTGACTCTCTTGATTATGAGGAAATAGATAAACTTATAAAGGAAAATGAACTTTCTGATGAATTTAATTTTAAAAACATACTAAAAAATATAATCTCAGGAAACACAGAAAATATAGCAAAAGATATTTTAAATGCTATTTATGAACTTCTATACGGGGAATTAATTAAAAATACTTATCTTATGAAAAATTTAATTCTCATTTGTATTTTGTGTGCAGTTTTAAAAGTTGTATCTGATTCTTTTGCAAGCCGTGAATCGGGAGAACTTGGTTTTTATGTATGTTATATAGTTACTGTAATGATATTGTTTTCATCATTTTCACTTGCCACAGATATTTTAAAATATTCCGCTTCAATAGCTTCTCTTATTTTAAAGGCAATACTTCCTATTGCTGCCGGAGTATTAATATTCTCTGGAAATAGCGGAGCATATGTCTTTCACCCAATTATACTTTTGGCTGCAGAAATGATTGTATTTGTAATTGAAAAGATTATTATACCAATACTTCTTTCCGGAGCTGTAATACAAATGGTTAATTTTTTAACTCCACGGCAAATGTTTTCAAAGCTTTCAGAACTTTTAAAAGACGGGGCAAACCTAATAGCCAAAACAAGCGCATTTGTATTTGCTGGTATATTATCTCTTCAAAAAGTAGGAAGTATAAGTGTTGATAAAGTTACAGCAAAAACAGCTAAGTTTGCTGTAAATATGGTTCCTGTTGTAGGAGACGCTTTATCAGGTACAATAGACTCTGTTTTTTATTGGGCATCTGTTTTAAAAAGCGGTACGGCAGCAGCAATTATAGTAATAATTGTTTTATTATGTATTATACCTGTTATTAAGCTTTGTGCCATAATCTTAATTTATAAAGTAACTGCTGCTATAATTCAACCTGTTTGTGATAAAAGAATTGTTGAAGGAATAGATTCTATGAGTAAATTTACCTCAATTATTTTAAGCTGCGTAATAACAATATTGTTTATGCTTATTTTTTCTGTAATGGTAATTTTAGGTTTTTCAGGTATAACAGGAGGATAAAAAATGGAATTTTTATGTACATATGCAAAGAATATAGCTTATTTTGTTGTTTTTACAACTTTTGCTGAAATTATAATACCAGAAGGAACTTATAGAAAATATATAAATATAGTTACAGGTTTTTTTGTTATATTTCTTTCTGTAACTCCTATTAGCGCCTTATTCTCAAATTTGAATATTTTTGCAGAAAAAAATTTCTTTGCAGCGGACTGGGAACTCAATAAAAGGCTTATGCAAAAAGAAGAAAAATATTATGAGAACAAAAAAAACGATATTATTTTAATTGAAATGAAAAAAGACGTTGAAAAAAAAACAGAAGATATTTTAAACATATATGGGCAAGTCAAAAAAGTTTCAGTTGAAATAGACAAAGAAAAACTGGATATAAAAAACGTATATGCAGAAGTCATTTTAAAGGAAAACAAAAAATTTATAAGAATTGAAAATAAAAACGAAATATCAGAACTTGAAGAAAAGTTAAAAAATATTATATCCGACTTCTATAATCTTGATAATAATAATATAAATATAATTGTACGAAAGAGTTAAGGAGATGAACCGATTGAGTTTTTTTAAAAATATTTTAAGAGGAAAGGACAAAAAAACATGGATTAATATCGTCACCGCTTTATTTATAGGAGTAATGCTTATTTTAATGAGTAATACTCTGTTTAAAAAAAATAACGAAAAAACTATCATAAAAACAAATGAAAACCAAAACCTAAATACAAATCCACAAAATAAAAACCAAAGTTATGAGGAAAATATAGAAAGACGTCTTGAAAATATACTTTCAAATGTGGAAGGTGTAGGAATGGTTAAAGTTATGGTAACAACAAAAAACAGCAGTGAAATTATGATAGCAAAAGATATTTCAGAGGAACGTACAAGCACAACTGACGGCGGTGTAAATAATCAAAGTACAAAAAATGAAGCAAAAAATGTTATTTTGGGAAATGAGGAACCGCTTGTACTGACTGAATATCAGCCAAAAATTGAAGGCGTTGCCGTAATAGCACAGGGAGGAGGGAATATAAAAATAAAAAATGAAATTATTAAGGCTGTTCAGGCATTATTAGGGGTTGAAACTCATAAAATAGAAGTATTAAAAATGAAGTAGGAGGATTTTATTTATGTTTATAATAAAAAAAAATCAAGTAATAATAACCGCTCTTGTAGTCATGATTGCGGCAGCCGGATACTTAAACTACATAGACTCTAATCCAGCAGAGCCAAGCGAAGTTGTTTTAAATGATGAGGGAGACATTGTTGGGCTTGTACCTGACGGAGATTTTATTGATACAGAAGTATCAAAAGATAAAACAGAAGAATTAAATGATAATAAGACAGCACAAATAGAAGATGATAAAACGGCAGAAAACAATGAAATAGTATCAGCCGATAACGATGAACCCGGAGCAGCCGTATTTGTAAATACATCAAATGATTCTTCTTATTTTGTTCAAGCAAAGCTTGAAAGAGAACAATCAAGAGCAAAACAAAAGGATATACTTACAGAAATGCTTAATAACTCAAATGTTGAACAGACACAAAAAGCTGAATGTGCAGATGCTATGCTTAAAATACAGCAAAGAATTGAAAAAGAAACGGCTGCCGAAGCAATGATTGAAGCAAAAGGTTTTAATGAAGTATATGTAAGAATTGATGATGATACAGTTGATGTTGTAGTAAATAAAGAAAGTCTTTCCGAAGCTGAAATAGCTCAAATAGAAGACATAGTAAAAAGAAAAACCGGTGTAAGCGCCGATAAAATTAGAATAAGCCCAATTAAGAAAAAATAATTGACACAAATATTTTATTATGTTATTATTATGAACAAGTTAATATATTTCAGGGGGAGCTTGTGTGCAGGCTGAGAGGAAGTTATCAACTTCGACCCTTATAACCTGATTTGGATAATGCCAACGTAGGGATTTATACTTGTTTTTTACGGAATATCCTTAGGGTATTCCGTTTTTTATTATTCTTTAAAACAACTCCCTTATTATATTAACTAAAATAATGTTTAATCAATAATAAAAAGGAGATGTACATATGGAAAATGAAAACAATTCAGTATTAAGTCATGGGTTAATTTGGTTTGGCGCTGCTGTTTCAATCGCTGAAATATTAACAGGAGTTTCAATTGCTCCACTTGGTTTTAAAAAAGGAATTGCGGCTGTTATTTTAGGGCATATTATAGGATGCGTACTTTTATATTTTGCTGGGCTTATAGGCGCTAATACAAAAAAAAGCGCAATGGAAACAGTAAAAATATCTTTTGGAGAAAAAGGAGCACTTTTGTTTTCTTCTCTTAATGTGCTTCAGCTTGTTGGATGGACTGCAATAATGATATTTAATGGAGCAGCAGCAGCTCAAGCTATTTTTGACATTGGAGGAGAGTTTATTTGGGCAGCAGCCATAGGCGTTATTACACTTATTTGGGTCGTTGTCGGAATAAAAAATTTAAGTCGTCTTAATTTTGTTACAATGGGTGCTTTATTTATTTTGACAATTATATTAAGTAGAGTTATATTTAAAGAAGGCGGAGTGTTAACATCTGAAAATGGAGCTTTAAGTTTTGGAGAAGCTGTTGAACTTTCAGCAGCTATGCCAATTTCATGGCTTCCGCTTATTTCTGATTATACAAGAAATACCTCAAAACCTAAAAAAATTACATTCATAAGTACAGCTATATATTTTCTTACAAGCTGCTGGATGTATATTATAGGAATGGGTACTTCAATACTTGCCGGACAAAGCGATATAGCGCCTATTGTTTTAAAAGCTGGAATAGGAGCTGTTGGTTTAATTATTGTTGTAGCCTCTACGGCCACAACTACGTTTTTAGATGTATATTCAGCCGGAGTAAGCTGTGAAACAATTTCAAGAAAATTAAAAGAAAAACCGTCCGCTATTGCTGTTTGCATTATAGGTACGATTCTTGCTATGTTTGCTCCTGTAAACAGCTTTGAAAATTTTTTATATTTAATAGGCTCTGTATTTGCACCTATGATTGCTATTCAAATTGCTGATGTATTTGTTTCAAAAAAAGATTACTCAAAATTTGGTATCAATTGGATTAATATTATAATTTGGGTAATAGGATTTATAATTTACAGATTATTTATGTATGTAAATACGCCGGTTGGCTACACTTTGCCTGTTATGTTTATTGTTATTTTAATAAGTGCAGCTGTAAAATCATTTATTGGAGGTAAAACTAATGTTACAAAAAGCGTTTGATAATGTTCGTAAAAATAAACCGCTTATACATAATATAACTAATTATGTTACAGTACACGAATGCGCTAATATAATAATAGCGTGCGGAGGTTCACCAATTATGGCAGACGATATTGAAGAAGTTTCTGATATTACATCTATATGTTCAGGACTTAATATCAATATAGGAACTTTAAATAAAAACAGTATAGAATCTATGTTTATTGCCGGTAAAAAAGCAAATGAACTTAATCACCCTGTACTCCTTGACCCGGTAGGTGCTGGAGCTTCAAAACTACGTACGGAAACTGCTATAAAACTTATTAAAGAAATACAATTTTCAGTTATAAGAGGAAATATTTCAGAAATAAAAGCACTCTCAAACGGATGCAAAAATACAAGAGGAGTTGATGCTGATACTAATGACATTATAAACGAGAATAATATTGAAACAATTATTAATCTCGCAAAAAAGTTCTCAGAAGAAACGAACGCTATAATAGCAATTACAGGTGCAATAGATATTGTAGCAAATAAAAATAACGTATATATTATAAAAAATGGATGTCCGGAAATGTCTCATATTACAGGAAGCGGCTGTATGCTTAGCGCTATGACGACAGCCTTTATATGTGCTAATCATTCAAACGAACTTCATGCTTGTGCTGCGTCAGTGTGCGCCATGGGGCTTGCCGGTGAAAAAGCTCTTCAAAAGATGAAAAATCTTAACGCTGGAAACGCATCTTACAGTAATTTAATTATTGATGAAATTTATAATATGAATAGAGATAATTTTATAAAAGGAGCAAAATATGAATATAGATAAAAATTCTATGTGTCTTTACGCAGTAACTGACAGAACTTGGCTAAATGGTGAAAAACTCAAACAACAAGTTGAAAAAGCTATTGAGGGCGGAGCAACAATAATTCAACTAAGAGAAAAAGAACTAAAATTTGAAGATTTTTTAAAAGAAGCTATTGATATAAAAGAAGTTTGTAACCGCTTTAATGTTCCTTTTATTGTAAATGACGATATAGAAATAGCGGTTAAATCAAATGCTGACGGAATACATATAGGACAAGAAGACATAAGCTTAATTAAAGCAAGAAAAATTGCTGAAAATAAAATAATAGGCGTTTCTGTACAAACAGTTGAACAAGCTGTTGAAGCAGAGAAAAACGGAGCAGATTATTTAGGCGTTGGAGCAGTTTTTAGCACATCTACAAAGCTTGATGCATCTATTGTTTCTATTGAAACTTTAAAAAATATATGTAAAAGCGTTAAAATACCTGTTGTTGCAATAGGTGGAATTTCAGAAAAAAATATAATGAAACTTAAAGGTACAGGAATAGATGGAGTAGCAGTTGTTTCTGCTATATTCTCAAAAGAAGACATAAAAAATGCAGCGCAAAATCTATTAAAACTTTCAAAAGAATGTATAAAGGAGTGACATTTGTGAAAAAAGTTCTTGCAATTGCTGGTACAGACTGTACAGGAGGAGCTGGTATACAGGCTGATATTAAAACTATAACCGTTCATAAAATGTATGCTATGAGCGTTATTACCGCTGTTGTTGCACAAAATACAACAGGTGTATATGATATTGAGGAAATTACGCCAAAGTCCATAGAAAAACAAATTGAATGCGTATTTGAAGATATAAGGCCAGATGCTGTTAAAATAGGAATGGTTTCAAGCAGCAAAATAATTGAGGTTATAGCTTATATGCTAAAAAAATATAACGCTAATAATATTGTTGTAGACCCTGTAATGGTATCTACAAGCGGAAACAAACTTTTGTGTGATGAAGCTATGGACGCATTAAAAGAAAAACTTATACCTATTGGAGATATAATTACTCCAAACATACCTGAAGCACAGGAACTTTGCGGTTTTAGTATAAAAAGTGAGGAAGAAATGATAAAGGCAGCTATAAATATATCAAAAAATATAAAAGGTGCTGTTTTAATAAAAGGCGGACATTTTAACGATAGAGCCGACGATTTATTATATAAAAATAATGAACCTATATGGTATAGAGCCGAAAGGATAAATACTCAAAATACACATGGTACAGGCTGTACATTATCATCGGCTATTGCGTGTGGACTTGCACAAAACGGCGATATAGAATTAAGCGTAAAAAATGCCAAAGAATATGTAAGAGGTGCTATGCTTACAGGATTGAATTTAGGAAAAGGCAGAGGTCCTCTTGAACATACCTATAAAATAAATATTTAAAGCATATTTCAAAACTAATACTAAGACTAAACACAATTTAAAATTTATGTAAAAAAATAAACGAAATTAAATTAATTCCGTTTATTTTTTTATTTTAAAAAACTTTATTTAATTTATTATTCTTCATAAACAAAATCATAGAATATTTCTTTGTAATCAACAGTTATAGTTAAACTATACTTTCCTCCAGGAACAAATTTAAAACCATAATTGTTAATATTAAACGCATACTCGTTATCAGCATATACCTCACCATAATAAGTACCGTAATTCAATCTTCCTGTAATATCAGGACCGGTTAATTGTATACCCCTACTTGCTTCTATATATTTATCAGCAACACTTTCATTAAATTCAACTTTTATTGTTGGATAACCCCAATAACTGTCATAAAATGCTGTTACTTTCTCTATTGCAAGTTCTTTATCAGGTATTAATGACGGGTCATATTCCGGTATTTTTATATATTCATAATAATCAAGTCTGTTTTCATATTCATCTTCAGTTGCGAAACAAATATATTTACCTGTTGTTACATTTTCAATTTCTATTTTATTTATTCCCCAGTTAATATCAACACTTTTTTTGTCTGGACTATCAAATATTTCTTTAGAGTCTTTTCCGCTTATTGAAGTATCATCAACAGAATCTTTTATTATATAATATAATTTTCCAGCTTCGTTTACTTTTACTAAAATTTCGGCTGTATTTTCCCCTGTTCTTGTAATTTCTTTGTTTTGTACCTGAGGAGCTGAATAATCCGCATAAAACTTGCTTGTTATTATTGAGCCGTCCTCAAGAGTTATTTCAAGTGTCATATTGTTATTATCTTTATAAAAATAGTTAGATTGCATGTATAATCTATAATTAGTATTATCGTTTGTTTCGGCTCTATCTGTCGTAAGTACACCATTTGCCGGACAAGTTATTTTGAAATTTGAGCCTGAAAGAGCAGTTTTTGTTGAATTGCTTAACTCTATATCAAAATATCTATAATATGCCCTTACATTTACTATTTTAATATCTCCTTCTTCTTCATCTGCAACCTCTGAAGAAATATTTACAGTATCCGGAACAGTTGTTTTATCTTCCGGATCTTTCGCAACATAATACAAAGTATATGAACTGCCTTTTTCAAGCCCATCAATAGTTATTTCATTAGGCCCTACTGACATGTCAAATTTTTTATTATTTTCTATTATTTTGTCAGCCGTTATATCAGAAAGCAATCTTATTTCATTATTCTTTTCAAGAAGATAATAAAAACTTCCTGGTGCATCTGATATATATGTTAAAATTGCTGATGTATCACTTTTTCTTTTTGTTTCAACTGATGAAATATAAGGGCAGTCAACTTTAACCTCAAAATCTTTATTCAATCTAATACCATTTGGAAGAGTAATTTCTATATTATATACATTATCTTTATAAGCGGCTGTTGATATTTCATAATGAATATTATCTTGAGTTGAAACCCCCATTATTGTCATATCTTTTCCGCCGCCTGTACAAATAATAGAAAAAGCACTTTTATCAAGAGATTTTTCAGTTGCTTTATTTAAAACAAGCATTACTTTTGTACTGCCTTTGCTTTTTACAGATTCAATTTTGTATTCTTCAATAGTAGTCTCTGACTCTACTAAAAAAACATATGAATCATCAAGTGCTTTTTTTAATATCTCTGCAGCATCCATAAATGTAATTTCAGAGTTATCTCCACCTGTAACCTTTGCAGCTTCTTTTTGCGCATCTGTAAACTCAATTCCTTTTAGTACGTTTTGTACAACGCAAGCAGCATCATATGCTGTTACATACCCATCATTATTAATATCACCATATTTATTTGCGTATATGTTTAAAGAGCTAAAAAACAGCAAACAAAGTGATAAAGGTAAAATAAAAATTTTTTTATTTATTTTCATAAAATACCTCCTTTTTTACCTAATTATAGCATAATTACTTTTTAATAACAATATCATATTAATGCTTTATATATTTTTATTCGTTATTTTTCTATTATATATCAGAAATCACCTAAAAATCACACATCTATTATTAAAACTGTATAAAAATTCAATTACTTTAAAAATTTATATGACTTTATAGAATGAAAATATATAAATATTTTTATAATTTTTTGTATATATTTTAGTTTTATTTTTCCAAATTTAATTGTTATACCATATAAAAAAGGCATAATCATTTATGACTATGCCCTTTTTTATTAAATAATTTTAAACTTAGAACTTAAAAAAATATTTTGTTTATAAAACAGTTTAATTAGCAGCTATTGAATCAATAACACTTTTTATAAGTCTTTGAGTTCTTGCACCATTATATAAATCAAGGTAATTAGCTGAAATAACAACTATCCCATCATCATTATTTAAAAGATACTGTTCACTAATAATAGTTTCATCATCTTCTACATTTGAATATTTAATATACGCTGCTTGCTTTCCGGCAATTCTTACATTATTTTTTTTCTCAATAACATTATTGCTCATATATTCTATTGACCTTGCCAAAAAATCTATTGAATTATATTTTCCGTCTATTGTATAAAATGAAAACTGTAAACCAAGTTCATAATCAAAATATACATCATCTTCTTGATGCTCCCATGATACAGGTATATCTGCTTTTAACTTAGCTTTTTTAATTATAATTTGTTTTGTTTTAATTTCTGAAGACTCAAGGTCTTTAAAATCTTCTGATAAAAGTCCAATTTCTTCTTTATCAGGCTCTTCAAAACGGAATGAATTTACAGCATTTATAACTTCGTCATGTTTTTGCTTATTTTTATAATCTTCTTCAGATAATATTGTAAATATTTGATATCTATAATTTTTGCCATAAATATAATATGAACTTGTTTTAAATTTTTTTCCGTTAGGAAACTCCAAATCCTCGTCATATCCAGAATAATCATATGAACCAATTTTTCCTGATGTCAATTTCTGAGTATAATACTTTGGATTATATATTGCTTTTGCACTATCGGCATCACGTTTTGCCCATTGTGAAAGAGAAAGACCCTCCTCATGTGAAAACATTCTAATAAGTATAGATGGAGGATTGTTGTCATCATCATAATTTTGTTTATCACGGAAAATAAACTCATTTATTTTATCGCTTACATCATCTACTTGTGTCCACGATGCCGGTAAATTCATAGCTATTTTAAATTTAGTCTGCTCAAACTTTCTTAAACCGGCTTCATTAATACTTGATAAATCTGAAATACTTCCGTCGTTTTTATATCCTAATGTAATAGAGTTAAACAAATCAAGTGTTAAATCAGTGTTTTGTTTATCTGATTCATTGCTTATATACGCATTAAAATCATAAAGTATATTATCTTTTAAATATAATTTTGTGTAAATACTTTCTTCTTTTGTTTTATACGATATTTCAAAATAATCAGCTCCGTCTTTTTTAGACTGTTTTTGTGATACAAGCGTTTGATTTGCTGTATAACTTTTCTCATTTGCGATTGCCTCATCAATTGAATAATCTTTTGGTATATCAGTTTGTATATAAATAACAATTTCATTTAATCCCTTATCATCTGTGTATGTAAGATTACTTCCATTAAAGTTTCTTTCTGTAAGTGAAAACGAAGGAGAATTTTTCATATACCATTTAAAATTACTATCGCCTATATAAGCATTATCACTAACATTTAAAAGGTCGTTTACATTTATATTTTCTTCAGTATTTTCTTTATTGCTTTCATTAGATGATTTTTCAACAGTAATACCTTTTGTAGTTTCATCATATGATACTTTAGCTCCAAATTTTTCGCTTATAAATCTTAAAGGTACCATTGTTGTTGAATTATTTATAACAGGAGATTCTGTTAATGAATATGTATTTCCATTTACAATAGCTTCTTTGCTATTTATATACATTATTATTTCAGAGTCTTCATACTTTATTGTTACCTTTTTTTCATTAGCATTCCAGTCAACTTTTGCCCCAAACGCTTCTGTTATTACTCTCAAAGGTACCATTGTTGTTCCTTGTCCGGCCGAATAAGGCGCTGTAACATTAACTACTTCAGAATTTATGTATAAATTTGAGTCTCCTAAATTAAATTTTATTTCTATATTTGAATTATCTCCAGCCATAACTTTATATATGCTCGGATTTACCGCAAAGCTTAAAGCCATAACAGTGCTGATTAATTTACTTGTTAATTTTTTCAATTTTAAGTCTCCTTAATATTAATTATTTTTTTATGTATAATAAAATTTTCATAATAACAGAAAAATAATTTTAATTAAATTTAACTGTTAATTCTTTTTCTTCAACACCTCTTTTTATTTTTACTTTAACTTCATTTTGAGGCATATAATTTTTAAGTATTTCATTCAAATCAATTATGCTATTTACACTTTCCGAATTTATAGACATAAGTCTATCCCCAGCAACTGCACCTGCTGCCTGCAAAGCTGAAGAACCTTCAAAATTTACAATTGTTATTCCATTATTTGATGCTAATCCAAGTTTTGATAAAATATCTTCCTCAAATATCGTTCCCAAATTAGGACGCACTACTTTTCCATATAAATCAAAATGATTTAATACATAATTAATTGTCTCAACAGGTATTGCAAAACCCATGCCCTCAATAGCTGAGCCAATATATTTAACTGAATTAATTCCAACTATTTCAGCATTCATATTAACAAGAGGACCGCCGCTGTTTCCGGGATTTATAGCTGCATCGGTTTGAATAAGCCTATAATTACTTTCCATACCTCTATTTATACCGCTGACAATACCATGTGATACTGTATTTCTAAATGACATGGAAAGAGGATTGCCTATTGCAAGTACAGACTGACCGGCATATATGCTATCGCTTGATGCAAATTTTGCAGCAGTAAGTCCCGTTTTATCTATCCTTACAGTAGCCAAATCACTAAATTCATCAATAGCCTCAAGTTTGCCTTCGTAAGTTTTTCCGTCATACATAACAACAACTATGCTTTTTAAGTCTTTAACAACATGAGCATTTGTAAGTATTCTTCCGTCTGAAGAAATTATAACGCCTGTTCCGTGAGCTATTGAGTCAAGATATTCGCTTTGATAGCTTATTTGTGCTGAACTATTGTATACACCTATAATACCGACTACCGATGGATTTATCTTTGTCAAAACATCATTAATATTAGATGTATTAACCGACACAGCAACAGTATTAGAATTATAGCTTGTTGAATTATCGGAAAAAGCTACATTAGAAAACAATAGAATAAAAGACGACATTGTTAAAAAAAAGCTGCTTATTATTTTCTTATTAATTGAAAACAACCCCTTTACAATAAATTTATTTAATCTAAAGCAGTAATGATTAATCTAAAATTTAAACTCACTTAATCATATACCATTTTAAAGCAACATATAAATTTTATACTATTTATCTAAGCTTGTCAATGTTAAGTATATATTAATTAATAAAAATTAATTTTGTCGTTTTTTATACTAAAATAAATGTAAAAAACAACAAAAAGTTAAACTGTATACATTAATAACTTTAGTATCTAATTTTTATTTTTGTTAAATTATTACTTTATTGTCAATCAAGAAGTTTAACAACTTTTAAATTAAACTCTTTTGACAAATCAATATAACGGTTTTCAATTTTAATCATAGGACATGAAGGTTTTGATTTATTAGCAAATACAATTTTTCCTATACGTCCATCACTTAATTGAGCGGTCTTATTTATATATGTATCTGAAATTCTTGATAAAAATATAATAAGCGCCTCAGGGTCAAATTTCATATATCCATCTGTTTCAAACATTCTTATTACATCAAAAATACAATTATACTTATTTCCTGTATAAATAGATTCAGTCATACCGTCAAAAACATCAGCAATAGCTATTATTCTTGAAAACTCGTCAATAAGTAATCCCCTTTTCATCAATGGATAACCGGAGCCGTCCTGACGCTCATGATGTCCAAGCGCCGCCATTGCAATACGGCTGTCAATATTTCTATCCTTTAAAATATTATAACCATAAACAGCATGTTTTTTATACATATTTTTTTGTTTCTGAGTTAAATTCGTAAGATTGTCTAAAATCTCCGGCGGAAGTTTTAATACCCCTATATCATGCAGCATAGCAGAAACAATAAGCATTTCTGAATCAAATGCACCCATTTTAAGCCATTTTGAAATCATAGAACATAAAAGCGCAACATTAAGTGAATGTTTAAATATTATATCACTGTCATCTTTTATAAGATTTATCATTTCTAATATTTCTACGCTTGTAGAACTATTTTCAGTCAGTTTATTTACTTGTTCTAAAAGTTTATCTACATCTATATCCTCATCTTTTTCTATAATATCGTTTACAACTTTTTTTATCTCGTATTTTGCTTCTTTAAAATTTTGCTCAAACTTTTTAAATTCTTCACAATCTTTTATATTTTCCGTATTTGTTATAATTTTAGGCGTATCTTTTGAGTCTGGTAAACTTTCTATATATACGGATGTTATATGTGTATTTTCTATTTTTCTGATTATACTTTCAGTCAGGGTAGTGCCTTTGACAACAAGAGGTGTACCTGATATATTTACAACTGTTCTTGCTATAACCATACCTTCCTGAAGTTTCTCTGTATGAATCCTCATAGCTGCCATTTCTGTTACCTCCAAAAAAATAAATTTTAGATATAGAATACTTAAATTCTATAAAATCAATAATTTCAAGTTATTATATCAAATACGCACATGAATTTCAAAATATTTTATAAATATATAATCTACTATAAATATTTTTTATTTCAATTTAATTTTAGATGGAAAATCTTCTTTTCGCATAATGCTCCACATTTTGTCTATGTACGATAACGTATAAAAATTCTCATAATAATGGTAATAAAACGCCCCCTTTAAAGTCAAAGTATAAACACCTTTTTCTTCTTTAACCAATCCTAATAAATTTGCCAATTTAAGCTCATTTCCGTACATTTTATTTAGTGGTACGCCAAAAAAACTCTCAAAATCTCTGCTGTCAACTTTTGTACTATAAAACGCCCAAAATAAATAATAAATCATTCTTTGACGTTCTGTAAAACGAATTGTAAGCGAAGTTGGAATTTTATTATTTTTAACACGGTCACAATATGCGTCAACAGAAAATGTATTAATCTTAAAACTATCATTAAGCAAAGTTGCAGCGGAACACCCAAATCCAATAAAATTATCCCTTGTCATTGATGAATAATCAACACCTTTTTCAGTGGAGAATGTCCATATAGAATTTCTTGAATAACCCATATTTAAACAGTAATTAGTTATTTTGTCAAGTAATTTTCGTTTTTTTCTTTTTTTTACAGCAGAGACTTTACTTGAAGTAAATGTAAAATCAATAAAAGGATAAATAGCAATATGGTTCGCTCCATGAGAAAAAGCAATTTCAATATCGTTTTTCAAATCATCATATTGCTGATTAGGCAATGCGAATATAAAATCCATAGACACAGTTTGAAATTTAATTTTGTTTAAAGCATTTGACAAAGCATGTATATTTATTCTTTTCCTGCCTAAAATATCTTGATATTTTTTTTGAAAAGATTGTATGCCAATACTTATTTTTGTAACACCGGCATTTTTTAAAATTTTTAATATCTTAACATTTACATTATTAGGGTGTAATTCTATTCCTATTCCATCAGTTATTATAAAATATTTTTTAATAACTGTTATAATTTCTTTTAAACGTCTAATCGCCAATACAGGAGTTCCGCCGCCAAAATACAAACTTGTAACTGTCTTTTTATTTTTTGACATACTCCCTACCAAATTTATTTCATCTAAAAGAGAATCTATATAATTGTTGCATCTTTCTTTTAAATACAATGTTTTGCAATAAGGACAAAAATTACAAATGCTGGTACAAAAAGGTATATGTACATATAATCCTAAATTTTCACAATTATCATAATTTAATATTTCATCATACTCATTATTAAATGTAAATGGTTTTATAGTTCTTGTAAGCCACATTCTTGTTATATTTGTAATAATACTCATAAATACCCTCTTAAATATATTTTAAATAAGTTTTTAACATTTCACATATAACTTTTATATTTCCTTTAAATAATAATGTATATTCTGCTGCAAAAAAATATCCGCATTTTTCACATAAACCATCAATATTAACGCATCTTCCGCAATTGCTTATTTTTCCGTTTTCAATAACTACACACTGATAGCATGGAGTTTCAAAATTATTCTTTATTAAATATGGAAAAGCACTTTTTAAATTAAATACTGGTACATTTTCATCTATCATATTTGAAATTATTTCACAACATTTTGCCTTTTCATTTTCTGATAAAGCTAATTCTTTTGTATCCATATACGGAGTATGAAAATTAAACGATACAGCCCGCACATTTTTAGTTGTTTTAGCTTTCATACAAACATCTTTTATTGTATTTTTGTTAATTTGATTAATTGCCATATAAAAACAAATATTGTCACTTGTTGCATTATTAATATTTTCCATAATTATATCATATGTATTACCACGAATCTCATTATGTTTTTCTCTGTCTCCGTCTAAACTTAACAATATCAAATCAGCTTCCGCAAGGTCAATAGGATATGTTCCGTTAGTAACCGCATTGACAATAAAAAAACCCATTATTTTAGCTTCAATAACTAAATCTTTAAGAGACTTATTTCCATCTTTCCATAAAAAAGTTTCACCTCCGCAAAAAAATAAAATACGTACCCCGAGATTATATAACTTTTGCATTTCTTCCTTAATTTGTGTATATGGATAAATTTTAGCAATAACATTATTTACCGAACAATGTTTACAATGCAGATTACATTTATCAGTTAATATAATAGTTCCTAATATTGGTTTTTTTGTTTTAAAAAGAATAGTTTTTATACCAAACCAAATAAAATATAAAAAAGATGATTTTTTCACAACAAGTCACCTCATTTTTTTTATTATATCATGCGCAATATGAAAGTTCAATCTATAATAAAAATGAAATTTAAGAAAAAAGTTTTACAAATTGAATATACATAAACAAAATCTAAAATGAAATACTAAATAAAAAAACGTATAATATACCAATATTTATATTTAAAACAGCTTTCATATGTATCATAGTTAAAATGTATATATTTAACGGTATATTTTGTTTAATGTAAACAAAGTTTACAAAAAATAAAAAAAACTCTTGAAAAGTTTGCGCAAATTATATATAATAATTGCATAGACAATGCAAATAAATGCATTGATTTTACGCAAAATTGCATAAATATTTTAAAGGGGGTATTATTATGAGCAGTAAAATAATCAGCGGACTTGATGTAACCGCACCTCTTTCGGGAAAGGCGGTATCATTAAGTGAAGTACCAGACCCAGTATTTTCAGAAAAAGTTCTTGGAGACGGAATTGCTATTATTCCATTAGATGGAAAGATTTTAAGTCCCGTAGACGGCGTTGTAAGTTCGGTTACAGACACAAAACACGCTTATGGCTTTAGTTCGGACGATGGTTTAGAGGTACTTGTACATTTTGGTTTGGAAACTGTTGGTTTAAAAGGAGAAGGGTTCACATCACATGTAAAAGAGGGAGATCGTGTAAAAAAAGGCGAACTTGTAGCAGAAGCTGATGTTAATATGCTTAAAGAAAAAGGGTTCAATATAATCACTCCGGTGCTTATTTGCGGCGGCGGAGAAGATATGAAAATGAAAACTTTTTCGGGAAATGTTGATGCCGGAAAAAGCACCGTTATAAGCTTTGTAAATGAGGAAACAGAAACAAAAGATTTAAGTACGGAAACTGCAAAAACAGAAACAGTTGAAACAAAAACTGAAAATGCTTCAAAAAAGAAAAAATTTGGAATTAATTTTGATACATTGCAAAAGCTTGGAAAAGTATTAATGGTAGTTATAGCAGTAATGCCAGCAGCCGGATTAATGATAAGTTTAGGCAAGCTTGTAGCCATGATTGGCGGCGGAGATATTTCTGTAATTGTAACAATCGGCTCTGTAATGGAAAATATAGGCTGGGCAATTATTAATAATCTTCATATATTATTTGCTGTTGCTATTGGCGGCTCATGGGCAAAAGAAAGAGCCGGAGGAGCGTTTGCAGCAGTTATAGCTTTTATACTTATTAATTGTATTACCGGACAAATTTTCGGAGTAACGGCTGATATGCTAAACGACCCTAATGCTGTAACTCATACCCTTTTTGGGCAAGAAATTCTTGTAAACGGATACTTTGTATCGGTACTTGGCGCTCCAGCGTTAAATATGGGTGTGTTTGTTGGTATTATAGCCGGATTTGCCGGAGGTATTATTTATAATAAATACTACAATTTCCGTAAACTTCCTGATGCGCTTTCATTTTTTAATGGAAAAAGATTTGTTCCAATGGTAGTTATTTTTTGGTCTGTAATTATATCGCTTGTACTTGCCATTATATGGCCTATTATACAGCTTGGAATTAATTCTTTTGGTATATGGATTGCTAATTCATCTTCTACATCTCCTATACTTGCTCCATTTATTTATGGAACGCTTGAAAGATTGCTTTTGCCTTTTGGATTGCATCACATGCTTACTATTCCTATGAATTACACATCATTTGGAGGAGAATATGTAATCCAAACAGGAATAAACGCCGGCTCTACCGTATTTGGGCAAGACCCTCTATGGCTTGCGTGGGCTACTGATTTAATTAATTACAAAGATGCTGGAGATATGAGTGCATATCAAGATTTAATTACAAATGTTACGCCAGCTCGTTTCAAGGTCGGACAAATGATTGGAGCGACAGGTTTAATTATGGGTGTTGCTCTTGCTATGTACCGTCGTATAGATAAAGACAAAAGAAAGAACTATCGTTCAATGTTTGTATCAACAGCCGCTGCTGTACTTCTTGCCGGTGTTACAGAACCTCTTGAGTTTATGTTTATGTTTTGTGCAATTCCTCTTTATGTAGTGTATGCTATTTTACAAGGATGTGCATTTGCACTATCAGGAGTAATTGATTTACGTCTGCACTCATTTGGAAATCTTGAGCTTGTATCAAGAATACCAATGGCTCTGCGTGCCGGACTTGGGCATGACATAATCAATTTTATAATATGTGTTGCAGCATTTTTCGTTATAGGATATTTTGTAGCGTACTTTATGATAGGAAAATTCAAATTTGCAACTCCAGGACGTTTAGGCAACTATCAAAATGAAAGTGATGATTCAGAAGAAACCGACAAAAAGAAATCTTTGGGAAATACTCAGCCTGAAAGAATTATAAAACTTTTGGGAGGACGTGAAAATATTGTACTTGTAGATGCTTGTATGACGAGACTTCGAGTTACTGTAAAAGATTCATCAAAAGTAGCTGATACTGATGCATGGAAAAAAGAGGGAGCATTAAGCCTTATAGTAAAAGGCGATGGTATACAAGCCGTTTATGGACCAAAAGCCGATGTATTGAAATCCGATATTAATGATATTTTATAAACAGGAGGCGGCGGTTGTGAAGCTTATTACAATAAACACTCATAGTCTTATAGAAACTGACTGTAATAAAAAGCTTAGTACCCTTGCAAATGCCATTAAAGAAGAAATGCCGGATTTAATAGCAATGCAGGAGGTTAATCAAACCCGAACATCTGCAAAATTAAAATCTAATCCATTTTTATATAATGATTTTGCTGTACGTGAAGACAATTATGCCGTATCGCTTTTAAAGGAACTTGAAAAATTCAATATACAATATTACTGTGTATGGATTCCTGTTAAAATAGGATATGACAAATATGACGAGGGACTATCGATATTAAGCCGTTCACCTATACTTAATATTGATAATTTATTAATAAGTAATTGTGATAATTATTCTTATTGGAAAACACGCCGCGTGCTTGGAGTAAATACAAAAAATGGTTGGTTTTACAGTGTTCATATGGGCTGGTGGCATGATAATGAAGAACCGTTTTATAAACAGTGGGAAAAACTTAACGAACATCTTAAATATAAAAAAAATGTTTGGCTTATGGGTGATTTTAACAGCTGTTGTAATGTTATAGGTGAAGGATATGATTTAATAACTTCTTCCGGCTGGTATGACAGCTATAAATCAGCAAAATCAAAAGATGATGGCTTTACCGTTACAAAACAAATTGACGGCTGGCGTAATGGTGAAACTAATAAAATGAGAATTGATTATATATTCAGTAATTTTAAAGCTGATATTTTACAATCAAAAATAATTTTTAACGATATAAACCATGCTGTAATTTCTGACCATTATGGAATAATAATTGAAACAAAGGAGTGATAATATGGCAAGAGAAGCGGGAATTTTACTTCCTGTATCAAGTCTTTCCTCAAAATACGGTATTGGTTGTTTTTCAAAAGAAGCGTATGATTTTATAGATTGGCTTAAAGATGCCGGACAAAGCATATGGCAAATTTTGCCGCTTGGCCCTACTGGATATGGTGATTCTCCATATCAGTCATTTTCAACTTTTGCCGGCAATCCATATTTTATAAGCCTTGAAACACTTATTAACGAGGGCGTGCTTACAAAAGAGGAATGTGATTCAACTGATTTTGGAAATGTTGATAATGATATAAATTATGAGAAACTATATTTTCAACGCTACAAACTTTTAAGAAAGGCTTATGAAAGAAGCAATATAACAAAAGATTCAAACTATAACGATTTTATAAAAGAAAATAGCTGGTGGCTTTCAGATTATGCTCTTTTTATGGCAGTAAAAGAACATTTTGGCGGAGCTTTGTGGACACAATGGCCGGAAGATATACGTTTGCGTTACAGCTTTGCAATAGATTATTATAATAAAGAATTATATTATGATATTGAATTTCAAAAATATATGCAGTATAAATTTTATACTCAATGGATTAATCTTAAAAAATACGCAAACAGTAAAGGAATTAAAATTGTAGGTGATATACCAATTTATGTTTCTATGGACAGTGCCGACGCATGGGCTCAGCCAGAATTATTTCAGCTTAATGAAAACAATTTGCCAATTGCCGTTGCCGGCTGCCCTCCTGACGGATTTTCTGCTAATGGGCAGCTTTGGGGAAATCCTTTATATAATTGGGATTATCACCGTAAAACAAACTATCATTGGTGGATAACACGTTTATGGTATTGTTTTAAATTATATGATATTGTAAGAATTGACCATTTTCGTGGTTTTGATGAATATTTCTCAATACCTTACGGAGATAAAAATGCTTTTAATGGGCATTGGGAAAAAGGACCGGGAATTGAACTTTTCAGAGCTGTTGAAAACGCTCTCGGCAAAAAAGAAGTTATTGCGGAAGATTTAGGATATATGACTGATTCTGTACGCAGTCTTGTAAAAGAAAGCGGTTTTCCGAATATGAAAGTTCTTGAGTTTGCTTTTGACTCACGTGATACAGGCTGCCGTAACGATTATTTGCCGCATAACTATAATGAAAACTGTGTAGCTTACACTGGAACTCATGACAATCAAACAATTATATCATGGTTTGACAGTATCACAAAAGAAGAACAAAATATGGCAAGAGAGTATTTATGTGATACAGCTACTGACAAAAAATATTTGAATTTATCATTTATTAGTCTCATTATGCGAAGCAGTGCATTAAAATGTATTATTCCAATACAAGATTATATGGGTCTTGATGACAAAAGCAGAATAAATAAACCTTCTACTGTTGGTACAAACTGGAGATGGAGACTAAATAAAAATGAACTTAATAAAGATTTATCAAAACTTATTTCAGAAATAACATTACGTTATGGAAGAATGAATTATTAAATTTAATTATATTATTAGGTGTTATATGTCGTCTGTTAAACGACAGACGACATATAACATTAAGTAAACAGTATTAAGAATGGGGGATTAATATGAAAGAATTTACATATACAATTAAGGACGAATTAGGTATTCATGCAAGACCGGCCGGTTTGCTTGTAAAATGTGCAAAATCTTGCGGAAGTAAAATTACTATTAAATTTAAAGACAAATCTGCTGATGCTGAAAAATTATTTTCTATTATGGGCATGTCTGTAAAACAAGGAGATACTTTAAACGTTATTATTGAGGGAGATACTGAAGAAAAGGATTATAATACAATTTTAAATTTCTTTGAAACAAATTTATAGTATAAAGACAGGGGGATGTATAATATGGAATATTACGCTGGAAAATCAGCCTTTCAAGGAATAGCCATAGGTAAAATTACAGAACTTAAAAAAAAAGATAATCAAGTAAGAAGAAATCGTATAACAGATATTGATATGGAAAAAAACCGTTTTAAAAATGCTCAGACAGAAGCTATGGAACAACTTTCAAAGCTGTATGAACGTGCACTAAAGGAAGTAGGAGAAACAAACGCTATGATTTTTGATATTCATCGTATGATGCTTGAAGATGAGGATTATATTGAGTCAATATTAAATATTATAGAAACTCAGCAGGTAAACGCTGAATATGCCGTAGCAGCTACATCGGACAATTTTTCACAGATGTTTGCATCTATGGAAGATGAATATATGAGAGAAAGAGCAGCGGATGTAAAAGATATTTCTGAAAGAGTTATAAAAATTCTTAAAGGCACTGACACATCAGCCGATATATTAAGCGAACCTACTGTTATTGTTGCCGACGACCTTGCACCAAGTGAAACTGTACAGCTTGATAAATCAAAAGTTCTTGCTTTTGTTACAAGAAAAGGTTCAACAAATTCTCATACGGCTATTCTTGCAAGAACAATGAACATTCCCGCAATTGTAAATACTCCTATTCCGCAAAATGTTCATGGCAAAACCATTATAGTCAATGGATTTGATGGTAAGGTTATTATTGAACCAAACGAAAATGAAATAAAAGAATGTACAATACTTATAGAAAAAGAAGAACAAAAACAAAAACTTTTGCGTGAACTTAAAGGAAAACCAACAATTACAAAATCTGGAAAATCAATAAAATTGTACGCAAATATAGGCGGAGTATCAGATATAGGAGCTGTATTGCAAAACGATGCCGAGGGAATAGGCTTATTTAGAAGTGAGTTTTTATATTTACAAGAACAGGATTATCCAACTGAAGAAAAACAATTTCAAGTATATAAACAAGTAGCCGAAATGATGGCGGGAAAGAAAGTTATTATACGCACCCTTGATATAGGTGCTGATAAACAAATTGATTATTTTAATCTTGATAAAGAAGAAAATCCGGCTCTGGGATTTCGTGCTGTAAGGATATGTCTTTCAAGAGAGAATATTTTTAAAACTCAGCTTCGTGCTTTAATGCGTGCAGCAGTTTATGGGAATATATCGATAATGATTCCTATGATTATATCTGTTTGGGAAGTCAAAAAGGTAAAAGAAATAATTAAGGAAATTAAAGAAGAACTCTCAGAATCTAAAATTCCGTTTAAAGATGTTGAACTTGGTATTATGATTGAAACTCCGGCTGCTGTTATGATAGCAGAAGAACTCGGAGCAGAAGTTGATTTCTTTAGTATAGGAACAAATGATTTAACCCAATATACATTAGCAATAGACCGTCAGAATACTAAACTTGATATGTTTTATGATGCACACCATCCCGCTGTATTAAAAATGATAGAAATGATTATACAAGCGGCACATAAAAATGGTATATGGGCTGGTATATGCGGTGAACTTGGAGCAGATATTGAGCTTACTCAAAAATTTGTAGATATGGGTATTGATGAATTGTCTGTTTCTCCGGCAATGGTATTGCCTGTAAGAAAAAAGATTCGAGAATGCTGATTTTAAAAAAACAGTCTTAAAAATAAAACTTTAAGACTGTTTTTATTTATATATTTTATATTTATATTTTAATCATCGTAACGAACATAGTCTTCATCAGCAGGCAACCACGGACCAAGCCAGCAGCTATTTGTAATAGACCAAAGTCTTCTGCACCAAACACCATCTACCTCTTTATAGTGAAACATTGTATTTTCCGCTTGTGGATTTATTTCTGAATCGCAATTAACATTTTCTTCTTCTACAATAGCTGTTTCATTTTCTGTATCTGCATCAGCAAAAGCCGATATTGGAGTCAGCATTAACGCAAATGCTGATATTAATAAAGTTTTAAATAATTTGCTATTTAATTTCATAAACTGTAATTCTCCTTATTTATCAATTATTGGAACGTCAGGCAACAATTCAATATTTTTTGAACTCATATAATTTTCTCCATAATAATATAACTTATATCTGCCATTTTCTTCAATAATATATGAATTCTCTTTCGTAAAAATCGGTGTGTATAAATCATAAGGCTTAGGCACATAAGCCGGCTGAAAAACAAATCTAAAAGAAATATAAATATATATAATAAACGATAAAAAAAGTAAAGTATTAATAACTAAATTCATTATACTCTTTCTTTTACGTTTTGCAATTATGTAAAACCGATTTTTTAATGCTTTCTGTTCAAAAACAATTACCAATGAATTTATGTGACTTTGGATACTTATTTTAGTATCTCCTGCTGATTTATAAACATTAAGTATACATGTAAGATAATCAGCTTTAGAACTTTCGTTTAAATTATTAGTAACATACGAATCTACACATAATTCCAGTAAATAATCAACATAATTTTGAAATAAAATAACTATTGGATTCCACCATAAAATTAATTTTACAATACGTGAAAATAACCTAATCCAATTGGACTTTATTTTAAAATGCATTAATTCATGAAATAAAATATAATAAAGGTCTTTGTCACTGTAATCAAACCCATCAATAAAAATTATTTTTCTAAAATATCCAAACTCTGATGGAATTTTAATATTATTATCTTTTATAACAATTACATCAAACTTTAAATTATGTGCTTTTTTAATTTGACTAACGAAATCTAATATTCTTTTATCGTTTGTAGGTGGTATGTATTTGACCTTTTTACATAAAAAAGAATATTTACGCCAACGAGCAAATATTAAAACCGCAGAACATAAAAACCAAATAGAATAAACTATATACCAATTTTTAAAACCAAAATGTATTATATTTCCTATTTTAACATAAAAGTTTTTATTTAAAAAAGAATTAATTTCTGCTAAAAAGTGGTATGAATCAATAGATTCACTCATAAATAAAAACTCTATTGGAAATAAAAGCCTTAAATTAATAGCTATAATAATAAATATTATAAACTTAGTTTTAATCTTTGATAAAATAGCGCTCCTTGCAAAAATAACAATAAAAAACAAAATAAAAACACTTGTAACAAAAACTCCGCTTATAAATGAATATGGTGTTATATCAAGCAACAAAAACATCTCCTAATATATATTATTTTCATTTTTGTAACTTTCAATAAACTTTTCCATCTCATTAATAAACACATCGTCTGTTTTCTTTCTTCCACGCTTAGTTAAATATGACAAGAAACTTGCCACATCAAATGATTTATTTGTATCACTAAATAAATCATTAAGCTGCTGTGCAGCATATTCATCTACTGTTATAGCCGGTGCATACATTCTGCAATATGTTTTAGCTACTTTTATATTTCCTACAACTTTAATATATTTTCTCTTCATTAGATTGTTAATCATAGGATGGAGAGAATTTTTAGCAACAGTTTGTGTCAAAGCCAATATGTCGGATATTATCATAGGTTTTTCAGAATTCCAAAGGATTTTCATTATTTCATATTCTCTTGCGGTTAAATGAGACGCTTTTTTCACCATACATACCACCCCTATATATAAGTTTATTTCTTTTATACCATTATTATACATAATTTTTCAAAATAAGTCAATATTTTTTAAATTATATATAAAAAATATTTAAAATAAATATAAAATAATAATACATTTTATTAATACTAAAAGTATATTTAATGAAACTTTTAATCAAATTATGTTTTAAGAACTTAAATCTTCCCATTTTTCATACAATAATGTAAGTTTTTTCTCTAATTCCGTTTTTTTGTCAAATATTTCCTTTGATTTAAAATGATTTGTATAAACTTCTTCTAACGTAAGCATATAATCCGCTTCATTTATTTCAGTTTCTATTTTTTCAATATCTGTTTCAATCTTTTTTATATCGTTTTCCTTTTTTCTTTTAATAGATTGTTCTTCTTTTTTTCTTTGCCAATCTTTTTTATTATCTGATTCAAGTAAAACATTTTCATTATTATTTACATCTGCTTTTGATTCTGATTTTTTTTCTAAATAGTAATCATAATTTCCTAAAATAGTATTTGAATATGTTTTATTTAACTCAATTATTTTTTCAGCCGTATTGTTTATAAAATAACGGTCATGGGAAATATATAAACAAGTTCCCTCATAGTTTTTTATTACATCTTCAAGTATTTCTTTTGAATTAATGTCAAGGTGATTTGTAGGCTCGTCAAGTATAAGAAAATTTGCATTTGAAAGCATAATTTTAGCAAGCGCTACACGACCTTTCTCACCTCCGCTTAAAGATGATATACTTTTAAACACATTATCACCTGTAAACATAAATGCCGCAAGTGTATTTCTTATTTCCTCATTTTTTAAATAAGGAAATTCATCGGATATCTCATCAAATATTGTTTTATCTTTACTAAGGTTTTGATGTTCTTGATCATAATATCCTATTTTAACATTTGAACCAAGTTTTACATTTCCGCTGTCATAAATTGTCTGATTCATTATTATTCTGAATAGTGTTGTTTTTCCTACACCATTTGGCCCAATAAGAGCCGTTTTTTCTCCTTTTTTTATATTAAAAGATATGTTTTCAAAAAGAGTTTTGTCATCAAACGATTTTTTTAAGTTATCAATTGAAAGTACGTCATATCCACTTTCTTTTTTAGGAACTATTTTTAATCTCATTTTTTCCGGAAGATTTTCAGGTTTTTCCACAAGTTCAATTTTCTTCAATGCTTTTTCACGGCTTTCAGCACGCTTAATTGACTTTTCACGGTTAAATGAACGTAGTTTTGTAATGACTTCTTCTTGATGTTTTATTTCTTTTTGCTGGCTAATATAGTGATTTAACTGAATTTGCCTGTCTTCCTCTTTCTTTTTTGCATAAAAACTATAACTTCCATTATATATTTTAGATTTTTTATTTTCTATTTCTATTATTTTTTCAGATATTTTATCAATAAAATATCTGTCATGAGTAATTAACATTATACTTCCCATATATGCTTTTAAATATTCTTCGAGCCACTGTATTGATTCTATATCAAGATGATTTGTAGGTTCATCTAAAAGAAGTATATCCGGATTTGACAAAAGAAGTTTTCCTAAAGCTATACGAGTTTTTTGCCCTCCTGAAAGATGATTTATAGGCTTGTTATATTCATCTTCAGTAAATCCCAAACCTTTTATAACTCCCCTTACTCTGCTTTTATATTCATATCCGTTTTTCGATTCAAGTTCGGAGGAAAGAGCTGAATATTGTTTCATTAAAAAATCTAATTTTTCCCCTTCTGTTTTAGACATTTCAATTTCTATTTCTCTTAAACGATTTTCAATTTCTATTATATCTTGAAATACCGATAAAAGTTCGTTATAAATTGTCTTATTGCTGTCAATTTCTAAATTTTGTGAAAAATAGCCTATTGTCGTATTATTAGATATTATTATATCACCTTCATCACATGATAATTCACCTGTTATAATTTTAAAAAGTGTTGACTTTCCGGCTCCGTTTACACCAATAATTGCAGCTTTTTCTTTTTCCTCAAGCGTAAATGTTATATTATTAAGAATTTCGTCTGTTCCAAATGATTTTTTTATATTTCTGCATGATAATATCATAATTATCCTCCTTTGTTAGCTAAGTAAACCGTATCTAAAAATATTATAACAAAAAATAGTATTCTTTAAAACCCAATAATTTTACAAATTTAGAATTATATTCTACAACTTTGGCTGCATAATATAAGCCCTTATTTATCAATAAAAATATATAAAATTATTGAGAACATATACAAAATATGTTATATTTAAGTTATAAAAAGAGATAGCAATAATTATCAACATATTCATTAGTACATAAAACCCCCGGTTTTTTAAACGTGGGAGTTTCATTATAAGGAGGTATTTAATTATGGCAATAGAAAAAGTAAAAGAATATTTTAAAAAATTTAACATAGAAAATCGTATACAGGAATTTAAAGTATCAAGCGCAACTGTTGAATTAGCCGCAAAAGCGCTGAAATGTTAACCATGTCGAATAGCAAAAACACTCTCTTTTAATGTAAATGGAAATACTATATTGATTGTAGCTGCCGGAGACGCTAAAATTGATAATTCTAAATACAAAGCAAAATTCGAAACAAAAGCCAAAATGCTTAACCCTGATGAAACTTTAGAACTTATTGGACATGCTGTTGGAGGTGTTTGCCCATTTGCTGTTAATAATGGAGTAAATATATATCTTGATAAATCACTTAAAAGATTTGATACTGTATTTCCGGCCTGCGGAAGCAGTAACAGCGCAATAGAATTAACAATAGATGAGTTGGAAAAGTATTCAAATTATTCTGAATGGGTTGACGTTTGTAAAGGATATATATAATTAATGTTTCTTTTTTTACAAAAATTTAAACTATTTTATAAATTCTCATACTTTGGCTATGTTGAAAAAGATAATAACTATTGCTATATTTTTATATTTATTGTATAATATTTCATAATTTTAGGGCGTTTATAAAAATTAAAAAATATAAAAAGTATATAGTTCTTAAACACGCTCTATTTTATTTTTTATATAGGAGGTTAAAGTTATGAGGGATTTTTTTGGTTCAAATGGTCCTTTTGTAAAATATGGAACAATACTCGCCGATTTAGTTATACTTACTGTTATTTGGTCTATATGCTGTATTCCTGTTATAACAATAGGTACATCTACAACAGCACTATATTATGTTACAACACGTCAAATATCAAATAGAGAAGGTTATGTTTCATCTGATTTTTTTAAAAGTTTTAAAAGTAATTTATTTCAAGGAATAATTTCTACTATAATAATAATTGTATTTTTAGCTATTATATATATAAGCAGAAAAAGTCTTTTTACAATAGAAGGCAATTTGCGTTTTTATCTTTCAGGACTTCAGCTTGTAATAGCAATTGAAATTTTAATAACAGCATTATATCTTTATCCTTTAATGTCAAGATTTGAAATGCCTTTGTTTGAATTATTTAAAACAGCCTTATTTATGGCTAATAAACATTTGTTTACTACTATTACATGTCTTTTTTTATTTGTTGCACTTGTGGCTTTAAGTTTTTTAATAAACCCTATATTTTTGATAGTGGGAACTGGAATGTATTCTTATATTACATCACATATGTTTATGCGTATTTTTAGAAAATATTGTCCTGATATTGATGTTGATACTTTTGAAGACAAAAGATAAAAAAATGTCAAATAAATTATAAAAAGAGTTATATTATCAAAAATTTTGATTTTATAACTCTTTTTTTATTAAAACTATTAATATTTTTATTTGTTTATAAGTTTTATAAGCAATTCTGCTTGTTTTGTAAGTTCAGCAGAAGTATTCTGACTTTCAATAGCAGAAATACGATTTTCTTTTGCTATTCCAGCTATTTGCTCAAGCCCTGACAAAACATTTATAACATCATTTACTTGCTTGTTCGTCATAACGGAAATTTGATTTATATTTTTGTTAGCATTCTCAATATCATTTACTAAGTCCAAAAATTCCGATACAGCAGTACTTACAATTTTCTGACCGTTTTCAACAGCTACAATTGTGTCAGAAATAATACCGGCAGTCTCTTTTGCGGCATAAGCACTTTTCTTGGCAAGTTCACCAATTTGAACAGCAACAACAGCAAAACCTTTGCCTTGTTCCCCTGCTCTTGCTGCTTCAATAGAAGCGTTTACAGCAAGCATATCTGTCTGCGATGCAATAGAATCAACTTCATTTATTATATTACTAATTTTATTAGAAGATTCAAAAATATGTTTCATAGAATCAGTAAGTTTTTGCATATTATCTTTTGTAATAATTATATTTGAAACAACTAAATTAGTATCATCTGAAACTTTTGTAGAAACAGAAGCATTAGTTTTAAGTTGTTCTGTAATAACTTCCATTGATTTATTAAGAGAAACAACTGAATCTTCTTGATTTTTTGAACCTAAATATATAGATTTTGCCATATCAAAAGTCTTTTTTGAAGCATTGTCTATATTAAAAGAAACATTTTTAATATCTTCAATAAGTTTTATATTTTTATCAAAAGTGCTTTTTTGCTGGTTCAAAAGTTCTTTGTTTTTTTGAAGATTTTTGCTTATTCCGCTAACCATTGAATTTATTCCATTACTTAAAATTTCAAATTCTTTATTTTCAAATTCTTCTATTTTTACTTGAAGATTGCCCTCTTTAACTTTTTGCAGTCCATTAACAATATTATGTACACCTTTAACAATTTTTCTATTGATAAGTATACTTATTACAATCAAAAGCAAAAGGAAAATAATAAACATACTTATTGAAACAGAAACAGTTTGAGTATATCTTTGTTCAAAATACTCTTCTTCCGGCATTGCTGTTCCTATAATCATGTCATCATATGATTCAGTATAAAAATGAATATTTGTTCCATCAATAACAGCCGTTCCTTCTTGAGATGAAAAAATTGTATCGTCAAAACCTGCCTCTGAATATTTTTTCCCAATAAGACTTTGATTTTTTATTGCAATAATTTGTTTGCTGTTCTTATCAATAGCAAAAACATACCCATCTATTCCAAAATCAAATTCATTAAAAACTTTTTCTATTTTTGTACTTTCAAGCATATTCTCAAGTATTTCCGGTCTAATACCAACTTGAACAATACCTTTTTTGTCCTTTCTTGCAACTCCTATATATTGAAACATAATCCCTAAAGCGGCATTTGGCTGCGGTTCTTGTACAATTTCAACAGAAGAATCTTTAAGTATTTCAAGAAAAGGCTTTGTTTGGTCACCGGCATTAAAATCAAGACCAAAATATTTAGGTATGTTTCCGTATCTTAAAATTCCATTTTCATCCGTTACATGAAGTTCGTCAACCATAAGTTCTTTTGCAAGTTCATTAATTCTATCAACTGATTCAAGTATAGAAGGGTCTTTTTGAATAATATTAGCAAAAGCACGCGACTTAGCGAGATTGCTTTCACTAAGACTTTCAGTAATTTGCTGAATATTTTTATCATTTGCTTTAAGTTTTTGCTGAACTTGTAAAATCTTATCTTGGCTTGCGGCAGTTCTTTCTCTTTTAATAATAGCCGTTTGAAACTGATAAATAAAAATAATAGTTGTAATAAAAGCTATAATCATATAAAAACATAAATATTTTAAAATAAGTTTATTCATATTTTAACTCCTTTTAAATTATTTTTAATTTTGTAATTATTATTAAATTAATGTGAATTTTTAATAATTAAAATATTATGAAAAATTTCAAGATACATTTATATAAATACTAACGAATTACTTTATGTCGAAAAATTCAACTCTGTTATTTGACTTTATTTTATTATATAATAGCTTAAAAACAACTATATACAAAAAAACATACACCTTTAACAATAAATACAAAACAAAAAAGTGTCTTAGTAAAATTATACAGCAAACTATAAAGTAAGACAATATAAAATTTAAAAAACTTACGAAAATAAATAATATTTTAAACAAAACAGACAATGGATTTTTGGAATTTACAAAAATTTCAAATAAAAAAATACTGCCCAAATTGGGCAGTATAAATATTACATATATATAATATTTATAAAAAAATATCATTGAAAATTAACAAAACATTATATATTTCAAAAACATATTTATATCTCTATACCGCATTTATGCAAAAAAATCTAATTATATGAAGAAATACCAAAAAACCTTTCAAAAAATTCTTTCAGTTTATCAATTATAATTTGCTTTTTCTCTGCTCTGCTGCTGCCAAAACGAGAAACCGGCGGCATAATCTTATCAATATCAGTTCCAAAAGTTTTTATTTCTCCATCACGAAAAGCGTTGTCAATATACTTTCTTGTATCTTCCTCTTTCAGTTTTTCATCAATAATAATTTTAGAAAGTGATTTTTCTCTTTCTTCTGCAACATAATTGTGCCATTCATTTAAAACATCATCGGAATCATTTACTCCAGCAATAAAAGCCTCAATCAAATCTTTTTTACTACGAAGTTCAGGACTTGCATAAACAGCAGAGCGAATTGTAGTCAGTATCTCCTTGTTATTACAGTTGCTATCATGATACTTTTTAACAAGCATAAGAATATAATCAATATTTATTTCAATTTGTTTTATAAGTTCAATCTCAAAAACAATGTCGTCATCTATATCCGTACTTTCACCGTTAATACGTCTTTTTTTCCATTCATCACGCAAATCTTGATAACGGCTTGAATAGTTTTGAATTTCCCTTTCAGTTAAAATTTCTTTGCCCGAAAAATCATCAAAAGAAATAAGCAGATTTCTCATTTTCAAAAATTCGCCAAACAGTTTTATAAATTCCTTTTGGTTTTCTTCGCCTATTATTTGAGACTCGGACAAAGGAAAATTATTTCTAAGCTCTTCAACTATCTCCTCATATCCTTTAATTTTTTTGCCGTCTTCTGTTTCACAGCCATAATAATAATCTGTAAAGTTTCGCAAAAGAACAATACCGCCTGCATTTTTATCTCCAAATAAAGCAATAGCACTGTCAACACGCTTTTGAAGTTTACGGAAACAAACAATATTGCCAAATGTTTTTATCGAATTTAAAATACGGTTTGTTCTTGAAAATGCTTGTATAAGTCCATGCATTTTAAGGTTTTTGTCAACCCATAATGTATTAAGTGTTGTTGCATCAAAGCCTGTTAGAAACATATTTACAACAATTAAAAGGTCAATTTCCTTATTCTTCATACGAAGCGAAACATCTTTGTAGTAATTTTGGAATTTGTCGCTTGACGTATCGTAATTTGTATGAAAAACAGCATTATAATCCTCTATTGCTTTTTCAAGAAAATCCCTTGATGTTTCATCAAGTGCAGATGTATCTTCCGAATTTTCTTCGTCTAAAATACCGTCGTTTTCTTCCTCATTTGAACTATAACTGAAAATAGTTGCAATACGTAGATTTTTTGTAGGATTTTCTGCAATCTGTCTTTTAAATTCATTATAATACAGTTTTGCAGCTTGTACGGAAGAAACAGCAAAAATAGAATTAAAACCGCTTATTCTTTGCTTTTCTTTTATTTCCTCAACAGTGCCATTTTTGCCTTGTGCAACCTCTGAAATATTCGTAAGGGCATTATAAAAATAAGCTTTATTTCCTCTGTATGTTTTGCGGTCAAAGTTTTCAAGAATATAGTTTGTAACCTTTGAAATTCGTTTTTCATTCATCATAGTTTTTTCTTTTTCTATGCTCCATATCATTTCATCGTCAATTTCTTCTTCGGCTTTCATCGTTTCAATATAATCAACCCTAAAAGGCAGAACATTTTTATCATTTATTGCATCAACTATTGTATAAGCATGGAGCTGGTCACCAAAAGTCTGCTCTGTTGTTGCAAATTTAGGATTAGATACAGTACCCTTATTTTTTGTAAATATAGGTGTTCCTGTAAATCCAAAAATATGGTATTTTTTAAAACTCTTTACTATTGATGTGTGCATATCCCCAAATTGACTTCTGTGACATTCATCAAATATAATTACAATATGTTTTGCGTAAACATCGTGAGTTTTATTTTTCTTAATAAAAGTTGCAAGTTTTTGAATTGTTGTAATAATAATGTGAACATTGTCATCTTCAAGTTGTTTTTTCAAAACTGCTGTCGATGTATTGCTGTTTGCTGAGCCTTTTTCAAAACGGTCATATTCTTTCATTGTCTGATAATCAAGGTCCTTTCTATCAACAACAAACAAAACCTTATCTATGTAAGGCAGAAAAGATGAAAGCCTTGCAGTTTTAAACGATGTCAATGTTTTGCCCGAACCTGTTGTATGCCAAATATATCCTCCGCCTGCAATATTTCCGTACTTTTTATAGTTGTTTGCTATTTCTATGCGGTTTATAATCCGTTCTGTTGCAGTAATCTGATAGGGACGCATAACAAGCAATATATTTTCGGAGGTAAAAATACAATACTTTGTAAGAATATTAAGTATTGTATGCCTTGCGAAAAATGTTCGTGTAAAATCTATTAAATCGGGTATGACTTTGTTATTGGCATCTGCCCAAAAAGAAGTAAATTCAAAACTATTGCTTGTTTTACCTTTTTTCTTTCCTCTGTTTTCACTATCCTTTATAGCATTAAAACGGGTACTGTTTGAATAATATTTAGTGTTTGTACCATTTGATATAACAAAAATTTGTACATATTCAAATAATCCACATCCAGACAAAAAGCTGTCTCTTTGATAGCGGTTTATCTGATTGAAAGCCTCACGAATAGCAACCCCACGCCTTTTAAGTTCTATGTGTATGAGGGGAAATCCGTTTACAAGAACAGTAACATCATATCTGTTATCGTACCTTGCACCATCATCTTTGCTGACAGTATATTGATTTATAACTTGCAAAAAGTTATTATGTATATTTTTCTTATCAATCAATATTATATTTTTGCTTGTACCATCATCACGCTTTAATACTTGAATATTATCTTCTTGTATTTTACGTGTCTTTTCAACTATTCCGTCATTTTTATTTGCTATGCAGCCTGTAAAAAAGCTGTTCCATTCTTTATGTGAAAAAGTGTAATTATTTAGCTTTTCAATCTGTTTACGCAAATTTTCGATAAGGTCACTTTCCTTGTGTATTTTTATATATTCATATCCTTGCTCTTTAAGCATACAGATAAACTCTTGTTCAAGTTCATATTCACTTTGGTAGCTGTCGGAACGATTTTTTAAAGACTCATATTCTGTAACTACCGTATTTTCTGTTGTTTGTGCAACTATATTAAAGTAAGACATTGTAACATCTCTTTTCTATATAAATTAAAATGTAAGCAGTTTATCTCTATAATATTCATATTGTTTTTGCCTTAATTCTATCTCCTTTGGCAAACAAATATTAAGGTCATTGCATATAGTTTCAAAATTATCAAGAACATTAACAATCTTTTCTTGGATTTCAAGTTTTGGTATAGCTATTTCAAATTTTCTTATTTTCTCCATAGGTATATTTTTCATTGATGATGATTGTAATAACTTATTTATCTGCTTATCCCAAAAATATCCACTTTGAAAATAATACTGCATATATTTAGGCAATACAGATTTAGCAGTTAATCTTATCAAAGCCACATTAGGTGCAAGATAGTATTTATCTTCTTCATCAATTAATGCAACTTGTCCAATAGTTCCAACATAAGTAAATAACATATCATTTATATGTAATTTACTCCTTGTCAATTTATCAAGTTTGCTATTGTCTATATATTTAACATCAACTAAATCTAATTTGCCATTTTTTATATTTAAGCCTCTTAATGCAATTATTTTACCATTATCCGAGTATTCGACATATTTTGTAAATTCAAATCCCGCCAATTTTGTAACAATAGCAACATCGCCAAGTTTAACCTTTTGCACCTCTATTTGTTTGAATTTAAGCATTTTATCTCTGTAATATTTATACTGTTTTTTTCTTACTTCACGTTCTGTTTTAAGTTTTGCTATAAGTTCTGCCTTATGTTTTGTGAAATTATCAAGTATCTTGACAATTTCACACTGTACTTCTAAAGGCGGTATGGGAATTTTAAATTGAGAGTATATTCCTATCCAATGTCGTGTATGAGTATTTGGAACAAATTTAATACTTTTCATTGCATAATATATATATCTAAAACTTATATTTTTTCTCATTTTCAGCATTTTCATTGCTGAAGATTTAACCTTAAAATCAAAATCTACCCAATGAAAACTTGTTGTAAAATCATCAAAGATTATAACCGGATTTTCTTTGCTCGCTCTATAAATACCCTTTGTTTCATTTGTATATCCTAATATAAATGACTGTCCTGCCGTTAAAACAGGTATATTATATTTATCATCATAATTTGTATCTTTTACAATATATTTTGTTGGCTGTTCATATTCTAAATATTCTTCTAATTTCTTATACTCAACACCATTTGGACAATATTCTTTTATTAACTCACTTAACTTATTCATTTTTTTATTTTCCTTATCCAAATCTAAATATTTCATAGTATTTTCAAAAATACTAATAACCAATCTATGAAAGAAATAAATTTTATTAACCTAATTTATTCATCAAATTCACCATAAACCACATCGCTTAATTCTTAAAATAACTTATATCCATTCTATATAAATTAAAATGTCAGTAGTTTATCTCTGTAATATTCGTATTGTTTTTGTCTTAATTCTATCTCTTTTGGCAAACCAATATTAAGGTTATTGCATATAGTTTCAAAATTGTCTAAAACATAAATAATTTTCTCTTGTATCTTTTTTTCGGGAACAGGAACAGGAAAATCATCTAACATTTTTCGCCTTATTGATGTTACAGAAGAATTAACAGCAGTTTTTTCTATGTATCTTAAAAACATACTTTTCATATAATAATAAAAATACTTAGGTATAACAGCCTCGTTATTTATATGTATTCTGTATGCTCTTTGATGAAGTGCATATTTACCCGTAACAAAATGATAAATTTTTCCTACACCTACCCCATCACCTGATGTTATAACAGCCGTTTCATCAAAATCGTATGTATTTAATCTCCTCACTTCTTGTGAACGAACAAAAAATGGATACTCACCAAATTCAAGTTCTTCATTTGTATTATGGCTGCCCGTTCTAATATCTGCAATTTCAGCAAGTGGAACAAATTTAACTTTTTTCAATTTTCTTATATCATCAAAGTTTAACAAATAATCTCTGTAATATTCATACTGTTTTTTTCTCACTGTAAGTTCTGCCATAAGTTCTGCCTTATATTTTGTAAAATTATCAAGTATTCTGACAATTTCACACTGGACCTCTAAAGGCGGTATGGGAATTTGTACCTTTTCCATAAGTTTTTTTGATACATTATACCTCGTTACTCCACTTGCAGTTTTAACAATTTGAGAACGTAAGTTATGCGAACGAAACAAATGTTTTGCAAAATCGGGCAACATAATATTTTTATCATAAAAACGAAAGAAAAAACAAAAACTGTTTAAATATAATTTTACCCCCCCCCGTTTGTGTTGTAAGCACTGAAGATATACCACATTCGACAAGTGTTTCTGACGAACCAGTAAATAAAATATCTCCGTATTCAAGTGTTCTTTGATTTTCATTTTCGGAAATTTTAACAGTATCTGACACATTAACATTTAATGCGGGATTACTGTATACATTTTTATAAGTTATAAATTTTTCATTTCCGTCAATAAAATCATCTCTATATTTCCCTGTAATTCCACCATAAAATGCCCCTAATTCACCAAGTTTTTTATATTTTACATCATTTGGACAATATTTTTTTATTAACTCACTTAACCTACTCATTTTTTTAATTTTCCTTATCCCAATCTAAATATTTTGTAGTATTTTTATATTCTCCCTTATTTTGTATATTTTGAAAAATACTAATAATCAATTTATAAAAGGATCAAATTTTATTAACCTAATTTCTTCATCAAATTCATCATAAACCACATCGCTTAATTCTCAAAATAACTTATATCCATTCTATATAAATTAAAATGTAAGCAGTTTGTCTCTATAATATTCGTATTGTTTTTGTCTTAGATTAATTTCAGCATGAAGTCCTTTATTTATATCATTACAAAATGTATTAAAGTAATCAATGATTTCTACAATACGTTGCTGTTTGTCAAGCGGAGGCAAAGGAATAATTACATCATTTAATGCACTTGGAGTCACTTCAATAACTTTAGTTCCATGAGCAAGTTTTTTCTTTTGATTCAAAAACATTGATGTATGAAAATAATATGATAAATATTTTGCATTTTGATTATGCTTAATTATTGCCGTATGACCGCTAACAGCAATATCCTCATCCCCAACCCATGCCACGCATTTGCATACATCTGCAATATTTTCACTTGTAACAGCCATAATAATATCATTTTTAGTAGCTTTCTTTGACTTTTCAGCTACATACTCATCTATATATGTAAATGTTTTATCTGCACATATTCCGAAATGTGTATAAATCTGTCCGTAATGAATACAAGGAATGCCACTTTTGGCAAAATCCTTTTTCTGAAAGTTTCCTCCACGAATAATCTCCGCAATATCTTTAAGACGAACAAATGCAACACCAAACACATATTGAATAAGCTTAATTATTGTCTGTCTGTCTGTCTGTCTGTCTGTCTGTCTGTCTGTCTGTCTGTCTGTCTG
>CAMTZM010000023.1 GCA_947086655.1 uncultured Eubacteriaceae bacterium
GCTGCTTTTCGTTCATAATTTGTTCATAAAAAATTTACTCATGCGTTTGTCCTGAGATAAACTGCATTATAGTAAAAGATTTATCAAGGCTTGGCAGAAATCATATTAAAACAGGGGAGCTTATTGAATATATATTTCCTTTTTTGGGAATCAGATTTATAAGTATAAATGATATGTATGATTCTCAAAAGGTTAAAGATACGTCAAGAATAGAAATTGGCTTTAAAAATCTTATGAATGAATTTTACAGCAGAGATTTATCAGAGAAAATAAAAAAGGTCAAAATGCTTCAAATGAAAAAAGGCTATACGCTGTGGTATCCGGCATACGGGTATAAGAAAACTCCCGAAGACAAATATAAAATTGTAATTGACGATGAAGCTGCAAAGATAGTTAAGAGAATTTTTTCTATGAAACAAGACGGAAAAGGCTGTACAGAAATAGCAAGAATATTAAACAATGAGGGTATACCATCACCGGGCAAGTACAAAAAAATCGGAAACAGCAGCGATGACTGTTTTTGGAGAAGAGATTCTGTACACAGAATAATCAAAAATGAAGTGTATACAGGGGTTACGGTTTACAATAAAAGAAAAACCGTTTATATATCGGGAGTAGGTACAAAGATAGTGAAAAACAAGAAAACAGAAAGAATAATTGTTCAAAATACTCACGATGCTATTATTGACAAAGAAACGTTTAAGAATGTAAATGTTGGTATAAAGGTTAAAGGTTCAGACTAAAACAAAAAAAATCGAAAGAAACCTGTTCAGTGGAAAAGTAAAGTGTAAATCCTGCGGGCGTTTAATGTATCCTACAAGCAATAAGAACTATTATTGTGCTTCATCACGAGTTACAGAAAGCTTTGAATGTTTTAGGAAAACAATAAAAAACGAAGAACTAAAGAAGCAAATCGTCAGAGAATTTAATGCGTTAATGAACGGAAACAGCAATGCAGAAAAAGCAGCGGCAGCAGCTGAAAAAAAGAGTAAATCGGAACATAGGAAAACGATTGCTGCCTATGAAAATAAAATAAAAAGACTTAAAACAGATAAATTTCTGCTGTATGAAAACCTTGTGAGAAAAGAAATATCCGAAGCTGATTATATTGAAAAAAGCGGTGAGCTTAATAATGAAATTCAAAAATTAGAAAAGGAGCTTAATATTTATATTTTTCAAAATAAAAATTCTGAAAAAAGTATTGTGAATATACCTGATAAGCTTGATACTGCTGAGGATTTAACGAAAGAGCTTATAGATATGATAATAGATGTCATTTATATAAATAAGGATGGAAAAGCAGAAATCGTTTGGAAAAATCAATTTGAAAGAAGGGAACAAAAATAAAGTATATTGTTATATGTGCGGCAGAAAACAAAGTAAAGGCGTAAAAATATTAAAAGACGACTTTATGAATATGATTAATTATACAAGAAGTTTGTAGAATATAAGCTATCTTAACTATTTTTTCTTGACAATATAAGTATTATGATATAGTATTAAAATGAGTATTTGTACATAAATACGGGAAGTTGCTAAAAGAAATTTATTATATTAATGCAGCAGTTTGAACTCTTGTATTTTTTGAAAATGATTATATGTTTTACAGCAGTGAGAGAAGTAATATTATTAACAGTATAAGCGGTATGGTCGAAAGAATAACCTATAAAAACACAGAAGATGGGTTTATAGTAATCAAAATAAAAACAAAAGGAAACAGACAGCTGATAACCTCAACAGGATATATGTGGGGACTGTATCAGGGTTCTGTTGTGATATTATACGGCAGCTGGCTAGAAGATAATAAGTACGGAAGACAATTCAAAGTCAGTAAGTACGAAGAAATGCTTCCCGCAACTGTATATGGCATTGAAAAGTATCTTGGAAGCGGTCTGATAGAAGGGATTAGTCCGGCTTTTGCTAAGAAAATTGTAAAGTATTTTAAGGAAAATACACTGAATGTAATAGAAAATCAGCCGGAAAAGCTGTCAGCTGTTGAAGGCTTGGGACGGAAAAAATAGACAGGATAAAGAAATCATGGGAAGAACATAAGTCAATAAAAAAGCTTATGGCATTTCTTCAGGAATTAGAGATAAACACATATTTTGCTCCTAAAATATATAAGCAGTATGGCAGTGAAAGTATACAGAAAATTACAGAAAACCCTTACTGTCTGGCAGATGATATATATGGAATAGGATTTGTAACTGCTGACGCAGCTGCCCGTAAACTCGAAAAAGACAGTGAAAGCTATGTAAGATGCCGCAGCGGCATAATTTATGTATTGAATCTTGAAGTAAACAAAGGTCACTGCTATCATAATTTTTTTGACATAGTAAGGAAGACATCGAAAAAACTAAACATAGAAGAAGCTAAGATAATGATGTCGGAAGATAATATGATATATGAAAATGATATTATAGCAGAAAACAGAAATCAAGACGATATGAGGGTATATCTTCCGTCAGTTTTTTACAGTGAGAACGATACTGCTGAATTAATAAGAACAATAATGAAAACAAAAGCTAAGAAGAAAATTTGCTATTATGATATAAACAGCGGTATAGAATATGATGAGATACAAAAGCACAGCATAAAGTGTGCTGTTGAGTCTAAGTTTATGGTTCTGACAGGTGGTCCGGGAACAGGCAAAACAACTACTATAAAAGGAATAATTGAATGTTTTGTACGAAATAAACTGAAAGTATTACTTGCAGCACCCACGGGAAGAGCGGCAAAAAGAATGAATGAAACCTCCGTATTAGAAGCAAAAACGATACATAGGCTGCTTGAATGTAAGAGTGCTGAGGGATTTGCTAAAAATGAAGACAATAAACTTGAAGGTGACGTGATAATAATAGATGAATCGTCTATGATAGATATATTTCTGATGTATAACCTGCTGAAAGCAATACCGCCGGAAATGAAAGTTATACTGGCAGGTGACGCTAATCAGCTTCCGTCAGTTGGTCCTGGCAATGTACTTAATGACATAATACGCAGCAAAACAGTTTCTGTGATAAAACTCGAAAAGATTTACAGACAGGCAGGAAAAAGCGATATAATAAAAAATGCACACAGAATAAACTGCGGAGAATATCCTGTATTCAAAAAAAATAATACTGATTTCTTTTTTATAGAAGAAAATGATGTCAATAAAGCTGCTGAAACTGTTGCAGACCTATGTTCAAGAAGACTTCCCGGATATTTTATAATGTAGATTGTATAAGAGATATACAGGCATTATGCCCTATGCAAAAAGGAACAGCGGGAGTAAATAATATAAACAGGATTTTGCAGGATACCCTTAATAAAAGCAATATTTCATTTAACTACAGAGGTATATTGTTTAAGCTGCACGATAAAGTGATGCAGATTGTAAACAATTATGATAAAGATGTGTGTAACGGTGACGTAGGCAGGATAAAATATGTAAATATCAAAGAACACTCACTGACGGTTAATTTTGATGGTAAAAGTGTTGTCTATGAAGAAAAGGAACTTGAAGAGCTTATTCCTGCATATGCAATAACAATACATAAATCTCAAGGCAGTGAATATCCTATAGTTGTAATGCTGATAACGAAAGAGCATTCTGTGATGCTGTACAGGAATTTATTATATACAGGGATAACAAGAGCGAAGAAAGCAATTGTTATAGTAGGCAGCAGAGAAGCTTTGAATTGTGCTGTGGATAATGTTAATCCCGAAAAAAGGGATACCTATCTTTGTGAAAGACTGATAAATAAGATGAATTAAGTGTACCTGCAGATATATTCTAAAGTAAAAAAATATATATAACAGTAAAAGAGCAATCGAATTGATCGGTTGTTCTTTTTTTATGTTAATGAAAATTTATAATAAGGCTATATAAGGTGAGTTAGTTGATGATAACTAAGCTTTAAAACATTTATATAGCTTTATAAAATTTTTAATGTAATAAATTGGTAAAAATTGAACCCTATAGAAGTTATATATTCAAATACCTAAATGCTTTTTTAATCTATATATCCTCAATAAGTAAATAAAAATATTTTTTTATAAAGGGGTGTTAAAACTAAAAAAATTTGTTTTTTATATATTGTATGGATGTTTTGCCGGAAAAGATATGATATTTTAGCAGAAATACAACGAAGACATAGAAACTGATATACAGATATACAGTTAATTTAATCATAGCAATCAGTTTTATATTTGAGAGTTGTGGTTCGTAAAATAATACTCTTCACGAATTACTATATACCGTTTTATAATAACATTTTCATGTATAATTGTCAATAATATTACAAAAATTTTTTATAATTATACAAAATATGTCATAAAATATCGTACTCAACAGGCAAATAAACAGAACATTATGATATAAATAATTTTTAAGCAGTCAAATTTATGGTTAAAAAGCGAAAGGATGAACAGCATTATGTCAAAAAAGGGTGAAAACATTTACAAAAGAAGCGATGGTCGCTGGGAAGGCAGATATAAATGCGGTTTTAATGAAAACGGAAAAACAAAGTATAAATCTGTATATTCCAAATCATACAAAGAATGCAAAATAAAGCTGAACCACGCAAAAAATGTCTATGAATCAGGAAAATCAGAGGTAAAAGTTATTCTGACGGTAAAAGAACTTTTGCTTCTGTGGCTAAACAGCATTCTTATAAATATAAAAAAATCAACTGCCGATACTTACCTTGCTATTATAAACAATCATATACTTCCTGTTATGGGCGGTATGTCCGTAAATATGATAGCAACGGAATTTCTTAATAAATTCGTGACTGAAAAAATTACAGATGGAAGACTGGATAATACAGGAGGTCTATCCGCAAAAACCGTACAAAACATTGTTGGCGTGCTGAAATCAGCTTTTAAGTATGCAGAAAAGGTTTACGGCATAAAAAATCCTGCCGCTTTTGTTACGATGCCTAAAGCAGAGAAAAAGGAAACAGAGGTTCTTACCGATGAAGAAATGGCAGCAATAAGAAAATACTGTGCTGAACATCCTGATTATTTTGAAGCTGTTTATGAGTTATGTATTTCAACAGGTATAAGAATAGGCGAATTATGTGCATTGCAGTTTGAAGATATTGATTTTGCAGAAGGTACTCTGACAATCAGAAAAACTGTACAGAGAATAAAAAAAGACGATATTTCACAGGAAAATAAAACGGAAGTGATAATAACACCGCCTAAAACAAAAAACTCGACCAGAAAAATTCCTCTGCCCGATATGCTTCTGGAAAGGCTCAGAAAATTTACAGCCGGAAAGCAAATCGGTGACTATATATTTTCTGTTGACGGCAAAAAACCTCTTGATGTCAGAACAATACAGAAAAAATTTGCGTCTGTATTAAAAAAATGCGGAATAAGGAAAGTAAAATTCCATATTCTCAGACACACTTTTGCTACAAAATGGGCAAAGTCTAACTTTGATATAAAAGGATTGAGTGAAATACTTGGGCATTCAGATGTTAAAATAACACTTTCTCTGTATGTTCATTCCTGTGTTGAAACAAAGAGAAAACAGATAAATGAACTGTTTGCGGCTTAATATTTTAAGCTGTCAGAATTTCCGTCGGAATTATGAATGTTTTCACTGAAAATGATGATATTTTAGCTGTGATTCGTGAAGAGTATTATTTTACGAACCTATTGTTGAAAATCTCGTATTAATATTTTGCCGGAAAGCAAAATTATTATTCAGATTATACCGCTTTTCAAGGCTTTACATCATTGTATAGCAAAAATTTAAAGTAAATTTTGTTAAAAATGAAAGATTTTTTGGCTTTGACATAGGGTACTTGCAGTAACGGAGGTGTAACTTTGATTGTTCAAATGTTTTACAAGAATATACTGAAAGAATGTTTTTTTCAGAATATTCTTGATGGGAGATATGAGTTATATTTATATTCATATGAAACTGGTTTGAATGAGGATATTGAATTTTATATTGATATAAATAACGGAATAAGAAGGGTTAACGGACGTTTTTCGGCAGTAGCCGGAAAGGATGGAAAAGAATACAACGATAATATTATAAATGAAGACAGTCTTGTATTGCTTAATCTTAGGAATAGTAATGAAAAAATAGGCTTGCTTATTTTCGAAAGCAGCAGTGATATTGTTACCTTTGATAAATATATGATAGATACAGATTATGTTGAGGTCGGTAATAACGGACCGTTTATATATAAAAATAACAGCGGGATAAGCAGGTTTTTTGCATTGCAGTACGAAGATAGCAAAGCTTATGTAATTCCGTACATAAACAGGATATACCATTGCGGAAAGCTGATAAGTGATAAAAAAAGAGTTCATTTTGGCGATATAATAAGTTGCGGAAAACTGAAGCTTATTTATTTGGGAAATGTGCTGGCAATTAATAGTCCAGAAGAAAAAATAAAATGTGAGCTGCAAAGATACAGGTATAAAGAAAACAAGATTATTTCCGCAGTGAATAGCCGTTTTGATACAGATGAGGAAGAAAATTACTTTACAAGATCACCAAGAATAACGCATCGTCTTATTACTGAAACAGTAGAAATTGATCCTCCGACAAATAAAAAAGAAAATAAGGAAAAACCTCTTTTATATGTTATCGGACCATCGCTTACAATGAGTATGGCTATGATTGTAAGCGTTATATTTATGATTAGAGCTAATGGGAACAGAACATCAATGATTCCAAGTTCGATGATGGCTGTAAGTATGTTTATGGGTGCTGTTCTTTGGCCAATACTTTTACGTAAATATACGAGAAAACAGGCTATTAGGGAAGAAAATATAAGAAAAGAAAAATATAAGGCTTATATTGATAAGATCGACAAGAACTTGAATGAAAAGGCTGAGTACAACAGAAAGATTTATGCCGAACTATTTCCGTCTCTTGAAGGTCTTTTAAACAGCGCCTTGAAAACCGACAGTACACTATGGAATCACACGCCTTTTAATGAAGGTTTTTTGGATATAAGGATAGGTAAGGGTGTAAGAAAATCTACTGTTGATATTAACATACCAAAAGAAAGATTTATCATTGAGGATGACCCATTGAGAGATTACGCATCAGTCATTCAACAGAAGTATAAATATCTTTCCGATGTGCCTATTTCGGTTTCATTGGAAAATGTGGGAATGGTTGGTGTTATAGGTGACAAGAGCAAACAGGAAGACCTTGTGAGAACAATGATTTTAAGAATTGCAGTAACTCACTCCTATGATGAGGTTAAAATTGCTGTATTGTTTAATAAAAAAGACAGTGAATATTGGAATTTTACAAAATGGCTTCCACATTGTTGGAGTAAAGGCAAAAAGTTGAGAATGCTTGCAAACGATAAGGCAGGAAGCTATATTGTCCTTAATAAATTAAAAGAAATATACGAGGAAAGGATCAGCACCGAAAAAAATACAAGACCTATGCCGCATTATGTAATATTTGTCAATGACGGTTGTTTACTTGGAAATGACAGTAATATAAAAGATTTTATTGATAAAGCATGGAAATATGGTATGACATTTGTGTTTGCCTATGATTCAATTGCCAAGCTGCCGAACGTTTGTCAAAATATTATTCAGCTTTCGCAGAATGAATGTACTATTCATGACAAAAACGATAATTCCGGTAAAATGATGACTTTTATACCTGATATAAGTGAAGGTGTAAACGCAAATAAAATCTCGGAGATTCTTTCATCAATAAAAATAAACGAGGCTTCGGAAGAAACTATGATTCCGGAAAGACTCAACTTTTTGGAGATGTATAAGGCAAAAAATATTGACGAGCTTGTTATACCGAGAAGATGGAATGAGGCACAGTCATTCAAGACGCTTGAAGCACCTATAGGAATAGGAAGCAATGATGAAATATTTTCTCTTAATATACATGAGAAATATCATGGTCCGCATGGTCTTATTGCGGGAACAACAGGTTCGGGTAAAAGTGAATTTATACAATCATATATATTATCTTTAGCAATAAATTATCATCCTTATGATGTTTCTTTTATGCTTATAGATTATAAAGGCGGCGGTATGGCAAACGCATTTGCAAAGCTTCCGCATACAGCAGGAATAATAACCAATTTAGGGGGAAATCAAATAAAGCGTTCGCTAGCATCGTTAAATAGTGAACTTAAAAGACGTCAAGAAATTTTTAATGAAAATGGTCTTGTTGGAAATGAAGCTAATATTTATGAATATCAGATGAGATATCATAAGGGCATTGTAAAGGAGCCGCTTCCACACCTTATAGTTATATCTGATGAATTTGCGGAACTGAAAATGCAGGAACCGGAATTTATGAATGAGCTTATTTCAACTGCTCGCATAGGACGAAGTCCGGGAGTCCATCTCATACTTGCCACACAAAAGCCTTCGGGTGTTGTAAATGACCAGATATTGGGAAATACAAAATTTAGGGTATGTCTTAAAGTTGCGGACAGACAGGACAGCAAAGAAATGCTTAAGCGTGACGATGCCGCCGCTATAACACTTCCCGGACGCTGCTGTGTTCAGGTGGGCAACGATGAAATATTCAAGATTGTTCAGAGTGGTTATAGCGGTGAAAAGTATAATGACAATAATATCAACAATGATGATATAAGCGTAGTATGTATTGATTTGCAGGCTAATGAGCTTTACAGAACAAGCAGGAAAAATATTTCCGAAAATACTGATGACAGCAGAAAAACACAGCTTTCTGCGATTGTTGATTATATACACGATTATTCAGAAAGTCAGGGAATAAAAGCTCTTGAGTTATGGCGTCCTCCTCTGCCTGAAGCTGTAGCTATACAGGATATTGATAAAAGACCGGGAGGATTTAACGGAAACAAGTGGACGTCTTGTGGGGACTGGCTTAATGTTGCTATTGGTATTTATGATGAACCTGAAAAGCAAAATCAAGGTATGCTAAATATTGATTTCGGTCAAAACGGACATATGCTGCTGTATGGATCGCCCGGTACAGGTAAAACTACGTTCTTCCAGACTTTGATATATGCTATGTCACAAAGATATTCCCCTGAAGTTGTTAATATGTATATTATGGATTTTGGAAGCAGAAGCTTGAGTTATTGCAAGGATTTACCTCACGTAGGTGATGTTGTATTTTCAGATGATTCAAGCAAGCTTGATAAGCTGTTTCAAAGATTTGAAAAGGAACTTTCAGAAAGGAAAAAGTTACTTGCGGAGTACGGCGTAGGTAATCTTAAATCATATATGCAGGCAAGCGGAAAAATAATTCCTGCTATTATATTATTTATTGATAATTATTCAGCCTTTACCGAACTGTATCAGGAATATGAAACAGCTCTTGTCAGGCTTTCAAGAGAGGGCGGAAATTATGGTATTTATCTTGCTTTCAATTGTGCATCTGTAAATGCGGTCAAGAGGAGAATTTCCGAAAATATAAAATCGGTTTATACTCTTCAGCTTAACGACACCTATGATTATATGAATGTGGGCTTAGGAAACAGACCTAATGTGTTTCCCGAAAATGTAAAGGGCAGAGGTCTTGCGAATATAGGAACGATTCTTGAGTTCCAAACTGCTTTGGCTGTTGACGAAATTAATGAGGCAGAAAGGGTTAAGCATATTCGTGCTGATTTCAGAAAAATGGCTGAAGCATGGAAAGGCGCTGTACCTGAAAATCTTCCTGTTATACCGGAAGATATGGATATAGAATCAGTTATTTTAAATGATGATTATATTAATGCCATAAATGCGGGTAAGATACCTGTCGGATATGATACAGAGGAAATTTCTCTTATTTCATTAGATTTTGACAATAATTATGTGTTTAATGTAATAGGAGACAGCGAAACAGGTAAAAGCACTGTTTTGGCAAATGTCATCCGTACAAATGTCAAAAGAGAGGTATGGCTTATAGACAGCAGAGAAGAAAGCATAAGGAAATTGCTAAGATATAAAAATATTGTCCAATATGCGAATAACAGTGAAAAGATTTCTGAATTAGTATATTCTTTAGCGCTTGAAATGAATAAAAGGCATGAAAAATTTAAAGAATATTCGGGAAAAATATCAAAGTCGGAATTTATAAAACAATATTATAATGATAATGAAATTTTACTTATTATAGATGATTTTGATTACTTATTTAATATGTTTTCAGATACAAGTCTTGAAATTTTTAGAAAAACACTGGATAATGCGGTTGGCTTAGGGATGAATTTATTTGTTGGATTTAATGCAAAGGCTGCGGGCAAATACAGATCTCAGGGTTTTGAAAAAATATTCCGCAATGAAAGAGGCGTTGTGCTTGGAAGTATTGATAATCTGACGCTTTTCAATATAAATGTTCCTTATGCGGTAAAAAATAAGTATGAAATGGCACAGGGCAAGGGCTTTTATGTTGACTGTGGTGAATACAAACCTTTTAAAGCGCCGTTCATAAAGGCAGAGTGATAATAAGATGTTTAGAATTGTTATCTGTGATGAAAAAAAAGAAAGCAGTGACTTTCTTACAGGTTGTATAAACAGGATTATAAAAGGTTTGTCTGTAAATAAGGAAACGGAATTTTTCAGGGTAAAACCTGAAATTCTTATTGATTATAAAATAAGGGATGAGTATACATATTTGTTTTTTCTTGACGTCATATACAGTAATACTACAGGAATAGATATAGCAAGAAAAATACGTGAACAAAGGAAAAGGGCGTTTATTGTCTTTGTTACTGCTCATGTAGAATTGCTGTATATGCTCGTAAATCAGAATATTATGCCAAGCGGCTTTATAAGCAAACCGCAGATGAAAATGATATAAGAAAGGCTGTATTGAGTGTACTTGATTATTATAATACGGACAGAAGGAGCAATTTAAAATCCATAACTATAAGCACAGGCTCGGCTGTATATAAAATTTCATATGATGAAATTTTATATATAGAAGCTTTGAACAAAAAAATAAATATTTATACAGATAAGCAAAGAATAAGCTGCTATAACAGCTTGTCAGCATTAAGCAATGAACTTGGAGAGAGCTTTCTCAGATGTCATAACAGTTACATCATTAACAAACAAAAGGTAAAGAGTGTACATTTGCCTGAGCAATACATTGAAATGGAAAATGGCAGCAGAATTTCAATATCAAGAACCTATAAAATAGAGGTCAAAAAGCTGCTGCAGTGAGGTGTTTTTATGAAAATAGACAGCGAAATGGGATATATTTTCAGTAAATATGAAATTATATATATACTGCGCATAATGGGAGCAAATTTTCTTTTTGACTATGCTTTAAAAAGTGATTTGTCCGCACAGGAAATAACAAAAAGAGCAGAAAAAAGTCTTATTGAAAAGAATTATGTTTTTAATGACTTTTTCGGAAATTTTGTTCTTAACAAAGAAATAGCTGAATATTTTCGGTCTGTTGCCTCTCCTGAATCAATTATAGTATGCACGAAGTGTATAAACGGATATGAATATAAGCTTATGTTTTTTATAAAAAATAAGACTTATGTTGCTGTTGAAACAGACAGCAGCAATAAAGAAAATTACATATTAACATATATTTCGGACTGCAAAAAAATATTTAACGATATGATTTCATTTTCCGAAACAGGCAGAAATGGATTTAGGGGAGTAAATGATAAATTTACGATTACACCGACACAGTACAAACTTATTAAAAATGTACTTAAAATAAATGACGAAACGAGCTTTAAGCTGCTTATTTCGGATTTTGAGATAAGAGAAGAAATTATTAATGAAATAAAAAATGTTTTCTTGGAAAATGCCGATATACTTACATTTTCGTTGTGCAGTAACTTCAAAAGCAAGAAAACGGATTATTTTGTTTATTATCTGACAAACGAATATATTTGGACGGTTATACCCAATGTATACAGAAATGAAAATATTAGAATATCCTCGGTGACTACGGATGATATTTATAATCGCATTTCGGGTGTTCTCAGAGATAAATTTAATATTATGGCTGATAATTTGCAGAATTTATTTGATTAGCTGTAAGTTATCCTCAAAAATATGCAATCTATCAGGATTTATTGAAATATAAAGCTTAAAACTATAAACTTATTTTAAGTCATAAAAAAGAGGGCAGGTGATTAAAAAATGAGCAGTATAGAGGTAAAGACTAATTCATTATCAGAAATTTCAAACCGTCTAAACAGATCAAGAAATCAAATTTCCGAAATAAATGAGGAATTTGTAATCGCTATGAAAAGATTAGATTGGGATATAAAATCCGAAATCAAAATTGTCGGAATGATGGGTTATATAAATGCAGAATTGCAGAAAGCCGAAAATGAACTCTACAAACATAGAGAATTTATTAATAAGGCTATAAGGCAATATGAGGAAGCTGATGGATTTTCAAATAATACAAGTAAGCTGAAAAATAATTTATACAGCCATGAGAGCGAAAATCCAAAGAACAATATAACTAACAACAATGTTGATAATAAAAAATCAAAAGAGAAAATAGACTTTAAGATGTTAAAAGAATGGTTTAAAGATTTTGTAAAAAAAGGATACACTAATACCGGGATGAGGGGTGGAATTGTAACTTCCGGCTGGGTATGTGACCTATTAGGACTATATGGAAAATATTATGATAAGGATTTAAGTAAATCAACAGTATTGGCATCTTATGTGCTTGATGCTTTAGGAACCGGTGGAAGTATGATGAGTACATGGTATTCCAATTTTATCCCTGAGGGTATAGTGGAAGGTCTTACGGGTAATGTTACAAGTAAATTAGGTTCTTTCTTCAAATATGGACTTCCTGTAGTAAATGTTTTTACCGGTATGGGAGTACAAGCACTTAGCTCTTATGATACTCTCTCTGCTGATGGAGAAATGAGTGGTTCGGATTGGGGAGAACTTGTAATAGATACAAGTACAAAGGGAATGACTGAAATTGTTGTTGCAGCTGCTACAATTTATGGAGGTCCTGCATTAGGTGCAGGAGTAAGTTTTATTGAAAGTAAACTTGAACTTTCAAGCAGAGCTGCCGAAGGATTTAAAGCTTTAGGAACAACACCGATTTCAGACATTGCCGATGGATTTCTGTTTGAAATAAGTCATCCAAAGGCTTGGCTTGAAGGGCTGTTTTTTAAGGGTGATTATTATTCTCAAGAAAGCTTAGACGCTGCAAATAGATGGCAGAACGGGTCAAATCTTGGTGAGAAAATGATAAATAGTATGTTTGATTCGGGGTTAGGAAAATTTTATAAAAACAAGGTATGTGAGGTGTTTGGGGTTTCTCCTAATTCTGTATATTTAAGATTTGGTGCGTCTAAATAGAATACAGATATAAGAAGAACTATATAATTTAAAGTTGTATTTGAAAGGATTGGTAAAGTGAGTGCAAGATTAGGTGATTTTCTTCCGATTGGTTCAGTAGTTAAGCTAAAGGAAGCAGACAAGAGATTGGTTATTATAGGAGCAATGCAGCAGGTTAACGAGGAAGAAAAAATTAAAGGCTATGATTATGTTGGAGTGCCTTATCCGGAAGGTTTTTTGAACAGTGATAGTATGATACTTTTTCAGCATGAGGACATTGAAAATATTTCGTATCTTGGATTTGCCGATATAGAAAGACAGAGTTTTCTTGCAGTAGTTGCCAAAGAATATACAAAGTTGAGAGAAAATAAAGGGTAAAACATAAGGTGAGGTTTTTAATGGATAAGATTTTTTTAAATGTCTATGGCAGCGGAATTAACAAAAGTTATGATATTGAAATATCAGCAGATGTAGATGTTAAAACTGCGGCAGATTACATATTCAAAACGATAGGTGAGTATGAAGAACTTACTGTTGAGGGAAAGGATTGCATTTTGTGCAGCAGAAAACAGAAAAGGGTTCTTGACGGAGAACTTACGCTGAGACAGTGCGATATAAAGGACGGCAGTGAATTAATACTTATTTAAAAAATTAATTATATAATAAAATTATAGGCAATTGTAAAATGTAAATAATAAAAATTGCGTTGATAAGCTACTTTTTAAGGATATATGAATAAACAAAATTAAAAAGTGGAGAAGATGTATAAATTTTCACTTCTGAAATCTACTGATATGAAATTTAGAGTTTTATAATCGCCTAAATATAAAATTACATAAGGAGGAAAAATTTTATGAAAAAAATACAGGAGGATTTAACAAAGCTGGTTTCTTAATATGAATATGTTAACAAAGCAATGAAGTTTGATTTAATATTGCTTTGCATATACCCAATATACAGAATTTTATGCTTATGTCCATTTGAGTTTATTTATAGTTTGCATAAGTTTTCTACATTATTCTTGTTAATGTTTGTAATAGAAGTTATTTTTTCTTTTGCAAATAATAAACTTAAAGAGATAATTCTTGCTCTTGCCATACTTGCAGTAATATTTGTTGTAAATGTTTTTATGGGTAGTTTTGACGGCATTGTTTATGCGGTAATTTATGGATTTATTGCATATCAGATTTATAGGCTTATGAATGCTAATGGAATAAAGGAAACAGGCGAAAGCAGAAAATGTCCGAAATGCGGAAATACTGTTGCGGAAGATGAAGCTTTTTGTACAGCATGCGGCGAAAAAATGGAGTAATTTGGAGGTATAAATTATGTTTTGTGAAAAATGTGGCACAAAGATTGATGGTGATGTAAATATTTGTCCTAACTGCGGGAATAGCTTTTAATAAGCCAGATTTTTTTAAGAAAATATCAAAAAAACATATTATTGTTGCAGTTGTATTGATTATCGTAATTGCAATTCCCGCAATTTATTTTTCAATGCCGTCAACAAAGATAATCAATCTTATAAAAGATGGTGATTATGAAGAAGCTGAAGAATTGTATTACGACAGCTATAAAAATGGAAAAGGTGATTTTTTACTTAATAAAGGTCTTTTAGGTATTGCCGAAAAATGTGAAAAGGATTTTATAAATTCTGATATAGATTCGGAAAAGGCATTTGAATTAATGAATGCCGTAAAAAATATTGGTGTCAAAGATATAGAAAAGGATGTTAATGACATTTATTCATCAATAGATGATTTATCATCTGACAGGATGCTTATTGAAAATGCTGAGGAATATTACAGTAACGGAAATTATTTAATGGCTGTTTCACAATACAATTCTTTATCAAAGGATTCACCGTTATATGAGGGTACCGCTGCAAGAATAGAGGAAATAAAAGCTGAATACAAAAATAAGGTTTTAGAGGAAGTTGATACATATATAAATGATGACAGACCAAATGATTTAGTGAATTACATAAGCAATAATATTTACAGTCTAAATGATTCAGCTATTGCATCTGAGATTATGGAAAAATACTATTCATACCTGCAAACAAAAACAGATAAGCTGTTAGCTGATAATCTTTATGATTCAGCAGTATCACTTCTTAGTTCAGCAGAGGGTTATTTTAGTGATGATAAAAAAATAGCTGATATGTCTGCAAATCTTGAAAATAATTATGTTAAATCATCGCTTAAAAAGGCTGAAGAAGAATTTAACAGCGGTAACTATGAAGCGGCAGCATCAACAGTACAGGTTGCTATGCAGCAGATTGAGGATAATGAGGAATTATCAAATAAATATGATGAGTATAAAGCTTATCTTCCTGCTTATATTAATAATTTGGACTATTTTGACAAATACAGAGATATTTATGGTAATTCCAATTATAATAAAGTTGCGGATAATACTGGGAAAATGTACAGCAGGGCATACTGTGTTGGATATGAATATGGATTTGCCAACTATTTAATAAATGGAAGTTATACTAATTTTGAAGGTACTTGCGGAGTTGCTTATCAAGAACGAACAAACGGCGACACTAAATTCTTTGAGGTATACGGTGATGGAGTACTTATTTATACTTCACCTGTATTTACATCAGGAACAATGCCTTCAACATTTAACATTGATGTAACAGGCATCAAAGTATTAAGAATTAATTATCCTGATGGCGGAGGAAATTGTAAGATTGCAACTATTTTTGATGGGAAGTTGTATAATGCAAACAATATAAGTAAAAAAGAGAATGAAGAAAGCGCATCAGAAGCATCAAGCTGATTTAGGATAAAGGAAAATATAACAATTCGGAGGTATAGGTTATGTTTTGCAGAAAATGCGGAACAAAAGCTAATGATGGTATAAACTTTTGTCCTAACTGCGGAAATGCTTTAAAAAAAGAGAAAAAGACAGGAACAGCAGTTGGAATATCTGATTTTTTTAGAAAACTTTCTAAGAAATACATTATTGTAGGCATATTTATAATTGGTGTGACTGTATTTGCATTTAATTTTAAAAAAACAGTTAATAAAGCTTGTGTTTGGTGCGGAGATAAGCCATCTGTAGAATATAAAACTTCTAAAGGAGGCAAAAGCTATGTATGCAAGGATTGCAGCAAAACATGTATGCTTTGCTCAAAAAGACCGGCAAAACATCATTATACAAATATGCTTGAAACTGAAGTTTTTGTTTGTAACAAATGCTATAAACAGGTTAAAGAGTGAATGGATGATAAATATCATTAAGATTAATTTTAAAAGCGTTTGCTTGGGATTTGTGTCGGGTGCATTGATTATGGGTACTATTCCGGCAGCGGTTAAGACAGTTGAAGATTACATAAAGGTTTCATACAGAGATATAAGAATATGTGTTGATGGGGCAGATGTCAACACTTCCGGTTCAGAACCTTTTATTTATAATGGCACAACATATTTGCCTGTCAGAGCAGTTTCAGAAACTTTGGGAAAGCCTGTTAATTGGGACGGGAACAGCAGTACAGTTTATATAGGAAATTATTCAAATTCGCAAGGTAATTCGTCTTTTAATTTAGAACCATATGAAAGTGATTGTTTTGAAAGCTATTCTGATGGTGAATCTTTTATGGTTAGTGGTGTTAAAAGATCAAACGGCTTTATTATGCAAGGAACTGGTAATAGACCATATGCAATTTTTAATCTTGATGGTCAATATACAGGATTTACATTTAATTTGGGACATGTTGATGGAAGTTATATGTCTGATAGTACAGTTAAAATATACTTAGATGGAAATATGGTAGAAGAAATAGAAATAGGTGCCGAAGATATGCCGCAAAAAATTACTGTTCCTTTAAATGGAGCTTTACAGATGAAAATTACTATGGGAGGATATAGTTGGAAGGGTACATCGGAATATGGTTTTTTTGATGTAAAATTGTATTGATAAGGTTTTATGAAAGGAAGTGACACAGTGGCAGAAATGAGGATTGATTATGACCTTACCATAGCAAGGGCAAACAAAATACAGGCATTAGCTGACAGCGTACGCCGAGTTGCTAATGATGTTCAAGCGATAGAAGATGATACGATAGGTATATGGCAGGGTTATGCCGCTAATACATACAGAAGCCAATGTGATGTTTTGGAAAATGAGCTTTACAATATCGAAGCGAAAATGAACAGACTTTCCGAAACCATTATAAGGATAGCAAATATGATAAAGGAAACCGATGAACAGATTGCGGCAGCGACAGGGAACATAAAAAATTAACAGAGCGTAAGCGCTGTAATTTTATAAAAATTCAAATTATTTTTAAGGAGGAATTAAAAATGGCAGATTTTAAAGTAGATCCAGAACAAATATTAAGTGTGGCAGGTAATCTTGAGAATTGGACTGACAACTATGCGTCCTGCGTAAACAGGATTCTTCAGGTGGCAAACGACTTGCCAAGCGGCTGGGGTGGTGCGGCACAGCAGTCCTATGTAAATCAGTTGGCAGGATTTCAGGATGATTTTCAGAATCTTTATAACTTATTCAACAGATATGCAACATATTTAAGGCAGTCGGCAAATAAGTACATAGATGCAGAAAATAGTATTGCTGAAGCTGCTAAGGGCTTAAGCACAGGCAAATAATTATGTATTTTGATTAAGGAGGAATTAAAGATGGCAGAAATAAGAGTAAATTCACAGATGTTGAGAGATTCAGCTACTCAAATTATGAGTGAGCTCGGGAATTTTGAACAAATCACAGGAGAAGTGACAAACGGTTTGACATCTTTGTCAAATACTTGGACAGGTGAAGCATTTACAAGTTTTTACGATAATGTAAGAGCATTAGAACCAACCTTTGAAAAATATAAAGAGGTTATAAGACAGTATGCAGATTTTCTTAATAATATAGCTGCCGAACAGTATGAAGGCGTAGAGTCAAATATAAATAATGCAACAAACGATATTGTAAATGACTTGTTCAAATAACAGTTTTTTCGGCATACCAGAGAGCATTTTTAGCTCTCCGGTATGTTGTGTTATTTTTGAAAAGGATTTTCAGGCATAACACAGCATATCGGAGAAAAGGAGGTACTGTTATGGAAATAAAGGTGAATATAAGTGAGCTTGAAGATTTAAGCGCCAGAATAAGAAGTATCGGAAATATAATTGAAGATATATATGCTTCTTATAGTACAAACAACTATGAAATATTATGTGATATGGATGCAGAATATGCCGACGAACTGAAAGTGGAAATGGATGAAATTTCAAAACAAATAGATGACTGTTTTTTCCTTATAAAAAAGCATGAGAATTTTGCTTTAAATTCAGCACAGGAATATGCAGATGCGGAAACAGAGATAGTAAAAAACGCTTCTTTAATAGCGAATGAACTGTATTCGGGAAATACAAGCAGCATAAATTTCAGCGGCGGCAGTATTTATGAAAATGAAACAGATACCGACATTATAATTTCTGATTTAAACTTTGATTATATACCTGTGTTTAAATTGCCCGCTAAAGTTGACTTCCCATCAGATTTACATTTAAAGGATATAAATTTAATTGTGGATGGATATAATCAAAGTTTATTTATTAATGGATTTGACAAATATGTAAAGCTTATAATCGGACTTATAATATCAACAGCTCCGAGTGCATTTATTTCTGCTATAGGTAATATATCAAGTATTTTAATTGGAGAGCCTAACGGATTTACAGGCGACAATTTTGTTTCAGGCAGTGTATACGGCAAGCATTTTGGAGGATTTAATGCAATGCTCGGCTTTGTTGGTTCTGCAATACAAATAAACTACAATAATACTTCTTTTAAAAGTATTGTTGAAATTATGGCATTGCTTGTAAGCGGCAGTATTGCAATAGGAGCGGGAAGCGAGGCAATAACTCTTTTTACACTTGCGGATGATAAAACAGAAACCGAAGAAGAAAAAAAGAAAAAGGACGAGAATAAAAAGGACGGTGAAATAACTACAGAGTCGGTAACAGATATAATAGAAAATGATAAAACTCAAAGCAATAAATCAGATAATGACAATGAAAATACAGTTTTAGAAAATAACATCAGTTATACAGACGATACAACATCAAAAAAATATAATAATATCTTGTATGGTCAAAATGCCATATTCGGTACAAATGACGGAGAACATAAGGATTACAAAAATAATTATGCAAATAATATGGCTTTTAAAGAAAATTATAAAAATGAATCGGATATTTATACCAAAAGCTCAAATCGTGATATTGATGAAAATAGTAATAATGTATTTTCGTCTGATACTCAAAAGAATATTTATGAAAACAAGGAAAACAACAAAAATGATATGTTTTTTAACGCTGGATATACTAAATCTGATACAGCGAATACATCTGAAAAGTTAGGAGTTACATCAGGAACTTCATTTTCTTCGGGCAGTATACTTGAAGAGAATGGTGAAAAAGTTATATCAACAGGAATGGGATTTTCTGTGTCTGTTGCTTCGTCTGAAAATGTAGAGAAAGGACATAATAACATAGAGGCGCATAATGTAAGCGGAATGAGAGATTCAAGTGAATGGACAGCATACAGCGGCGCAAATTCAACCTACGAAAAAATCATTTCAAGAAACAGCAGCAAGACAGGCAAAACCGGCAGCAGCGGCTTTGCGGCGGCAGGACTTGGAATAACAGGTGCAGGTGTGGCGGCAAGTACGGCAGCCTTTCTCGGAGGAACGGCAAGCGGTGCCGGAGCAGCAGCGGCGGAAGCGACTAAAGATATTATTTCGGGAGCGATGAGCTTTGTAATAGGAATGTCTGATTTTGACAATCTTTTTGATTTGGTGGGGAAAGCCTCAAGGTGTAACATAGGATGGCTTTCGGAAATTACAAATGTTTTGATGGTTTAAGGAGGAATGAATTCTATGAAAAATAAATTTTTAATAATATTTATTTCGATAGTTTTGTCTTTTACTATGATAATTCAAAATTTATCAAGTGTTTATGCTGTTGGTGTTGCTGAAGAATTTAAGAGCAAGGCAGATAAAATTGAAGAAGAATATAAAAAATCTTTAGATGGTTGGATTACACAGGCTGAATTTAATATGGGAACCTATGAATATTGCGAAAAGTGGGATGCGTTATTAAACGAGGTATATCAGTATTTAAAATCAACTTTAAACACTGTTGAATTTGAAAAGTTAAAAAATGATGAAATCAAATGGATTAAGGAAAAAGAAGTAAAGATTGAAGAAGCTGCAAAAGAATGGGAAGGTGGTTCAGGGCAAGCTGCGGCTATGAATTTTGTGAGTATAGACTATACATCTGATAGAGTTTATTACTTGATTTCTTTAATTGATGATTTACAAAATGTGAAAAACATTTCAGTTATATTAAATGGTCAAATGTTGTCATTCTCAGAACAACCTTACATAGAAAACAGCACAGCGATGGTTCCTATGAGGACTATATTTGAAGCATTAGATGCTAAGATTGATTACAATAAAGAAACAAAAACAATTATGGCATATAAAGGAAACACTACAATAAAACTTGTTATTGGCAGCACAAAAGCTGAAATAAACGGAGTATCAAAAGTTATGTCTGTTGCTGCTGCAAATAAGAATGGTAATACTATGATACCATTAAGATTTATTTCAGAAGCGTTAGATGCTGATGTGGATTGGAATGCAGAAACAGCTACGGCTAAAATTACTCTTTATTAAAAATATATTTTTAATATAAAAATGACAAGAAATAATGAGGAGGAATGCAAAATGCTGCCAATAGGCTCAGTTGTCATATTAAAGGGTGGTTCAAAAACTCTTATGGTATTTGGAAGAAAGCAAATGAGTACGCTTAACAATAAGGTATGGGATTATCTCGCTTGTTTTTATCCTGAGGGAAGTATTGGACCCGAATATTGTTTTCTTTTTAACGAAGAGGATATAGACGAGGTTGTATTCAGAGGATATTCGGATGAAAACAATATAAATTTTGAAAAACAGCTTATAAATAATATCACTGATGAAAGCAAAACTGATACTTTAATTAATAACGAATAAACAGAGGGAGAGTTTTATGATTGCTTTTTTAATTGCAGTTCCTGTTATCTTGATTTTTTTTATGATATTTATTTCAGTTTATGTTGTAAGAAATATTAAGCACAGTGAACCTGAAAAGGAAGAACCACCTATTAAGGAGGAGAAGTGGGAACATATAAGAGATTTTTCTAATATAAACTCACAGAATGACAATAAAATAAATTCATTTGGAAGCGGATTTGAAGATGATGCAAGAACAGTGGGTGCAGACCTTTCAAATTACATTAAAGATAATTCGGTAAAGAATATTAATAAAGATAATACTCCAAGACCAAGCAATAATGCCAAAAGTAATGACAGCTTGGGTAAAGCGGATACAAGTGATTTTATTAATGATTTCAGAACTGTAAGCATCAATGAGCAGGGTATTTTAGATATTCCTGACGATGATGATTCTGATAAAACGGTTGATATGTTTCAATCAAAGCAGATGGGAAGAACTTTGGAAAAAATAGAAGTAACGCTCAGATATAAGGATGGCAGCTATAATAAGCTTGTAAAAATGGAAACTTCTCAAATTACAGTAGGAAGAGGTGCAGGCAATGACCTTATGTTCAGAAGTGACAGTTTTACAAGCAGGAATCATGCGGTTTTTACTATAAAAGAAGGAAAACTGTATCTTAAGGATTTAAAAAGTAAAAACGGTACATATGTTAATTCCGATGAAAGAATTGAGGGAGAAGTAATGCTTGAAAAAAGCTGCGATGTAACTTTTGGTGATGTTGTTGTAAATGTTAGTATTGTCTACAGGTGATTGAATGATTTCTTTTGATATAGGATATGTAAGTGACGTTGGCAATAAAAGGGATATTAATCAGGACAGTATTTTTGTGTCTGAAACAGATAATGCGGCTTTATTTGTTATTGCCGATGGTATGGGCGGAATGACTGACGGAGAAATAGCAAGCATAATGACAACAGACAGTATGAGGATTTGGTGGAAAAGGAATAAAGAGAAAATTACCTCTATGCAGGAGGATATGCTTATAAATGTCTTGTATGATGAAATTAACGGCATAAACCGCCGTATTTTAGACTACTGTCAGAAAAGAAATGTAAAAGCAGGAACAACAATAACTGTGCTGCTGATAAGAAATGATAAAGGAGTGTTTGCGTATTCGGGTGATTCAAGACTATATCGTATAAGGGGCGATAGGGTCAGGCAAATGACGGAGGATGAAACCCTTTACAATTATTATGATAAAAATGACATAAGGGAAAATGTTGAAAAAAATAAGAGTATTCTTATGTCTTATATAGGCAGGTCGGAAAATCTTGCCCTTTCAATACAGACAATTTCTGTGCTTAAAAATGATGTATATATTTTATGCACAGACGGGTTTTATAATTATCTGAATATTTATGATAATGAAAACCTTAATATTCTAAAAGACGGTTCTGCGCAGGGAAGTGCAAACTTATTTGCCGGAAAAATCAAGCGGACAAAAGCGAACGACAATTTTTCGGCAATAGTGGTTAAGTGTATAGAATAATTATAAAAAGCAGGGATGTTTATGAAAAAGATATTTATAATTTTAATAATAATTTATTTACCATTGAATGTGTTTGCCAACGAAATGAATATGAAAATATCGGAGGCTGAAAATGAAATACGAAGCTGTGCTTCAAAAAATTTAAAGTACAGTTCGGAAATAACGTTAAATAGTGAGCTGCTTGACGAGCTTGTATATAAAGCTATTGAAAAGAAGAAAGAATACAGCGGAGACAATCTTGAAAGCTATAAAAAGCCGGAAACCAATGTTATGCTCAATGTCAGTGGAAATACAGAAATCATAACGATAAACATACATAAGGAGATTAAAGAATACGAATCCTTTATTGATAATATTATATTGAATGTAAACGGCTTGTATTGCTATATAAGGCCGATTGAAATATCACAGAAAGCAAATGGAGCGGAAAATATAAAGCTGACAGTCAACGACAGTCAGAATACGATTGCTGTCTATAACGGAACAGCAGCTATAAATACAGCAAAAATAATAGCTGTTGCATTAATAGCTGTTATAGCTGTTTATATAATCTTTTTTCTGCTTTTTGCAGTTAAAAAGGCAGAATTTCGAGAAGGCTTCAGTAAGAAAAAAATATATGTGGCAGGAATAATAATAGTTGTTATATGCTTTTGCTATGGTGGCGCTTTGTTCTTTACGGACTTGTCATCGTTTGCAGAAGAAAACCGGATTAAAATTACCGAAAATAATACTCCTGTATTTGATATAAGTTACGAGGAAGCAAATAATTCAAATGAAATAAAGGGAGTATATATTGGACTTCCTTTGTACGGAGAGGATTTTAGTCCGGAGTATACGGCGGTATGGCTTAAGTCCGATGATAATTCAGAAAGCGACCGAGTTATAGGAGGAAATTATAATAATATTTTTGATATAATGAAATTTCCGGTAAGCAAAAACGGAAAATATTATATGAAGAATAATAGAAGAGAATTTAATGATGTAAACAGAGGTAATACTGATTTGTATGAAGCTGTAGCTGTACTTGCGGCTAAAAATATTCTTAATGGAAAAACAGAAGGAATATACGGAGTTGATGATACTGTTACAAGAGGTGAGGTCGTCACTATGTTCAGCAAACTGCTCTACCTGGAAAATTCAAAAAGCGGAAGTAGTAATTTTGAAGATGTATCAAGTTCGGATTGGTATTTTGATTATGTTATGGCCGGAAGAGAAAACAATATTCTTTCAGGTTATGACGACAATACTTTCAGAGCGGGAAATACTATGACAAGGCAGGAATTTGTTTCGGTTATCGGTCAAGTAATGGAAAATAGGCTTGGGTATGCAGTTCCGGATGATTATGATAATTTATCGGTATACAATGACAATGAAACAATAGCTTTTTGGGCAAAGAAATATGTTTCACTTCTTGAAAAAGAAAATATGAATATCTGGAGTGATAAATATGAGCCGGCTGAGCCTATCACAAGAGGCGAGGCAGCAATACTTCTTTATAGATGCTATATGCTTATTAAATAAAGGTGTGATAAAGGTGTACAAAATAAACTGTATAGCAGCTACATATCAAAATTGCAGAGAAAATAACGAGGATAATTATTGTATCAATTCAATTTGTACGGATATTTGGCACAAAGATGAAAAAATAAGTAAAAAATTTAGTGACATCAATAAAAATATTTTTGCGGTTTTTGACGGTCTTGGAGGAGAAGAAAAAGGTGAGCAAGCCTCGTTTATTGCTGCAAAAATGCTTTCAAGATTTGAAAAATTTAAAGATATCAAAGATTATTACAGAACAGCAAGCAATGAAATTTACAAGCAAATTTCTCGGAAAACTTCAAAGGCATCGGGAACAACAGCTGCAATTCTTGAAGTTTACAATGGTAGTTTTGTTTGCTCAAATGTGGGTGACAGCAGAGTTTATATCATAAGAAACAATACTATAAATCAGTTGAGCAAAGACCATACAACAATGCAGACGATGATTGACTCGGGAGTTATTACAAAGGAACAAGCCGAAAAAAGCAAATATAAAAATATGCTTTCACAATTTCTCGGCATTTCTGAAAAGGAAACCATTATATGCCCTTACGTAAGAAATAAGGAAAAGCTTTTTGACAAAGATATATTTTTGCTTTGTTCAGACGGACTTACAAGCAGCCTTAGTGACGAAAAAATAAAAGAAACAATACTTGAGAATGGGGTTAAAAAGGATACTGCTGATATTTTGTTCAAAAAAACTGTTGAAAGCGGCGCTGATGATAATATAACTATTATTTTAATATATATTTCTAAAAGCAGAAATATATTTAGTAAATTATGGAAGGCAATTAATAATTGCATATTATAATAAAAAAATACAAAGAAGAAAAATTATGTTTAAAAATCTAAAAAAGAAAGTTTTGAGTTTTGCTTTAAGTGCTGTTATGGTGATTGGCGCAGGCGGAGGTTTCAGCATAGAAACAAGAGCAGCGGAAACGGTGACGCCAATGATAAGTGTGGAAGTTTATCATACAGTAGCATTAAAAAGTGATGGAATAGTGTGGTGTTAGGGCTATAATTATCGAAACCAATTAAGAGATGAACCTAATAAATATTATACAATAGATGAAAGTAAAAGAATTGGAATTTTCAGTAGGATTCAAAAAATTTTAAAATTATAAATATAAAAATAAAAATTCAAGGAGTTAATTATTATGAAGATTATTAAAAAGATTATGAATGTAGTTTTGGCTGCTGTGATTATTGTTGGCGGAGTGATGGGTAATTTTCAAAGTTTTAAAGTTTTTGCCGAAACTTATTACAAAGAATCAGGATACACTGACGAAAATGGAGATAAATATGTTTATAAAATCCCTGAATATAAAGTTGGAAATAGCATTTATGAATTTGTATTTGAGGATAACTTTTGTTATAGTGATGAATTTGGTTTTGTCGGATGGGTTGATTTATTAGGAATTAAGGGCTCAGTAACTGAAATTATAATACCTAATGAAATACCAATTGAAGGTTATAAAAATGGGGTAAAAATGGATGATGTATTCCATGCTTATGTAGGATATGTGGCAAACAATTTTCTATCAAATAACAAAGAAATAAAAAAAGTAATTCAGTATTATAATTGTGCAACCATAGGAGATAATTCTTTTTCAAACTGCTCTAATCTTGAAAGTTATATAATATATGGTCCTCAAGGACTTTATTATGTAAATGGAATATTTGGTGAGGAAGTGCTTTTAAATTGTCCAAAACTTACTATTTATATTGATGAAAATGTTTATCTTGGAGACGTATATGGAGTTGAAAAATATGCGGAATCAAATAATATACCTTTTAAAATTATGTCTAGTAAGGAATTAACTTCAATGATAAATAGTGTTAACCAAGATATTACACAAAATAAATCTAATGAAAAAGAAAATATTCACAAAAATGAATCTAACCAACAGGAACAAGAAGAAAATATGTCTACGTTGGTTCAATATATATATGATGAAGAAAATAAAGTTGATATATCAACAGATGGTCTTAATAATATTTTAATTGTAGAAGATGCAGAGAAAGCAGTTGAAGAAATGGCAAGCGAGCTAAGCTATATGGACAAACGTTCAGCTGATGGGATAGACAAAGCGATACTTTTCAGTGAGGAAGCGATAGCGAGGGCGGCGACTCTGAAAACAGATTCAGACGAAATTATTATTAATGACCTCAATATGGCAGAATTGGCGGACAAAGCCACAGAAGTGGAAGAAAAAGTATTAAAAGCTTTAAGTGCTGGCTCTGTTAAAAGAGCGAGAAAAGCTAATGTAAATGCGAAGATTGTAACATCAAACAGCGGCAAGGTATCAATATCAAAAGAAAAACTGAATAAGAACATTGATAATGTTAAGGTAGAAACACCTTACGCAGGAGTAAGTTTTTCAGCAAAGGCTGTTTCTAATGTTTCTATTGAAAATAAAGGAACAAACAAAATTGCCGTTGATTTTGAAACAAATAAAACAAGCGAAAAAATTAAAATAAGTTTTCCAAATATGAGCGGAACAGGCAATTATATGGCGGTGGTCGATGAAAACGGCAATGCCATAGGCGGGAAATATAACCCTGTTACAGGAGAACTGACCGCTAAAATTAATGCAAGCGGAGTTTATTCTGTTGTCAACAATGAAAAGAATTTCAGCGATATAAAGAATAAAGCAGCTGAGATGCAGGAAGCAATTAAGCTGTTGGCATCAAAGGGAATTATCAGTGGAACAAGCGAAACGGAATTTTCGCCTGACAAGAGCATTTCGAGGGCAGAGGTTGCGGCAATAATTTTAAGAACACTCTCAAAGCTTGACGAAAACGCAGACGGCAATTTTTCTGATGTTACAAAGGAAAACTGGTATTACGGAACGGCGGGGAGTGCCAAAAATGCCGGAATTATAAACGGTTACGAGGATAATACATTTAGAGGAAATGTTGTTATACCTAAAGTTCAGATTGTTTCCGTTTATGCAAGAGTTCTTAAAAATGAAATGAATTATTATGATGTAGATGATATTGAAAAGGTTCTTGGTGAATACGGCGATAGGGAAGATATAGCACAATGGGCAGAAAGTGATATTGCTCTTGCAACAGACGTTAATATGGTTTTAAGAAGAAAAGACAGCCTTTTTGGCGGCAACGAAGAAATGACAAGAGGCGATGCGGCGATAATTCTTAAAAGATTGTTTGATAAAATTTGGTAATTAGAGATGTGCAAAACTCCAATTTATTTATGACATAACACAAAATATAGTAAAGCAATCAGATGAATAATACTATATCTTGCAAGTCATTTTTATAAAATCTATGTTTTGCACATCTCTATTTGGTAATAAATTTGGAGTGATTGTATGGAAAATGATATTAAGAGGTTTGAGCCATTCTGGGATAACTGGTATATTAGGGACATTATCGGAGAGGGCAGCTTTGGAAAAGTATATTCTATTGAAAGAACCGATTTCGGAAATACATATACAGCCGCTTTGAAGCACATCAAAGTACCACAGAGCCAATCGGAGGTAAAAAGCGTTATTGCCGACGGTATGGACGAAGAAAGTGCCGAAAAATACTTTGAAAAGCTTGTGGGCGAGATTGTCGAGGAATTTGTTCTTATGTCTAAGCTTAAGGGCAACAGCCATATTGTAAGCTATGAAGATCATAATGTTGTAAAAAATCCGGATAAAATAGAATGGGATATTTTTATCAGAATGGAAAAGCTTACAGGACTTATTGACTTTATCAGTAAAAATAAGATTGTGAAAAAAGACATCATTAAGCTTGGTATTGATATTTGCAAGGCATTGGAGCTGTGTCAAAAATATAATATTGTTCACCGTGATATAAAACCCGAAAATATATTTGTTTCCGAAAGCGGTGATTACAAGCTTGGCGACTTTGGTATAGCAAGGCAAGTTGAAAAAACTATGGCAGGACTTTCCAAAAAGGGTACGTTTACATATATTGCGCCAGAAGTTTATAAAGGTGAGGCATACGGTTCGACTGTTGACATTTATTCACTCGGCATTGTTATGTACAGGTTTCTTAATAACAACAGAACACCGTTCATGCCCGAATATCCTAAGCCAATTACCCATAATAACAGAGAAATCTCTTTAGTCAAGCGTATGAGCGGGATTGTGTTTCCGAAACCTGTAAATGCGGACGGCAGACTTGCGGAGATTGTTCTTAAAGCCTGTGAATATGAGCCTAAAAACAGATATAACAGTCCGCTTTTGATGAGAATTGAGCTTGAAAGCATTCTTTATAATGAAGCCGAGGGAAGAATTATCTATCCAAAGGGAGATACGGCTGACATTAAAAGCATTAATTACATCAATACAGGTGAGGAAACAACTCGTACACAAACAATGTTTGTTAAGGATATTTCAAACGAGGAAACCGAATTTTTTCCAAATGTTGATAAACCGAAAGCGAACCGTAAGGCGGTTTATGCAGCTGTGGGTCTGGCAAGCGCTGTATTAATCGGTTCAGCGGGATATGTTCTTTGGCGGAATACATCAGTAAACGAAGCGGATATTATAAAAGAGCCGATAGAAAAAACAATATCGGAGGAAATATCCGAAACAACAACGGAAATACTCACCGAAGAAACAACGGAAGAAGAAACTACTGCTCAAACAACAACTATACAAACAACAGAAGTTCAGCCTGTAAAACAGTCTGACAAAACCAAAGAGACTGTTAAACCGAAATCTGCCACTAAGTCAACGCCGTCCCAAAATACAGCACCGACTATAAATAATAACACGCCATCAATATCGAAAAAGGAGGAGTCTAATGAAAATATAGCAGTACCCGAAAATAATAATTCCGGCTCTGTACAGGAACAACAATATCGGCAGCCTGTACAGGAAGCACCAAAGGAGACACCGGCAGAAGCACCAAATGAAGCACCTGAAATAATGGTGGATTTTGATTAGGAGGTAAGAGGTATGAAGAAGTATATTGCAGCTATGCTTATAGCCGTAACCACATTAAATACGAATGTTTATGCGGATAATATTAAGGTTTTGGTAAATAATCAACAGGTGGAATCGGAATTGTCACCTCAGATTATAAATAATGTAACTTATGTGCCGTTAAGACCTGTAGCCGAGGCTATGGGCTGCGAAGTTACATGGGTAGCAGGCAATAAAACAGCCAATATCAAAAACCTTACGACAATAATTGCAATGCAAGTAGATAACAAAAAAGTTACAAAAGTAAAAAGGACTGACAGAGAAAACCAATCAATAATAGAATGTGACAATCCGCCAAAAATGATAGACGGCAGTGTTTATATACCGCTTAGGACAATGGCAGAGGCAATGGGAGCGACTGTAGCGTGGGACGGAACAAGCAAGACTGTTGTTATTGTTTATGATACCACTATTAAATACGCTGGAAATAAAGCTCTTGTAAAATTTGCAGGAAACGGCGGAAGAAGGAGATATGACAGTACAACAGATAAAATGGAATTTTTATCACCTGAAAGTATTGCCATATCCGATAACGGAACAATAATAATATCTGATTCGGGAGCAATAAGAAGAATTGCAGACGGCAAAAGCTCAACCGATGAATTTGAGCCAAGCTATATAAGCTCTGCAAAGGTCAGAACCTACGGAAATGATATTTATTTTACAACAAATGCCTTTGAAGATGAAAACAAGGAGAAATATTATGGCATTGTGAAGCTGTCAAACGGTATTGCCGAGGGCATTTACATAACAGAGGCTGTTTACAGCAAAATAACCGATTTTGATATTGACAATAATGGCAATATCTACGCACTTATCTATAATGCCGGAGTTGGGAAAAATTATATCGCACGATTCAGCAGTCAGGATATGACATTTTTACAGGAGATTGATGAGGGTTTTCAATGTATGTCTGCTGATGACAATGGAAATCTTTATATAGGAAATACAGTTAAAGGGTCAATTTATTATTATAATGTCAAAGAAAAAAATTTGAAACTTGTAGCAGGGGTTGACGATAATACAAGATTTGTCGATGGTGAAAACCCTATGTTTTTTGAACCAAGAAGCCTTTATGTGAACGGAGACAGCCTTTATGTGCTTGATTATAATCTTATAAGACGTATTCAGCTTAACGGAGGAGGCGTCGCACTTTATTCGGAAACAGTCGCGGGAAAAATTTCAAGTGAAATTAAACCGCAGACTAAGGCAGGTTCGGCTAAAGAGGCGGAAATTTCCGCAAGCTATCTCGCGGAAATCACTGTAAATAAAGATAAAATTTATCTTACAGATCCGGTTAATGATGTTGTTTGGTGTGTAGAATAGGAGGAAAAAATTATGTTTGAAACTTTGAAAAAGAGGATTTTGGGTATTTTAATAAAATTAAAAGCTATATTTGCTTTATTAAACGTAATAGTAATTCTTTCAACAGTACAAATATATGCAAGTCTTATATTAGATTACGATTATTCTTGGGAGATTGAAAAAGAAGATTTCGAAAAAGAAGATTATATTGCGGTTTATGAAAAATTTTTAAATGATGTATATGAGTCAAATATATTAGTTTATGATATAAACGATTACGACGAAGATGGTAGCCCAGAGTTATTTTTTGTAGATAATAATGGACCGGCTATTTGCTATGCAAGCTTTAATAAAACGTGGGATAGCAAAAAAGGAGAAGGTTTTGAAGTTGGTTTAGTTATAACTGAACTAAGAGTTAATAAGACCAGCGAATTTATAATCTTCAAAATGGAAAATAAATTAATCAAAAAAGAATGTTTTTCATATACAAAAACTCAAGATGGGAACATATCAGGAATGCTTGCATCTATAGATATATATGGAGGAAGAGGATACTATATAGATGCTAATGAAAGAGAAGTTAAAACTTCTAATTTTAAAGAAGATTTTTTATGTACACATGAACAATGGAAAAACAAATTAACTTCTATAGCAGAGGAATTTGCAAAACAAATAAATTCAAATAATATTGATGTATCTAAAGCTATAATTGATTATAATATTAATATAAGAGAACTGGCAAGTTTATTAGAAAAAAGTACGGATATAAAAGTATTATATGTAAAAGCTTTTGAAGAAAATATCGAAAATACGAAAGAAGATATTAATAACTTAGACATAAATGAAAGTAATGAAACTACAACCAAATCAAAAGAAATAGAATACATATACAATAACGCAGAAAAGGAAGTTAATATTAACACAGACAAGTTAAATAGTATTCAAAATGCAGAGGAAGCAGAAAAGGCAGTTGATGAATTAATAGGCGAGCTAACAGACGAAGAAAAAAATTCCGCAAATGTGGCGGACAAGATTATTTTATTTGGAGAAGAGGCAATATCCAAAACGGCAACATTAAAAATAGATTCTGATAAAATTGTTATTAATGACAACGGCATATTAGAATTGTTGGATAAAGCTAAGGAAACGAAAGGAAAAATAACAAATTCTTTAAGTTCTATAAAAAAAATAAGAGGCATTAGCACAAATGCGAGGATTGTAACTTCAAGCAGCGGCAGAGTATCAATATCAAAAGAAAAGTTGAATAATAACATTGATAATGTTAAGGTGGAAACACCTTACGCAGGGGTAAGTTTTTCGGCAAAATCTGTTTCCAATGTTTCTCTTGAAAATAAAGGAACAAATAAAATCGCTGTTGATTTTGAAACAAATAAAACAAGTGAAAAAATTAAAATCAGTTTTCCAAATATGGGCAGTGATAAAAAATATATGGCAGTAGTTGATGAAAACGGAAAAGTAATAGGTGGAAAGTATAATCCAATTACAAGAGAACTGACCGCTAAGATTGACGCAAGCGGAGTTTATTCTGTTTTTGATAATGAAAAAAATTTCAGCGATATAAAAAATAAATCTGCTGAAATGCAGGAAGCAATAAAGCTTTTGGCCTCAAAAGGAATAATAAGCGGAATAAGCGAAACGGAATTTTCACCCGATAAAAGTATTTCAAGGGCAGAGGTTGCGGCTATAATTTTAAGAACGCTCTCAAAGCTTGATGAAAACGCTGACGGCGGCTTTAGCGATGTTACAAAAGCAAACTGGTATTACGGAACAGCAGGAAGTGCTAAAAATGCCGGAATTATAAACGGATATGAGGATAATACATTCAGAGGAAATGTCGTTATACCTAAAATACAGATTGTTTCCGTTTCAGCAAGAGTTCTTAAAAATGAAATGGGGTATTATGACGTTTCAGATGTTGAAAAAGCGTTAAGCGAATACGGCGACAGTACAAGTATAGCGCAATGGGCAAAAAGTGACGTAGCACTTGCAACAGACGCCAATATGGTTTTAAGAAGAACGGACAGCCTTTTCGGCGGAAATGACGAAATGACAAGAGGAGACGCCGCTATAATCCTTAAAAGGCTGTTTGATAAGGTTTGGTAATAAAAACAAACAGGAGGAAATAAAATGAAGTTTTTAAAAAGAATTTTTTTCTATATAATGGTTTTAACAATTATTGTGTCAAGTTCCATAATATAAAATGTTAATGTTATGGCAGCGGATGCGCCAAGTTTACTTAATTCGGCAAAGCTTAATCCTATGCCAACAGGTTATCCTCAGGTGGACAATAAAATAAATTCTATTATTGCCGAAGGAAGAAGTAAAACAAAGAGTAACTATGAACTTGTAGAATGGCTATATGATTATTGTATTTACAATACATCTTATGGATATGGTGGTTTAGAAGAAGGAGTATACTCATTTACCGAAGATGATGCACCCGATTGGTTGTTTCCGGAAAGAACATATATGGCTGAGAAAGATTATGGTTATGTAACACCTTTTCCTGATTGGCTTGTTGCTGAGGCAATTCTTCCATTATTTCATGGGGAGGGTACATGTAATAACTATACGGCACAGTTTATGCTTATAATGAGAGCGCTTGGCTATGAAGCAAATTATTTTTCGGGTGAAACAAGAAAAGCCGGCGGCGGATATACAGGTCATGCTTGGTGTGAAATTAAAATTAACGGCACAAATTATATTTTCGATACTCAAGTTGAAGACAATGTTGCAGAAAAACAAGGTAAAGTAATTTACCTGTATTTCTGCAAAACAGAAACAGAGATGGCGGACAGGTATATTTGGAATTGGGACTCAATAAATTCTAAAATTGAAAATTTGGGAATCGAGCCAAAATTGAAATCATTAGAGGCTACTTTAGCTGAAAATAATGTTAAATCTTTAAGAGCTGCCGATTTTGAAAATCTAAAAACTCATATTTCAACCATTATGAATTCAGGTGATGATTCGGAATACATAATTATACTGAATGGGAAAATGGACAGAAATGAAGTAGAAAATCATCTTGAAGCAGAGACGCAGACCAAGACATTCAGAGGTGCAAATATTCCGGAAATATTAAAAAACAAATATATATCAGGAAATTATGAAAGCTTAAAGGCTTATTATGTTTATGATATGATTGATAATGTTTCCGGAGTTGACGCAATAGATTTTAAAGCTGTATATACTCCCGAGGAAAATCAGTATATTTATGATGAAGCTTCTTTGACAGACAATATTAGTATTCCGACTAAGGAGCTTGAAAAAATTGAAACAAAAAAGGATGCAGAAGATACAATTAAAGATTTTGTGAAAGAACTGTCAAGTTATGAAAAGAAGGACAGCAGCGTAGTTGATTTGGCACTGCTTTATTCTGAGGAGGCTGTATCTCTGGCTAATAAGGCAGAAACAGATAAGTATATCTTTGAAGTTAATGACGATCTATTAAAAGAAAGCGTTAAGTGCAGCGTTAATGACATTACAAAGATTCTGAAAAATGAAGGCATGAATTTGCCGAGAACGATAGAAACTCAAATGAGTGTTTTTCTTCCAAGCGATAAAAAGGTTACAGTGAAAAGCTCAATCAATAAGGGAGGCGCTAAAAGCATAAAATGCCGTACAGATTATGCGAGTGTTGTAATTCCTGCCGCAAAGGATTTAAGCGTTTCTGTAGAGAGTAAAGGCAAAAATAAGGTTGCTGTTAACTTTAACAGTAAAAATACGAAAAGTATCATAAAGGTTTCATTCCCAAACATTGAGGGCGAGGGAAAGAGTTACGCTGTATTTAACGAAAGCGGTAATGTTTTGGATGGAAAATATAATCCGATAACTAAAGAGCTTGAAGTTAAAATAAATGAAAGCGGTATTTTTACTGTTCAAAACAATAAAAAGACTTTTTCTGATATTAAGACCAAAAGTAAGGAGGTACAAGATGCTATTGAATTGCTTGTAACTAAAGGTATCATAAACGGCACAAGCCCTACAGAGTTTTTACCTGATTCCCCGATTACAAGAGCAGAGGTTACAGCATTGATTTGTCGTATTATCTCCAAATATGATCCAAACGAAGATGGTGGATTTGATGATGTTACAAAAGAGCAATGGTATTTTGGAGCAGCGGGTAGCGGTAAAAAAGAGGGAATTATAAACGGATATGCCAACAATACATTTAGAGGTGAATATATTATTCCTAAAATACAGATTGTTTCTGTTTCTGCAAGAGTATTGAAAAATGAAATGAATTATAATGTTCCGGGTAATGTAACAGTAGCTCTTTCAGAGTTTAGCGACAAATCGGATATTGCAGATTGGGGAAGAAATGACATTGCATTAGCTAATGAAGCAAATCTTATTGTGAAAAGAAAAGATAATACATTTGTTCCTAATGATGAAATGACAAGAGCAGATGCAGTTGCAGTTGTTATCCTTAAAAGACTTTACGATAAGATTTGGTAAGAATAATATAAATATTATAAAAATTCAGTAAATATATTTCAAAATTTATACTTTAGTAACTTTTTGAAAACTTTGTGTTTATTGAATAGCATGAAATGAAGTGCGTAAATTAAAAAACTTATTCACTTCATTTTTTTGTTATATCAAAAAATGGGAGGATAGAAGTAATAAAATAATAGAAGAAAGATAACTTGATTTAAAGCGTTTATTTCTAAATTTTTATATAAAAGTATACATTATTATCAACTTTTTTACATATTATCTAATTAGTGAATAATATGATAATATGTGACTTGGCTTACACCTGTTTCAGACACAGCTTGTCTTTTCTTTATTTGTCCACTTTTAAGCTTTTCTTAAATATCAGTAAAATCCTCCGCTTTGTATTTCTTAGATTTGCCAAATTGTACAGCTCTTTATTTAGTAGTTACAATGTTATTAGGACTGCTGAAATTAATTTATTTTTTTGTTTAAAAAACTTGGAAAGTGATGTCAAAAAATATTAACAATAAAAAATTTATTAAGTATATTTATAAGAGATATAAGATTTATACATTATTTTTTTGATAATAAATAAGATTTAAAATATTATTACAATTTACATATACAAGGACAATAAGTGATTTAAGTGATGAATAAGGGTATTTATTATAATTCTTTAGATTGTGGTAAAAAAAATCTGTATGATTTACTATTGTCTGCATTTTTAATGAATTCATGGAAAATTGAATGCGGAAGGATAGCATCTAAAATAGATATAATGAAAGTAATTGATATGGTTTTAGCGGATAATCCTAATATTTTTTATTTCGATAAGACTTATGTTTGGGTAGAGGACAGGCTTGGCATGAAATCAATTACTTTACGGGAATATATGAAAATGTCTGAGATTGAAACTATGCAGTATGATTTATCAGAAACTATTGAACAGGTATATCGAAAAATTATGGCATATAATTGTGATACAGGTTATGAAAAGCTTAAGCACATATATGAATATTTACAAAAAAATATTAAATATGATAATGATGAATTATCTGTTTACCATAATGGAACTGTGAAGAATTACATTTCCCATAATGCTTATGGAGCATTGATAGGTAAAAGGGCTGTATGTGATGGAATTGCATCAGCATTTGCTCTTTTATGTCAGCGTCTAAAAATCGAATGTTCTGTAATAAGCGGAACATCGGATTATATGAGTAATAGAGTTATACAGCATGCATGGAATATTGTTAAAATGAATGACCAATATTTTCATTTCGATCCAACATGGGATATTAATATATCGTTTGATACATGTAATTATTCTTATTAGTATTTTGGATTAGATGATGTTAGTATTAAAAATGATCATATATGGGATTATAAATCTGTTCCTAAATGTGACAGCAGAATGCTTTCGTACTATGAAATTAGCAATTGTTTTTTCAATGATTTATCACAACTGAGTAAATACTTATGTGATGAAATAAGAAGAAATCCTAAGATAATACGATTTAAGCTTTCAAATAATATCTTTATGGGTGAAAAAATATAGATGATTATTTGAGTAAAAAAATAATTGAAATTGTCTGCGATAACGGTATGAATAAAGAAATGAGATATTTTTGGAACAACAAAACAGGGTGTTTCTTTGCGATATTTAATTAAAAGATAAAATATAATCGAAGTTGGAAATATGGAAGATAGACGAAATTATTATGAAATCATTGATAAATTATCTTTTGATCCTATTGAAACAAAAGATAAAAAGATAATTGATGCAGTTGAATTATGGAAACTACTTGAAGACAAACGAGGTATATCGCAAGAAGAAGTAGACAGAGAGCAGCGTCAGCAAGAATTAGATATGTATGACGATATAAAAAAATGTCTTACAAATAAGAATATGCGTAAAGCCGAAGCTGATAAAATGAAAAAAAAGCAAACAAAAAAATTAAACGACATTATATCTGTGCTTAAAGAAAGTAGTGAGCAGAATAATTTATGTGTTTCAAATGCCAGAATTATCAGTATAGCTAAAAGTCTTCGTTTAGATAAAGAAAAAACTGTTAAAAGGGTATTTGAAAGTGCAGGTTTTGAAGTTATAGAAAGAAAAGCTGTTAATATTACTAAGGATATTTTGCTTTCGGATACAATTTTTAATTCAATATGCAAAAATATAGGTAAGTTAAATACGCTAAATCATAAAGATTATTCATGGTTAAATAAAGTATCTAATCTTTATGACTTAGTGGCATACTATAAGAATGATGAAACTAATATAAAGTTAATACCGAATGAACTTTTTATACCTTCTTCTCAAAATGTCATTGACAAGGGGTACAGTTTAAAATTATATTTGAAAAAGGATTGGAGAAATTTGATATAAAATATCACAGAATTATGCTGGCAGCGCCAAGACATAATGGAAAAGCAGAACGTCAGAACAGGCAAGATGGAGAGAGATTTTATGAAAATATGAGAATGTATAGTTTAGAAGACGGTAGAAAACAATTAGCTGTTTATCAAAGAAAATCAAATAACTATATAAAAACTTGCCTAAATATGAAAAGTCCGAATCAGGTAATTCAAGAATATTTGGGAGTAATGTAAAAATAGTTAAGGCAAGGCATTCATCAGGTAAATTGCTGAACGCCAAATTCAATTATAACACAAAGAACCCGTTGTCAAGGTCGGTAGTATTTTGCATTCACAAAATCTCCCCCTTTTCCTTTATAACTTTATTCTCTATTAAAGTGTAACCCATCATTGACCCTTTAACAGACCATTTAATGTTTTAGCTACTAAGATATTAACATTCACGTGTTTTTTTCTTACCTTTAAAATCAACAAGCTATCAGCTAAATAAATTGCTTTTATAAAAAATGTAAGTAAGAAAAGAAATTTAAAAAATAAGGAATAAAAAAATAAAATATTAATACAACTATTAGAATTAAAATTATGTGTAAATGTAGATAAAAATGTGGAAAATTATAATTTAATAAAAAAAGTAAAATTCCACTATGAAAAAACAGAATTTAATATGGCATTTTCAGTAATATAAAACTTTGAAATTAATAATATTTTTTTGATACGAAAGAAATATTTACAATAAACTCTCAGAGAAAAAACACAGCAAAATATTTTACTAAACATTGGAAAAAATGACAAAAATCAAACACCCTAAACTTAATATGAAAATAGAATACCTTTTAAAAATTTTTAAACTATAACTAATGAAATTCACATAATTTGATGTTTACAATTCGCTTGTTATAAACAAAAGCCTCTAATACACCTATATAGTAAGACACAGGACAAACGCATGAGTAAATTTTTTATGAACAAATTATGAACGAAAAGCA
>CAMTZM010000024.1 GCA_947086655.1 uncultured Eubacteriaceae bacterium
ATGAACTTTTTATACCTTCTTCTCAAAATGTCCTTGACAAGGGGTACAGTTTAATCTTTTTATACAAAAAATATTATACTAAATTTATTTTATTAAATTATTTGTAGTATAGAAGTTTTCGATTATCAAAAAATATTTTTGATTTATTATAAGTCTTAAATACCCCTAAAATTATAAAAGTAGATAAGGTTAAAATTATTTTTACAAGATAAAGGGGAAAAGCATAGTCGTAACCCATACCTCTGACAAAATATAACTAAAAGAATTTTAATCCATCGAATTTGTTTATTTTTAGGTTATTTGACTTTATTACAATACCAAGTTTAAGATAAGCTATTAATATTAACTATTTTGGGAGGATTTTAAATGGATACTCAATTTGCATGGAAGGAAAACTTTAAAATTGGAGTAGATATTATTGATTCTGAACATGAAAAGCTTTTTAAGATTATTAATAAGCTTTTTAAATTCAAAGAAAAAGGTATGGCCACTCATTGGGCTTGTCAGGAAGGTATTAAATTTTTTAAAAAACATGCGTTTGAACATTTTATTGATGAAGAAAAATATATGGCTTCTATTAATTATGAATTGTTTGAACATCATAGACGTCTTCACAAGGGATTCCGTGAAATTACACTTCCGGCGTTGGAATTGGAATTAGAACAGAATAAATATTCAGCTGATTCAGTAGAACATTTTTTTGGAGTTTGTGCTGGTTGGCTGATTGGGCATACAATGACGGAAGACCTTGCTATCGTAGGGAAGTGTTCAAAAAATAATGTTAATTTTTTATTTGGTGAAGAGGTTGAAAATACAAAAAAAGCGGTTGTTCAAACTATATTTGATATGTTTCAGTTGGAGTCACATTTAATCAGCGATTCGTATAACGGAGAAAAGTTTGGAAACGGTATATATTATCGCTTGATTTACAAAAATACAAAAAATGATAAGAAACAAGAAGTTATTTTGGTTTTTGAAGAAAAGCTGTTGATTAATACAGTCGGAAAAATTATGGGAATAAAAACAAATAAAGTAGATAATATGTTAATTCACGCCACAAGATATACAGCAAGACAATTTGTTGAACATATTAATGAACAATTTTTAACAAAAGAAAATTATAAACTACATACAGAAAACCTTTTGTCTTATAATCAGTTTTATAAAATTTTTAAAAATGAAAATCCGCATATTAAATTGTTGCTTGATACAGGTGTTGGATATTTATCCTATTGCGTAATTGCGCCGCATATACTTAAAAGTAACATAGGAACTCCTATTGAACATGAAAACGCTATGAATGAAGTCAAAAATTATTTAAAAAAGAAAGAATCTTTAAGTACAAAGAAAAAAATTCTTGTGGTAGATGATTCTAATACAGTATTACAATTTATGAAAGAATTATTAAGCGAAAGTTATGATATTACATTGGCAAATTCCAGTATTTCCGCAATTCGAAATATTACTTTAAATCAACCTGATTTAATTATTTTAGACTATGAAATGCCTGTTTGTGATGGAAAGCATATGCTTGAAATGATTCGTTCTGACGATATGTTTGCGAGTATTCCTGTTATTTTTTTTACAGGAAAAAGCGATTACGAAAGTGTAAAAAAAGTAAAATCTTTAAAACCAGAGGGTTATTTGTTAAAAAATTTAAAGCCTGAGTATATTAAGAAAAGTATTGATGAATTTTTTGATGATAAAAAGGCAAATTAATACTTATTCTTTTTTGTTGTTTTGTAATAAAATAAAGAAAAACTGTTTTAACTATGTTAAAATGATAAAAATATAATTAAAATAATCAAAAATTTTATCGTTGTAAAGGTTATAATTGAAATTCAGTTTGCTTTTGCAGCGATAAAATTTTTGAAATTAAAATATAAATATTTATATACATATATTAATAAATTTTAAATACATCTTTCATAAAATTCTAATTCACGCTAATAGCATTTTTTTTATTATTTTTTATAATTCCATTATATTATAATATTTTTTATTTAGAAAATCCCATTTATTATTAACACATTTGTACTAATATCTTGACATAAAATTTTAAAAAGATATAATAAAGAAAATACTGATTTGCAAACTGTTTTAAAACCGTGTATTAGTGTTTTTTATAAAATATAAAAGTTAATTTATAGGTGGATTATATGGAATATGAAAAGTTTAATTTTATGAAAATTATTTCTCTTATTTATAGAAAAACTAATATGTACTTAAATAATGAAATTAGTGAATTAGGCATTACAAGTGGCATGGCTCCTTTTATTATGCTTACTTGTGTTCATGGAAAAATGATTCAAAATGATTTTTGCAAGTATCTTGATATGAATAAAGGAACAGTAGCAAGAGCGATTGCGAAACTTGAAGAAAATGGTTTTGTAGAAAGAAGGTGTAATAGTGTTGATGGACGCTTTATAGATGTATATCCTACAAAAAAAGCAAAAAGTATTTATCCTTTTTTAAAAAAAATAGGACAAAAGTGGACAAATGAAATAACTTATAATATGACTGAAAGTGAAAAGGCGGAATTTAAAAGGCTTTTAGAAATTTGCGCTGAAAATTCAGGAAAATTTTTTAAGCGTTCATAGGCAGGATATAAAAATTTCAAAATATTTTTTGATATGCCATAGAAAATATATACAAATTACTATGAATAATTTAACATATGTGATAAACTAATTAGTAACCGACGAGCTAAAACAATTTGTCTTTATATTAAGTTAGAGTTTTCTTTCCTAATGAATATAAGAGTAAGTAATCCCTTTAAAATAGTGGTGGACTTCCTCTGTCGGTTAAATAGCAAAACATGTTTTTTTATAAAATTATATGTTTCTTTAAGGGGTGTTAAAAAATGAAAAGGTTTAATAATTTAAAACAGAAAATAATTTTTTATGTTATGTCTGTATCTATTCTTGTTTCAATTATTATTACGGCTATTATGTCAGTTGCAAGTATCCGTTCTACAAACGCAATACTTTTGGATAATACGCAGATTACTGCAAGAATTGCAGCTCAAAGCATAAGTTCTAATCTGCATCTTCTTACAGAACGAATGTATAATTTATCAAGCGAGCAGATTTTTTTAGATAATTCTATAAGTATTTCAGAAAAACAAGCACGTATAGATGATATTGAACTTCTTATTGAGTTTGTGTGGCTTTCGGCTTACGATACATCAGGAAATAAAATATATGGGGACGATATAGCTCCTTCAAGTATATCAGATACAAAATATTATTCTTATTTAACCCAAACAGGAAATATTGTTATAGGCGAACCTTATTATGAAAACAATATTTTACAACTTTGCGTAGGCACTCCTTTAAAAAATGGAGATGAATTAAAGGGCTATCTTGTTGGAAGTTATAAATACGATATTTTAAACGATGTATTAAGTATGCTTATTTTAGGAAATACAGGAAGTGCATGTATTTTAAGTGAAGATGGTACAATTATAGGAGATAGGAATTTTCAAAATATAATTGATAAGAAAAATATTTATAATTTGTATTCATCTAATGAAAATAAAAAAATATATGATAAAATTTTGTCATTTCAAACAGGTTCGGCAATAGTTGATTTTGATGGCATAAATAATTATGTAGGATATGCTCCTATACCAGGAACAAATTGGGCTTTAATGATTAATGCGCCTGAAATTGAATTTATGGGAAGTGTATTTTTATCTATTTTAGTTTCTATTATATTATCGGTAGTGTTATTAATTATTTCTGCCTCTATTATAGTTCCTATGTCAAAGAGGATCTCAAATTCTCTTTCATTATCTACAAAGCGTTTACAGGAACTTGCTAATGGAAATTTAACAACGGAAGTTATTTTATCTGACAGTATTAATGAATCAGCTATATTGACTTCGGCTTTATCAAAAACTATTACAAGTTTAAATAGTTATATACATAATATTCAAAGTTGTCTTGGAGCATTATCAGAGGGAGATTATACAATAGATATACCAAATAGTTTTCACGGTGATTTTTCTTCAATAAGGGATGCTTTAAAAAATATTACAGACTCTCTTAATAAAACAATGATGCAGATGTATAGTTCGTCTGTTGAGGTAAATAAAAATTCTATTGAGGTATCAGATTACGCTAAAAAACTTTATAGCAGTTCCTCAACTCAAACAAATCTTATTGACCAGTTAGAAGACAGTATGCTTTCTATTATATCTTCTATTGATAAAAATAAAGACAATATTGTACAAATAGAAGAATGTTCGCAAAATGCAAATGATAAAACAAATTTAGGAAGCAGCAGTATATCAAGTATGCTTGATAATATGAATCAAGTTAATTTTGCTGTAAATGAGATTTCTAAGATAAGCAAAATGATTAAAGATATTTCAAGCCAGACAAATCTTTTGGCGCTTAATGCGTCTATTGAGGCTGTAAAAGCCGGTGAAGCCGGACAAGGATTTGCTGTTGTAGCTCTTGAAATAGGCAATTTGTCGAAACAAACAGATGATGCTTTAACACAGACAAGCGATATTATTGAAAATTCAGCCAAAACGATTGAGAAAGGTCTGAAAACAGCTAATCAAGCGGCTGAGGCGTTTAATGAAATACAAAAGGTTACTAAAAAGTATCAAGAAGTTTCAATGAAACTTGCCGATACCGTTAAAGAGCAGACAAAGGCTGTGGATTATGTGAATAGCCAGCTTATAACTCTTAAAGGCATTGCAGAAGAAAATCGTACACTTGCAGAGGAGGCTGATAAAACGGCAGCCGGTTCATTAAATCAGTCAAATAATTTAAGAGATTATGTATCTCAGGTGAAAATAAAGCAATCTGTATAGGAGGGGTTTTTGTGAAAAAAATTATATGTTTTGCGATTTTTATTTCTGTTATTCTTATAAGCGGATGTAGTTCTGATAAAAAGATGAAAGATGGATTTTATACAGCAGAGATGTCAGAGTATTCTTATGGATGGAGAGAATATTTGTGTATAATGGTTAAAAATGACGCTATTGTTTATGCGGAATTTAATGCTAAAGACCCAAGCGGTTATATTAAAGCATGGGATAATTTATATATGAAAAGAATGCTTCCGGCTGATGGCACATATCCTAATGAATATACAAGAAATTATACTGCTCAGCTTATAAAAATGCAAAGTAATAATATAGATGCGCTTACTGGGGCTACAAATTCAGGAGAAAATTTTAAGAAATTGTCTTTAGCTGTTATTGAACAGGCAAAGAAAGGAGATACAAATGTTATTGTTGTTGAATAATAGTGTATCGGCTTTTTGACACGCTTATTGAAAATAAGTAATTTATCTCAAACGGGCTTTGCCCGTTTGAGACTTAAAAATTATAACATACTTTTTTATATTTATATTATTTATTTTTAGCACGTTCTATATTTATTTTAACATTTTTTATTTTTTTGCCTTTCATACCTTTTAAAATATCTTTTACATATTTTTTAGGGGCGTCAACAAAAGTAAAATCATCAAATATATCAATTTCACCAAGAGCTTTTCCGGGTATTCCCGATTCTCCGGCAATAGCTCCAACTATATCTTTAGCACGTATTCTTTTATTTTTTCCGGCGTTTATGAAAAGACGTACCATTTTTTCAGTATTGCTGAAATCATCTTCAAATTCTACATCCTCGCTGCTTTCATCATATAAATTCATTTTTAAAAGTGCAGCAGCAATATCAATTGAGGATATATCATCATCCATCATTCTTTCAACAAGATTAATATATTTTGTAAGATGGTTTTCTTCTATTACATTTTTTATTTTATCAAGGAAATTATTGGTTTTTGCTTCTTCTATATCTGTTAATGATGGAAGTTTTCCAAGACGAATTTTAGCTTTTGTATATTTCATTATATCTTTTAATTTATATATTTCGCGTCCAACTACAAAACTAAAAGCTTTTCCGGTTTTTCCGGCACGTCCGGTACGTCCTATACGGTGTACATAATATTCTTCATCTTGAGGAAGGTCGTAATTTATTACTATGTCAACATCATCAACGTCAATTCCACGAGCTGCTACGTCTGTGGCAACAAGTATTTCAATTGTACGGTTTCTGAACTTTTTCATTACAGTGTCACGCTGTATTTGTTTTAAATCTCCGTGAAGCCCTTCAGCAAAATAACCCCGTCCCTGTAAATGTTCAACAAGTTCGTCAACACGCTTTTTTGTATTACAGAAAATAATAGTAAGTTCAGGATTATTTATATCTATTATTCTTGATGCAGCCTCAAGTTTGGTTTTTTCTTTTATTTCATAATATACTTGTTCAATATTAGGTACTGTAAGTTCTTTTCTGGCTACTTGTATATGTTTAGGATTATTTTGAAATTCATTTGTAAGCTCAATTATTTCTTTTGGCATTGTTGCCGAAAATAATACCGTTTGACGGTCATATGGCATTTTTGAAAGTATTGTTTCTATGTCTTCACGAAAACCCATATCAAGCATTTCATCGGCCTCATCAAGTACAACAAGTCTTACAGTTTCCATTTTGAGAGTACGGCGATTCATATGATCCATTATTCTTCCCGGTGTTCCAACAATAATCTGAACTCCCTTTTTTAGAGCAGTAATTTGTCTGTCAATAGGCTGTCCGCCGTATATAGGCAAAACTTTTATATTGTCCATATATTTTGATAGCTTTCTAAATTCTTCGCATATTTGTATTGCAAGTTCTCTTGTTGGAGAAAGTATTACTGCCTGAAGTTTTTTATTTTCGGGGTCAATCATTTCAAGACATGGAATGCCAAATGCAGCAGTTTTTCCGGTTCCAGTCTGAGACTGTCCTATTATATCATGTCCGCTCATAACTTGATTTATTGCCTGCGATTGTATAGGGGTAGCTTCTTCAAAGCCCATATCTTTTACAGCCCTTACTATTTCTGGAGATAGATTCATTTCTTCAAAATTTAAAGTTGTCATTAAATATTTCCTTTCTTAACTTAAATTAAAGTTTCTTTAGATGATATTTGAAACATTTGCAGTAAATGGGAGTTTAAAATCTCAATTACTCTGTCGGTTAAAATATCATCCAATTCTTTTATTTTGCAATATATTAAATATAGCAAGTTAGAGAAGAAATTGCAAATAATTTTTAAAAAATAATTCCAGCGGCAAAAATATTAAAAAAAATTGCATGTTTTGTATATTTGGATTATAATATATTTTTAAGATTGTATATACGTATATTATTAGGATGTGTTTTATATAATTACATGATATTTTATTAAAAATTTATTTGGTTATACAAAAGTTTTAAATGGAAATTTATGTATATTCTTTATTTAGTATGTAAATAATTAATATTTAGGAGTGATTTTTTTGACTATTTTTAAAGCTGTTATTTTAGGAATTTTACAGGGGCTTGCTGAGTTTTTGCCTATAAGCAGTTCTGGGCATCTTGTTTTGTTTCAAAAGATACTTGGAATTGAAGAACCGGGAATGACTTTTGATATATTATTACATATCGGTACATTAATTCCTGTTTTTATTGTTTTTTGGAAAGATATATGGAGTATTATTAAAAATCCTTTTCAAAAAATGACTTTGTTTATTATAATAGGTACTATTCCTACGGTAATTGTAGCTCTTTTGTTTAACGATTTAATTGAAAGTCTTTTTGATGGAAGTAACGCATTATATCTTGCTTTAGCGTTTTTCTTTACTGGTATTGTGCTTTTATATGCAAATCAGACTGAATCAGGAAAAAAGGATGAAAAAACAATGAATATTGCTGATTCGCTTGTTGTTGGCTGTATGCAGGCAATAGCTATACTTCCGGGGGTTTCACGTTCAGGAAGTACGATTTCTGGAGCATTATTTAGATGTGTTAATAGGGAAACAGCCGCTAAATATGCTTTTCTTCTATCAATACCAGCTATTTTGGGAGCAGCTGTACTAAAGTTAAAGGACTTTTTTACAGGCGGAGGAGAAGTTATTACAAGTCAAACAGCAATTTCATATACAGCCGGTTTTATTGCTTCTGCCATATTTGGATATATAGCAATTAGATTTATGCTTAAAATTATTAGTGAGTGTAAATTAAAATATTTTTCTTATTATGTTTTTGTTTTGGGAGCTTTAATACTTTTAGATAAATATGTATTTAATTTGTTTTTTTAACTGATAGGTTATTTTTTTTATGTTTTGTATAACCAAATAATTTTTTTTTATTAAAAATTATAGTTTAAATATAATTTGAGATTTTATGACAGGCATGAGTTTATTGACATTTTTAATAATTTTGAGTTATATTTTATTAATATTCGTTTTGATTTTAATGTTTATGAATATGAGAAAATTATTTATTAATTTTTAATTTTTTCTAAGGTTATTTTAAATTTTATGCCTTAATATAAAATCATATTAATTATATGTTTTTTATTTTTATTATATATTTTATTAGTGATTTTATATAGGAGGGATTGCAATGGCAATTGAGGTTTTTAACAGATATGAAACAAAATTTTTATTAGAAAGAGAATCTTATAATAAAATAATAGACGTTATAAACGATTATATGATTGCTGATAAGTACAGTAAAAATAATGGTTATTATACTATAAGCAATATTTATTATGATACTTATGACAATAATTTAATTAGACGTTCAGTTGAAAAACCGGAATATAAAGAAAAAATCAGGCTTAGAGCATATGGTGTTCCAAAGAAAAATGATATGTGTTATTTAGAGATAAAGAAAAAATTTAATGGTGTAGTAAATAAAAGAAGAACATCTATTCTTGCAAGTGAAGCTTATGAATTTATAAAAACAGGAAAGATTCCTAAATTAAAAAGTTATATGAATAAGCAAGTACTTAATGAACTTGAATACGCAATTAATATGTATAATGTTATTCCAAAGGTTTATATAGCTTATGACAGGAGAGCTTATTTTAGTGAAAAAGATGATGGGCTTAGAATTACATTTGATGAGAATATAAGAACAAGACGTTATGATTTAAAGCTTGAGTTAGGCGATTACGGTGAGCTTTTGCAAAGACGAGGCAATGTTCTTATGGAGGTTAAATCAGGAGGAAGTATACCTTTATGGCTTAGCAATGTTTTAAATGAATATGAGATTTATAAAACAAGTTTTTCAAAATATGGACGCGAGTATAATAATATGCTTATGAATTTAATATATAGGAGCGTGAAAAGATATGCCTAATATTTTTAATGACGGTGTTTTTTCTGTTGAGTCAATGGCAGCTATAATTATTTCTATTTTATTAGGGTTAATAATTAGCGTTACATATATGAAAACAGAAGAAAATGAAGGTTACTCACAGCATTTTATGTTTACTTTGGTTATAATTCCGGCAGTTGTTGCTATAATTATAATTTTAATTGGAAGCAATGTTGCCCGAGCATTTACGCTTGCCGGAACTTTTTCTCTTGTAAGATTTAGAAGTAATCCGGGAAGTCCTAAAAGTATAGCCTATATATTTTTTACAATGGCGGCTGGTCTGGCTTGCGGAGCTAAAGCTTTTGTATATGCGTTTGTATTTAGTATTATGCTTTGTTTTTTAATGTTTATATTGACAAAAGTGAATTTCGGAAAACCTTCTTCTTATTCTAAAATACTTAAAATAGTTATACCTGAAAATCTTGATTATGAAGATGTTTTTGATGATATTTTAAGCCAATATACGAATAAGTATACTTTATTAAAAGTAAGAACTGCTGATTTAGGAAGCGTATACGAACTTGTTTATAGTATTTCGGTTAAAGCTAATATAAGTCAAAAGGAATTTATTGATAAAATTAGATGCAGAAATGGAAATTTGAATATTACTTTAATAATGGACAGCAAAAAAGAAGATTTCTAATATATGCTTTTAAAGTTTTATATAATAATTAAATTTATAAAACAAATTGCTCATGTACCTCCCTTATGTTATAATTATATTATAAATAAGGGGGGATATTTTATGTCTGATAAACTAATTATAACAATAGGAAGACAGTTTGGCAGCGGCGGTATTGATGTCGGCAAAAAACTTGCTAAGCATTATAATATAGATTTTTATGATAAAGAACTTATTCAAGAGGCGGCTAAAGAAAGCGGATTTTGTGAACAGGTATTTGAAAAGGCTGATGAAGTTCCTTCAAACAGTTTTTTATATAGTTTTTTGTATTCAGCAGCAACAGGAGCTCATTCCATAAATTCTATGCTTTTTCAAAACAACGGTCTTCTTACAAATGATAATTTATTTTCAATACAATCAAAAGTAATAAAAAAAATTGCAAAAGAAAAATCATGTATTATCGTTGGACGATGTTCGGATTATATTCTTAGAGAAGAAAAAAAACTTGTAAGAGTTTATTTGCATGGAGATATAAGTTTTAGAGTAAAAAAAATTATGGAACGCTACAATATAAATGAAAAAGAAGCTCAAAGCCGTATTGCAAAGACGGATAAAACAAGGTCGAGCTATTATAGTTATTATACGGGAAATGAAAGAGAAAATCTTACTAACTATGATATATGTATTAATACAAGTAAAGTTGGAATAGATAACGCTGTTGAGCAGATAATAAGTTTTACGGAAAAGTTTATTAATAAATAAACAAATATGCTCCTTTTAGATATAGTTATCAAAAAGGAGCATATTTGTTTTTATTTAGATATTAAAAAATTCATCTGAAGGAACGCCGTTAAAAACATAATAGCATTTACCTTCTTCCGGCTTATAATAAAGGTCTATTGAGGAAAGGTCTTTAGCCTTATTTCCGGCGGATTTCCAAATTTCCTTTGCCTGAGTAACAAGGTCTTTTTGATAGATTTGTTTTCCCTTAAACTCAATATAAATATTTTCTTTTGTTGCAGCCATGTAAATACCCTCCTAAAAATCATACGTAAGCGCTGAAAAAAAGCTAATTTAAAATATATATAAACTTAGCATACTATGACTTTAAGGTTTTGTCAATAAAAAAATATTAAAATAATGAAAAAATTTACATTAATTCCATTTTAGATACAGATACTTCATAAGCTGTTTTTTCTATTGTTTCTCCTGTTTCAAGCTTTTTTTGATATATTCGGCTTTGCATGCGCCCCGATATTCTAATATTACTTCCTATATTTAAGTTTTGTGCAAAACGTGCATTTCTTCCCCAGCAAATTAAAGGTATGTAATCAGATTTACCATATGACCTGTTTACGGCAAGAAGTATGTCTGATATTTCACGACCAAAAGGCGTAGTTCTATATACAGGCTGTTTGCATATAAATCCGTTTAAATTTACATTATTTGGATTTTTTTCTGAATTATCTTCAGCAAGCTTTATATCTTTTGTAAAAACTGTAAGTATAAGCCTATTTTTTTGTTCAGAATAATTGTTATATGAGCGTATTTGTCCAGTTATTCCAACTAAATTTCCGATTTTAAGTACATCGTTATTAATAAGGCGTTCTGAGATTGTTACCGGAAGTATGTCAGATGAATCACTTAATCTGTTTGCCTCAACAAAAAAATTGTAAAAACCCTCACCATAAACCTCATGACTAAAAGTTAAACTGCTTTTTACTTTTCCCCTTAAATAAATTGAGTTATTTTCATTTAAATCAGACTGCATTGTAATATCCCTCCGTAAATTTTTATTTTATCTTTTTTTGATAATGTTAGGAAAACACTGATTATTTTTGACTATATTAAATCAGTGTTTCTTTAATCCTTTAATAAGTTATTCCGAATATATTTAGTTTATTACATAAATTTAAAAACATTGGGAATTGATTATAATTTTAAATTCTATTTAAACAAATAGTATAATTTTAATAAATACAAACAGTCTTTTACGGGGCACTTCCTCTTATATTAGTAATATTGACATTTTATTTTTATATAGATATTGATTTTATTGTATTTATGCTTATGCCTGCTGAAAGTGCAGCGGTAATTGCGGATAAGACAGGAGCTATATCATTTGCGTGTATATTTATTGAAAATTCTTGTTCTTCAATTAGGTCTCCTAAAATTGTAGGAAGATTTCTTTGAATATAAATTTGTATTGTATTATAGTTTCCAGCTGTAACAGAAGATATTGTAACGCTTGATTTTGGATTGTATCCAAATGTTATTATATATGAATTTTCAGATTTAGATGCTTTAAATGGGCTTTTATTATCAGAGTTTATTAATATTATACCGTTTGGACAAAGAGAAAGGGGTGGAAATGAAAGATTTGAATATGTGTCGGTTTCGTTTATTATAAGTATATTAAGCTTTAAATTATTAATTTTAGATGAAAGTATGTTTGGAGGAGCAATTCCTATAATTAGAAAATCTTCTGTTTGTTTTATTTTTTCGTCGAAATTATTAAAATTAATAATTCGTATGTCCTTTTTTTCAGATGAAAGTATTACAGAAAGAATATTTGCTGTTTTTAAAAAATCTCCTATTATTCCTATTCTTATCATTATAAGCACACTTCCTTGATTGTCTTTTAAGCCAAAGAAATACTGATTATTTTTAATTTATAATAGGGCGTATCTGAAAATTATATGTATATTTTGGTTTTCAAATACGCCGTAGTTAAATCAATATTTTAATTGCTTAAAAATTATATTTCTCAAAAATAAGATTTATATACATAAATAAATTTATAATTGTATTTTGGTTTATATTTCAATTATACTGTTATTGTCAAACATATATAATATTGTTTGTTTTACGGTTTTTCCGGTATTTCTCTCAATAGCTTTTTTGTAAAGTGAAAGCTGTATTTCATATTGTTTTTTTATTTTATTTAAGTTATTTCTTATTTTATCGGTTTTGTAGTCTACTAATATAATATTTTCATTTTCTTCAAAATAAAGGTCTATAATTCCATGAACTAATACGATACCTTCAATATTTTTATATTCGTTTATTTTGTAAACTTCATATGGAGAAAGTCCCATTACAAATGGTGTTTCTTTTTTTACTGATTTTGATTTTTTTATTCTTTCGCAAAGAGGCGAGTTTAAAAATAAAATTATTTTATTTATATCAATTATTTGTATTTCCTCAAGGCTTAAAATTGATTTTTCTTTAAGCTTGTCTATAAATTTTTCTATAAAATCTTTTTTTGCCGGCATATTAAAGTCAATGTGTTCCATTACAGTATGTATTGCTGTACCTTGCTGCGCTGAAGAAAGTGCTTTTTTGCTGATTAAAAACTCAGGTGTTTTAAGCTCTATTTCTTCTTGAATTAAATTAGCACTTTCTTCATAAGGCAGATATGTATTTCTTTTTATTTCTGATATAGATACTTTTGAAGGCAATATTTGTTCTAATTTATATTTATATGTCCATGACAATATTTTATTTATTTCATTTGAGCCTTTTAAATCATCTTTTGAGTTTATTATGTTTTTTATGTTATTTAAACATTCTTCCATATTATAAGTTTTTTCTACAACATCAGAAGATAAATCGTTTAAAGATAATATGGATACATTCCAAAGGTTACTTTTGTTTTTAGGAAGAGCTGCTATTATCCACTTTACTGCGTTTGATGAATTATTTATAAAAGCTGCCGGAATAGGATTATCGTCTTCATTAAATTTTTTCATATTTTTTACAGTTTCCTTTGCGTTTTTTATTGATGCCGTTAATATAAGCTTTTCTTTTGCTCTTGTAAAAGCAACATATAAAAGCCTTATTTCTTCCGCAAGACTTTCTTTTTTTATTTTTGAAGATATGGCATATCTTGCTATTGTATTATATGATACACGGTTTTTTGTATCTACATACATAGGACCGAATCCTAATTCCTGATGGTATATAAGTTTTCCTTTTGTATCAGGCATATAAAAATTACGTCCCAAAAGGCATACGAAAACAACAGGAAATTCAAGTCCTTTGCTTTTATGTATACTCATTATTCTGACAGTGTCTTCGTTTTTTGAAAGTATTTTAGCATCTGTAAAATCGTTATCTCTTTCTTTTGATTTTTCTAGATATTTTATAAACATAAATATACTTCGCATGTTTGAGTTTTCAAAATTTTCGGCTCTCTCTTGAAGCTGTTTTAAATTGCCTTGACGTATAGCTCCATTTGACATAAGCCCGGCATAATTATAATATCCTGTAAAATCATATATGTATTGTAAAAGTTCGCTTATTCCAGTATAAAGGGAGCGTGCTCTGAAATTATCAATATCATCAAGCATTTTTATAATTTTTTCTTTAATTTCTTTAACTGCTTTTTTATTCTCATCTGAAATATAATATGTTATGCAATCATAAAAAGAAACTTTTTCACTTGCTATTTTTATTTGAGTAAGTTCGTCTATTGAAAATGAATATATAGGACAATACATAACACTTATAAGCGGTATATCTTGCCTTGGATTATCAATTATTTGAAGTATTGAAATTATAGTCATAATTTCAGATGACGAAAAAAAGTTTCCCAATGTGTCATATAAAGCTGGTATACCGTTTTGAGTTAAAGTGTCGGCAAAAGGATGTGCGGTTAATTTTGTTGTTCTTAAAAGTATTACAATATCTTTATATTGTATTTGTCTATATTTTTTTTCGTTATTATCATATATTAAAAATTTATTGTTAATCATTTCTTTTATTTTATTTGCTGTTAAAAGCGCTTCACGTTCTGTTTTTGTCAAAAGTTCTATTTCATCTGTGGTATCATCGTCAGTATCTGAATCAAGTATTAAAAACTCACTTGTTCTTGAAGTATTTGTATTACATGGATATTCCGGAAATACGGCAGCAGGATTAAGCGATTGGTTTTTATCATATTTTATTCCATTTGATTCAATACTCATAAGCTTTTTAAAAATACAGTTTACAGACTCTATTACAGTTTCATGGCTTCTGAAATTTTCTGATAAGTCTATTCTTATTTCGTCTGCCGGATATTCAGTTTTATATGTATTATATTTTTCCATAAAAAGTTCCGGATTAGCAAGTCTGAATTTATAAATACACTGTTTTATATCTCCTACCATAAACCTATTGTTTATTCCAATAGATTTTTTTGATACAGCAGAAAGTATAAGTTCTTGAATAGTGTTGCTGTCTTGATATTCATCTGTAATTATTTCATGAAATTTATTTTGATATTGATGTGCTGCATTTGTAGGAATACCATTTTCATCTGTAAGTATTTCAAGGCAGTAATGCTCTAAATCATTAAAATCAAGTATAAGCCGTTCTTTTTTCTCATTTTTATATACTTTATCAAATTCTATTATTACATCTATCAATGCTTTAATTAAAGGATAAAGTTTTTTTATATGGTCTTTCATAACATCTTCAGGCAGAAATATTATTTTTTCTTTAATTTTATATATTGATTTTTTTATCTCATTTTTTTGTATATCTTGTATTTTAAGTTTTGTTTCTTCGGAAATTGTGTCATTTTTACTTGTTCTCATTTGTCCGAATTTTATATTTGATACATATTCATATAATTTTGTTATATCATTTTTAGCATAAGTTTTAAGTATATTTATATCATTAATTATATTTAAAAGATTTTTTGTTATTGTGGCAGCTTCAGCGTTTTCTTTTTTTATTATATTAAGTGCATGCTGGGCTGAATTTAGTGCAAGGTTTATACATTCTTCAATTTCCTGTTTTATTTGAGCTCCCCATAAAGTGTCATATAAGCTTTTGTTTTCATCAAGTTTAAAGTTTTTAAGGCTTTCTTTAAGCCATTTAATAGGATAAGGACAGCTTTGTATAAATTTATATATTTCAAGTACAAGTTCTTTAAGCATCTTATCGTTTTTATTTTCGGAATATGCGTCTGAAAGGCTTAAAAAGTCTTTATTATCTTCTTTTGAATAAAATTGTTCAAATATATCTTCTATTATGTCATTTTTTATTATTTCAAGTTCTGCTATATCAGCTATTCTAAAATTTGGGTCAATATCTGTAAGGTGGCAATTACTTCTTATTACGTTCATACAAAATGAATGTATTGTCATAATAGGTGCTTTATTTAACATAGCAAGCTGCCTTTTTAAATACTCATTATGAGGGTTTTTGTTTATTTCTTCTGTAAGTGCTTGTGATATTCTTTGACGCATTTGTGACGCTGCTGCTTCTGTAAATGTTACAATTAAGAGAGATTCAATATTTACAGGTTTTTTTTGGTCTTTTATCATTGATATTGTTCTTTCTACAAGTACCGAGGTTTTGCCTGAGCCAGCAGCGGCAGCAACTAATATACTGCTGTTTCTTGTGTTTATAGCCATTATTTGTTTATCGGTGTATTTTACGCTCATTAAATTTTACTCCTTTAAGTGTGTTTATTTAATGGTAGCATAAGCGGTTATTTTATTCAAGATATTCAATTTGTAATTTTAATTAATAATTAATCATAAATATTATATATAAAGCAAAGTTTATATTATATATTAAAACTAAAGCAAAAAATTATTTTAATTAAAATTTATTAGGAGGTCTTTATGTTTATTTTTAATAAAAAAAATACAGAAAATATTTTAATATTTTTTTTGGCGTCAGTTTTTACAATACTTATTTTTAAACATATAAGTTATTCTATATCGGCAAAAGGTGATGAAAGTGGACTTCCTATAATAATGTATCATAATATATCTGAAAAACATAATCTTTTAGGAAAATATACAGTTTCAAAACAGCAGTTTGAAAACGACCTTAAATTTATTAAAGAAAACGGATATGAGACTATTACAATGGAAGAACTTATAAATTATGTTTATAATAATACTGAATTGCCTCAAAAGCCTATTATTATATCATTTGATGATTCATATGAAAGTTTTTACGAATATGCGTATCCTTTACTTCAAAAATATAATATGAAAGCAGTTAATTGTATAGTTGGAAATTATACAGACCTTTACACATCTACTGAAGACCATAATTTGGACTATTCCCATCTCAATTGGGAGGAGGTTAAACAAATGAGTGAAAGCGGATTTGTTGAAATACAAAATCATACATATAATTTACATGAACTTAAAGGAAATAGAAAAGGAAGCGGAAGGATAAAAGGAGAAAGTATAGAACAATACAAAAAGGTTTTTACTGAAGATTTGTTAAAACTTCAAGAAGCAATATATAAAAATACAGGTAAAAAGCCTAATACATTTGCTTATCCTTATGGATATATTTCCGAAGGCTCAAAGGATTTTTTAAAAGAAATGGGATTTAAAGCAGCGCTTACATGTACAGAGGTTGTAAATTATGATTATAATGATAAAGACGCTTTATTTAATTTAGGTCGTTTTAACAGGGCAAACGGAAAAAGCAGCGAAGCATTTTTTAAAAAAATACTAAATAATAATTAAAAATTCAGGTAGTTTTAAATAAAAAAAGCAGTGTAAAAAAATTAAAACACTGCTTTTTTTATTTATTAATCAACTTTTGTAATCCAATTCATATCATCGGGAAGTTTGCCCCATTGTATTCCTGTTAATGTATCGTAAAGTCTTTGAGTAAGTTCTCCTATTTTAAAATTATTGATTTTAGCGACTTTATCTTTATATCTTAATTCACCAACAGGAGAAATTACAGCCGCTGTACCGGTTCCAAATACTTCCTCAAGTTTACCGTTTTCAGCTGCGTTCATTATATCATCAATAGAGATACGTTTTTCAGATACAGTAAATCCCCATTTTTCCATTAATTCAATACATGACATTCTTGTTACTCCTGGAAGTACAGTTCCGCATGTAGGCGCTGTATAAACAATGCCGTCAATTTTAAAGAAAACATTCATTGAGCCAACTTCCTCAACATATTTTCTTTCAACACCATCAAGCCATAAAACTTGAGAATATCCAATTTCATGTGCTTTTACCTGAGAGGCAAGACTTGCTGCATAGTTTCCTCCGCATTTTATAAATCCTGTTCCGCCGGGGTTAGCTCTTACATATTCTTCTTCAACATAAATTTTAACAGGATTTATACCCTCTTCATAATATGCACCTACGGGAGAAGTAATAATAATAAACATATATGTGTTTGACGGTTTAACTCCTAAATGTGCCTCAGTTGCAATTGTAAATGGGCGTATATAAAGAGATGTACCTTCAGCAGAAGGAACCCAGTCTTTTTCAACAGATACAAGAGTTTTTACAGCATGAACAAAATCATCAACTTCAATTTCCGGAATACAGATTCTGTTATGAGTTGATTTCATTCTTAAAGCGTTTTTTTCAGGACGAAATAATTGTATTTCATTATTTGCTGTACGATATGCTTTTAGTCCCTCAAATGATTCTTGCGCATAGTGAAAAACCATTGCAGCCGGGTCAAGCGATATAGGCTGATAAGGAACAATTCTGGCGTCATGCCAGCCTATTGTTTCAGTATAGTCCATAATAAACATATTATCAGTATAATATTTTCCAAAACTAAGATTGTTTTCGTCAGGTTTTTTCTTTTTATCCTTTGAGGGAGTAATTTTAATATCAATCATAAATACCACTCTTTTCTTTTGAGATTTTTTATAAGGAAATTCCCCACATTTTCTTATATTATATACCAAATAATAAAAAAGTAAATAGAATTTTAGTGATTGCGTGTTTTTAATTCATATTTTCTTGCTCTTTTTTTATATAAACGACGTCTTTTTCCTTTGTAAGACATTCTTCTTACCAAAATATAAATTATTATTAAAACCGTTATAATGGCTGCGATTATTCCTACAATTTTTAAAAATATAATAAGAAAGTTTATAAGCATTTCTTTTTTTTCTTGTTTAATAAGTATACTTTCGTCAATTTCGTCAATTTTTGTATTTGATATAAGAGGAGTAGAGCCAAGAACAATACCATTATACAAAATTTCAATATTACCTACTTCATCGCCTATTTCAACAGGAACTTTAATATCTTTATCAATTTTTATTCTTGTGTTTAGTTTATTTTTATTTTCATAAATTGTATTAGGAACTAATGCGTTAATATTTTCACGTGGTATTACTGAAATTTTGCCTCTTTCTATTTTTTTGCCATTAAACTCTTGTATTGTATCGGCTAAAGTAACATAAGTTGATGCGTTAAAAAGTTCTTTTTGCGAATACATTTCAAATCCACTGTCTAAAAGTTTAATTGTGTCTGTATATACAGTTGTACCTTGGTCTTTCATTACAACACTTATTAATGATATTCCATCTTTTTGAGCATATGTTACAAGTGTATTTCCGGCTTCGTCAGTAAAACCTGTTTTGCTTCCCACGCAATATTTATAATAATATTGTGACCATGGCCATATAAGTTTGTTTGTATTATCAAGATAGCGTTGTTCGTCTACAATATTTGTAGGCGGTATACGATATTCTTTTGTGCTTATAAGTTCAACAAATTTTTCATGTTTTATAGCCTCTTTCATAATAAGAGACATATCGTAAGCGCTTGTATAATGGTTTTCGTCATGAAATCCGTGAGGATTTGCAAAATGACTGTCTAAAGCTCCTAATTTTTTAGCTTTATTATTCATTTTCTCAACAAATGCGTCAACAGTTGTGTCAATATGTTCTGCTAAAGCCATACATACTTCGTTTGCCGAACGAAGTAAAACTCCATGGAGAGCTTGGTCAATAGTTATCTGCTCTCCTTCCCTCATTCCTATATGACTGCTTCCGTATCCTATTCCATATACGGCGTTATGTGAATGAGTAATAATTTCATTGTATCTTTCGGGGTTTTCTTCACAATATTCAATTACAAGCAAAGATGTAAGTATTTTTGTTATACTTGCCGGATAAAGTTTTTCATGAGGGTTTTTATCATATAAAATTATTCCGGTATCAGCATCTATTAATATTGCTGCCTCGGCTTGAAGTCCCATAGGGTCAGATGTATTTGCCTCTTCAGAATTCTGATTGTCTTTTGCAGCAGTATCATCAGTAGAATTTTGAGATGTTTCAGCGGAAGATGTTTCTGTTTCCGCATAAATAATATATGTGGTATTATTTATGAAAAAAGTATATAATAAAATTAAACAGAAAATTTTTTTAAGTTTCATACTATTATTCCTTTCTTAAATTATTAGATTTTTTATAATTTTGTGGATTAATATGTTGAATTGTGGTAATCTATAAAGTGGTTGTATATTGAAATGATGATTTAAACTTATAAAAAAAATATATATATTAAAAATACAGAATTTTATATGAATTTATTGGTATTAAATGGATTTGCGAAAATGAAAATCCATCTAATAAAAATTAAAAAATAATTTTTTTATATTAATTTAATCAGCATTTCAGTAGATATAAGTTTAAAGAAATATTGCTTAGTTTGATATAAAAATGATTTTCATAGCAAATTAGTCAATATTTTCCTTAAATAAAGTATAAAATTAATTATAACATTAAATGTATAAATTATACAAGATTAAAAGTTATATATTTTAAATTTTTTTGTATTAATAGTTTTGGAGTGATTAAAAATATGAAAAACAAATATTATATAATTATTTTAACAGCGCTTACTTTACTATTTGGGATTTGGTTTGTTTATCAAAATGGATTTGCTCCTGAAGAAATATCTGTTTATGAACCTATATCGGAAACTTATGTACAAGTAGAAGAAGAAACAGAGCCGTCTTCGTTTAAAGTATATATAACAGGACAAGTTAATAATCCAGGAGTTTATGATGCGTTTAATGGAAATAGAATTGTAGATATTGTGGAGAAAGCCGGAGGATTTACGGAGAATGCTGATAAAGAAAAAATAAATTTAGCCGAATATGTCGAAGATGAGCAACATATAGAAATTCAAAGTATTGTTAAAGAGGTTGACAAAACTTTGGATTCGGGACAAAATATTAGTGATGGAAATGAAAGTGACAATTCGAAAAACAGCAAAGGACTTATAAATATAAATACCGCCAGTCAAAAAGAACTTGAGACTCTCCCGTCAATAGGAGAAGTAACAGCGGCTAATATTATTGAGTACAGAGAAAAAAACGGCGGTTTTTCAAATATATCTGAAATAAAAAAAGTATCTCGTATAGGTGATAAAATATTTGAACGTATAAAAGATTTAATAACTGTATAGGAGGCAGAAAAATGGCTTATAGAATACTTGTTGTGGATGATGAGAAATTAATTGTAAAGGGGATAAAGTTTAGCCTTGAGCAAGAGGGAATGACTGTTGATACAGCTTTTGACGGCGAAGAGGCACTTAATCTTGCTAAAGAAAATGAATATTCTCTTATACTTTTGGATGTTATGCTGCCTAAGCTTGACGGACTTAATGTATGCCAAATGATTAGGGAATTTTCAAATGTTCCTATAATAATGGTAACAGCAAAGGGAGAGGATATGGATAAAATTATGGGACTTGAGTATGGGGCTGATGATTATTTGACAAAACCGTTTAATATACTTGAACTTAAAGCAAGGATTAAAGCTATTTTAAGGAGGAGTATAAAAAAGGTAACGGCAGAGGAAACAAAAAAGAAATCTTTAAAAGTAAGAGAACTTGAAATAGAAATTGAGTCAAGGAGAGTTTTTATTGATGGAAAAGAAGCTAATTTGACGGCTAAAGAATTTGATATGCTTGAACTTTTTATGCAAAATCCCGGAAAGGTATACAGCCGTGATAATCTGCTTAATATAATATGGGGATATGGATATCCCGGAGATTTAAGAGCTGTTGACGTACATGTAAGAAGACTTAGGGAAAAAATTGAGAAGACTCCAAGCGAGCCTAAATATATACATACAAAGTGGGGGGTTGGTTATTATTTTCAGTGATACAGGAAATAAATGGTATCAAAGCTTGAGGTTTCAGCTTTTTGTATGTTATTTCTTTATAAGCCTTATACCTCTCCTTCTTTTTTCTTATATTTCATCTAATATGCTTGAGGAATATTTTAGAGAAACAAATGAAAAGAAACTTCTTTATCAGGCAAATAAAATAGCCGGCAGCATTCAAAAAGAAAATTATTTAATTGATGAGTCAAAGTCAGCTATTTTTGAAAAAGAACTTGAGGAAAAAAGTAAAGAGGAATCAATAAGAATACTTGTTGTGGATAATAAAGGAATAGTTGTAAATGATTCAAATAAGACAGAAATAGGAAAAACGTATTTAGTTCCGGAGGTTGTAGTTGCATTAGATGGAAAGGATGAGGCTAATTTAAGAAAAGAGGAAGGAGTTGTTTACGCGTCGGCGTACATAGAAAATGAAAACAGTGAAAAAATAGGAGTAGTATTGTTAATTTCTTCATTTGATGATGTAAACAATCTTATATATGAAATAAGCCAAAAATGGCTTTTAATTACAATTGGTATAAGCATTATTATAGGATTGATTGTATTTTTTACAACTCAAATATTTATAGGGCCTCTTAAAAATATTTTGAGAATAATACAGAGAATAACAGAAGGACAGCTTCATCAAAGAATATTGATAAAAGGGCATAATGAGTTTTCTCAGCTTGGTACAGCATTTAATAATATGACTGAAAAACTTGAAACGGTAGAAAGTTCAAGACAGGAATTTGTATCAAATGTATCTCATGAACTTAAAACACCTTTAAGTTCCATAAAAGTATTAAGCGAATCCATACTTTTACAATCTGATATGCCTATTGAGATGTATAAAGAATTTTTACAGGATATAAGTTCGGAAATAGATAGAATGACAAATATAATAAATGACCTTTTATCTTTGGTTAAGCTTGACCATAAAGAAGCCGGACTTAATATAAAAGAAACTGATATAAATAAAATGGCTGAAGAAATTTTAAAGAGACTTTATCCACTTGCTGAAAAGAAAAATATTGAGCTTTTTTATGAAAGCAATAAAAATATGATTATAGACGCAGACGAGGTAAAACTAAGCCTTGCAATTTCAAATCTTGTTGAAAATGGTATAAAATACACTCCTAATAATGGTATGGTTAAATTAATTGTAGACGGTGACCATCAAAATTGTTTTATAAGTGTACAAGATACAGGAATAGGAATAAACGAGGAAGAACAAGGAAAAATATTTAACCGTTTTTATAGAGTAGATAAAACAAGAGACAGAGAGACAGGAGGAACAGGTTTGGGACTTGCTATTACACATTCGGCAGTTTTACTGCATAATGGAAGTATAAAGGTTATAAGCAAGGAAAACAATGGAGCTACATTTGTTGTAAGATTACCTATTAAGTATGCGGAATAGCTTTTGGGAGGCGATACTAATGAAAAAAATATATTTTACAGGCAAAAAATTTATCATGTCGTTATTTATGGTTGTTTTTGCTGTGATAGCGTTAATTATTGCGGCAGCATTTATAACCAATTATAGTTCTGACGATGATTCTATGAATGTAAATTTATATTTTCTTAACCCTGTTACAAATGAAATAAGTTCTGAAGTTAGAACGATTAATTCAGGAAAAGATACCGAGATTTTAGAAAGGGTTCTTCAAGAATTAACAGCAGGACCGAAAAATTCTAATCTTAAGAGGACACTTCCGGAAAACCTTAAAATTTTAAAATGCACTCTTGTAAAAAGTGATGATGAGGGAGATACGGCAGAGGTTGATTTTTCAAAAGAATATCATAATTTGACGGAAAGTCAGGAACTTTTTTGCCGTGCGTCTGTTGTTTGGACACTTACTGATTTGGATTTTATTTCAAATGTAAATATACTTGTTGAAGGTACACCTCTTACAAGGGCTAATGGGCAAGTTGTAGGGAATTTGAATAAAGGAAATGTTATTGTCAATCCGGTTATTTCTCCGGAAAAAACTGATATAAGAAAGATAAAAATTTATTTTGCCGACGAACAGGCAATGGGTTTAATTTCAGAAGTTAGAAATATTGAAGCAAAGCAAAGTCAGACGCTTGAAAATCAAATTGTTGAGCAGCTTATTTTAGGACCAAGGAGAGATGATTTATATCCTACTATTCCATCGGAAACTAAAATAAATGATATAAGAACAGAAGAAGGAATATGTTATGTTAATTTAAGCAATGATTTTGTTGCAAAACATAGCGGAGGTTCTTCTTCGGAGGTGCTTACAATATACTCAATTGTAAATTCTTTGACTGAGATAAACAGCGTTAAAAAGGTACAGTTTTTAATTGATGGTGAAAAAATAAGTGATTTTAAAGGACATCTTGATTTCAGCAAACCGTTTGAGAGAAACGAAGCTTTAATTTTAGATGAATAAAAGGTGTTTGTTATGAAAAGGCCTGTTCTTTATGTTTTGGCATTTTTAATGGTAGGTATTTTGGCAGGACAATATACGCACTCTTTGTGCGGTGTTGTCCTGTTTGCTGTTACGGCGGTTTTTATGTCTCTTGTTATTTTTAGAATAACAGGAATTAAAGAAACGGTTTTTCTTGCCTTTATAGCGGTTTTTGGAATGTTTTTAATTATGTCTGAAAATATGGTTATAGATGAAAATGTTGAAAACATAGCAAAAAATGAAAAAGATAACGTATATTTATACGGAATTGTAGATGATATAAAAATTGGAGATACATATAATCAGATTACAGTTTGCTGCAATAAAATTGAATATAAAGATTATTTATGTGAAAAGAAAATTAAAATTCTTGTTTACTCTAGAAATGAATTTATTTATGGAGATATATTAAAGATTAAAGGTACATTGTTTAAACCGGAAAAAAGCAGAAACCCGGGAGGATTTAGTGAAAGAGATTATCTTGCTTTAAAACGTATTCATTATAAAATGTTTTCTGATGATATAGAAAAAGTTGACTTTAAAATAAGTTTTAATAGTATTGTCAAAAAAATGTCCTCTTATACTTCAGAAGTTTATGATAATATTTTTCCCAAAAGAGAGGCAGCTATAATTAAAGCTATGGTAATAGGAGACAGAAGCGGACTTGATGATATTACATCAGAACTTTTTAAAAACGCCGGAATTTATCATATTATAGCTATATCGGGTATGCACATAGGTATTTTTAGTGCAGCAATATTGTTTTTTGCTGATAAAATTCATAAAAGATATTCAAAAATATTTGTAATTTTTGTTTTGTTTATTTATTGTATATTTACAGGAGCAAGCGCATCTGTTGTAAGGGCGTCTTTTATGATGTCGATTATGCTTTTTGGTTATATTATATATAAACCCTATGATATGATAAGTGCGCTTTGCACTGCGGCTTTGGCAATGCTTATATATCAGCCTTTGTATTTATTTAATATAGGATTTCAATATTCTTTTTTGGCTGTGTTTTCAATAGCTGTGTTTTTATTTCCTGTGGCAAGAATTTTAAAAATAAAAGAATCGGCTATGTATATATGTTCAAGCATAGCGGTAAGTATAACAGGAAAATTAATTACTGCATATTATTTTTATACAATAAGTTTAATTGATATTTTGGTTAATATAATTATAATTCCATTTGCCGGTATAATTGTTTTGTTTGGATTGATTACTGGTATTTTGGGATTTATTTCGATTACACTTGCAAGACTTTTTGGCGGAATTGTTTATGTTGTGGTTAAATTTTATGAACTTGTCTGCTATGCTGCTTATAAAATACCATATACTAATATTGTCTGCGGCAGACCGTCGATTTGGTTTATTATTTTTTATATTGTTTTTGTTGTTTCTATTGCTTATATTATGTATTTTAGAAATAGTAAGCAATTAAAAAAAAGAATTATATATGGTATGATTTTTATAATTATTTCAGCTTTGCCTTACACTGTTTATAAATTACAGCCTGTATATTTTGAAACGGCGTTTCTTGACGTTGGACAGGGAGACTGTATTGTTGCATATAAAGGAAAAAACTGTTTTATAATTGATGGCGGCGGAAGAAATGAATTAAATGATAAAGATACTGGTTTAAATGTTCTTTTACCTTTTCTTAAATATAAAGGTATTAATTATGTTGAGTGTGTATTTATTACTCATATGGATAATGACCATGCTAAGGGTATATATGAGATAATAGGAGAGGTTGATATTGGCTGTATTTATGTGTCAAATTTAAACGGCGGAGACGGCTTAGGAAAACATATATTGGAAAAAGCAAAGATTTTTAATGTTCCCATTAAAAATGTAAACTCTGGTGACAAATTTTTAGCTGCCGATATGGAACTTGAGTGTCTTTATCCTAATGATAGTTCAAAGGAAGGCAACAGTTCTTCAATAGTTCTTAAAGGAAAATATGGAAAAAGAGTATTTTTATTTACAGGTGATATAGGAAGTGAAGAGGAAGAGTTTATATTGAAAAATAACCCGAATTTATCGGCTGATATATTAAAACTTGCTCATCACGGTTCAAAAAACTCAAATTCAGAGCAATTTTTGAAAGTTATAAATCCACGTGTAACGGTTGTTTCTTCGGGTAAAAACAATACATACCTTCATCCGTCTAAACAGGTTGTAAAAATGCTTAACGATATGAATATTCCATGTATAAATACAGCAAATAACGGGGCTGTTATTTTTAAAACAGACGGTGAGAATATTTTTATTCGTACTATATCAGAGGAGTTTATTTATGAAAAGGCTTAAAAAGGATATTAAAGAAAAAAACTTTAAAAATATATATTTATTTTATGGAGACGAAGAATACTTAAAAAGGATTTATATTGATAAACTAAAAAAAGAACTTGTCAGCAATGAAACTGAAATGATGAATTATGATTTTTTTGAGGGAAATACAGTAAACGTACGTGAAATTATAGATAGTGCAGAAACAATGCCTTTTATGAGTGATTACAGATTAATATTAATAAAAAACAGCGGACTTTTTGCTTTAGGAAGAAAAGAAGATACGGCTTTACTTTCAGATTATGTTAATGATATGCCTAAAAATACCGTTATTGTTTTTAATGAAGAAAAGATAGACAAAAGAAATTCGTTTTACAAAATTGCAGATAAAAAAGGTATGTGTGTTGATTTTAAACTTCCGTCAGAAAATGAACTTGTGGAATTTTTAGTTAAAAGAGCTAAAAATAGAAAAATTATTGTTTCAAATTCATCTTGTATATACTTTTTGCGTTGTATATTAGATAATATGGATACAATAGTATCTGAAATTGATAAGCTTATTGATTATTGTCAGGAAAAGGGAGAAATAAAAAATAACGATATAGATGCTGTATGTACTAAATCTCTTGAATCAAAAATATTTTATCTGACTGAACAAATAGGAAACAGAAACTTGTTAAATGCGCTTTATGCCTATGAAAATCTTATATTAAACAAAGAACAGCCTTTGATGATACTTTCTATGATTGCAAGACAGTTTAGGTATATACTTCAGTTAAAGGAACTTTCACAAAAAGGATTTAATGCGGATATGGCGGCATCAGCGCTTGGAATAAGAAGATTTCAAGCGGTTGAGTTTTTAAAACAGTCGTCAAGTTTTGAGTATAATACACTTGTAAACGCTTTAAAAGATTGTCTTGAATGTGATGTAAAAATAAAAACCGGAAAATTATCGGATAAAAGCGGAGTTAAATCTCTTATAATAAAATATACGCAGAAACTTTAATTAAGAAGGGAAGGCAAAGTATGGTAGATATATATATTTCTGAAGATAATATGCTTGTTAAATCAAATGAGATAAAAAATGGAGTATGGGTTAATATGGTTAATCCTACGGAAGATGAAATAAATTATGTTTCTGATAAATTAAGTCTTGATATTGATTTTATTAAATCTGCTCTTGATGAAGAGGAACGCTCAAGAATAGATACAGATGAAGATACAGGGCATGTTCTTATTGTTGTAGATATTCCATATATTGGTTTGGAGCTTGATTCAAAAGTTTATGAGACTATACCGCTTGGTATAATACTTACTGATTTATGTATTGTTACTGTTTGTCTTAAAGAGGCGCTTGTTTTAAATGGATTTTTAAGCGGCAGTGTTAAAACATTTTTTACTTTTAAAAAATCTCGTTTTATATTGCAAATACTATATAAAAATGCGGATTTATATTTGCAGTATCTTAAACAAATTGACAGAAGAAGCAGTATAATTGAGGAAGAATTGCATAAATCAATGAAAAATAAGGAGCTTATACAGCTTCTTTCAGTTGAAAAAAGTCTTGTATATTTTTCAACATCTCTAAAGGCAAACGAACTTGTAATGGAAAAACTTTTAAGATATGATTTTATTAAAAAATATCCTGACGATACAGAACTGCTTGAAGATACTATTATTGAAAATAAACAGGCAATAGAAATGGCTAAAATTTACAGCGATATTCTTTCTGGAACAATGGATGCGTTTGCTTCTGTTATTTCTAATAACTTAAATATTGTTATGAAAGTTCTTACGTCAATTACGATTGTTATGGCTATACCTACAATTATAGCAAGTTTGTTTGGAATGAATGTTCCAATACCGGGAAGCGGAAACCCGTTTTCTTTTTATATAATTATGATAGGGTCTGTTTTTATTTGTACTGCTGTTACAATAGCTATGTCAAAAAGAAATATGTTTTAAATTAATGTAAATGTAACTAATTTCTTTGAATTGGAGTGTATTTTATAATGAAAATACTGGTTATTGCAGAAAAACCGTCAGTTGCAAGAGATATTGCAAGAGTGCTTAAATGTAATAAAAAGAAAGATGGCTGTTTGTATTCTGATACTTATATTGTTTCATGGGCGATAGGGCATCTTGTAACGCTCTACGACCCTGAAGATTACGATATAAAGCTTAAAAAATGGAAAATAGAATCACTTCCGATTATTCCAAATGAAATAAAAATAAAAGCTATAAATAATACAAAATCTCAATTTAAGTTATTAAAAAAACTTATGAACGATAAAGATGTTGAATATATTATATGTGCTACGGACAGCGGACGAGAAGGAGAACTTATTTTTAGATATATTTATGAACTTTCTAATTGCAAAAAGGTTTTTAAAAGGCTTTGGATATCAAGCATGACTGATTCGGCTATAAAAGAAGGATTTAAAAAACTTAAAAATTCAAGTGAATACGATAATTTATATTTATCAGCTAAGTGCCGTTCTCAAGCTGATTGGCTTGTTGGAATAAATGCATCAAGGGCATTTACAATTAAGTATGGAACACTTTTAAGTATAGGGCGTGTTCAAACGCCGACTCTTGCTATAATTGTAAAAAGACAGGAAGAAATAGATAGTTTTGTTTCAAAACCGTATTGGGAGGTTGAGGGTGATTTTGAAACTTATAAGGGAGTCTGGTTTGAGCCTAAAAGTAATGACACAAAAATATTTGATAAACAAAAAGCGGAAGATATAAAGAAAAAAACAAGTGGGAAAAATGGCATTGTTATTTCAGTAGAGGAGGAAAAAAAGACAAAACTTCCTCCGTTTTTATATGACCTTACCCAATTGCAGAGAGATTGCAATAAAAAATATTCTTTTTCAGCTAAAAAGACTTTATCAGTAGTACAGGAACTTTATGAAAAAAGAAAGCTTGTTACTTATCCTCGTACTGACAGCCGTTATTTGTCAGATGATATGATTCCTAAATTAAAAAATATTTTATATAAAATCAATGAGGTTTCAGAATATAAAAAATTTTCGGAATATGTGTTAAATCTTAATAAACTTCCTATTTCAAAAAGAATTGTTGATAATTCAAAAGTATCAGACCATCACGCAATAATACCTACCGAAATAAGGATTAATTTAGGAGTGCTTAGTATTGATGAGATAAAAGTATACGATTTGATTGTAAGAAGATTTATAGCTGTATTTTATCCTAATTACATATATAATACTACAAAGATTGTTACAAAAACCGAGGAAGAATTATTTTTATCAAAGGGTACTATGGTTATTGAAAAAGGCTGGACTGAACTTAATGTTAAAAGTGAGAAAGATAAAAAAGAGAAAGAAGAAATTATACTTCCAAATTTAAAAAAAGGTGACAGAGTTTTTGAGAAAAGTGCGTTAGTTATTTCAAAGAAAACAAAGCCGCCGGCATCTTATGACGAGGCAATGCTTTTATCGGCAATGGAAAACGCCGGAAGGTTTGTTGATGATGAAAGTCTTAAAGAACAGCTTAAAGAAAGTGGGTTAGGTACTCCGGCTACACGAGCGGCGATAATTGAAAGGCTTTTGCAAGTAGGGTATTTGGAAAGGAAAGGAAAAATTTTGATTCCTACTGAAAAAGGAAAAAATCTTATAAAAGTAGTTCCTGTTGAACTTAAATCACCTGAGACAACTGGAAAATGGGAAAAAGGACTTTCTTCTATTGCTAAAGGCAAAATGAAACAAGACAGGTTTATGGAAAGCATAAAAAGGTATGTAAATTATATTGTTGATATGTCGGTTAAAACAAAAACCGATGTTATATTTGAAAATGAAATAAAGTTTAAAAATTTTGGAAAATGCCCAAAATGTAAAACTGGAAAAATATTAGAAAACTCAAAAAGCTTTTATTGCAGTCACTGGAAACAAGGTTGTAATTTTTCAATGTGGAAAAACTCTATATCGTCATATGGAAAAGAGATAACCGCTCAAATGGCTAAAAAACTTATTAAAAATGGAAAAATTGAAAATATTGAAATAACTTTGCCTCAAACAGGGGAAAAGTGTGAGGGAGAATTATTTATTAAAGAGGATTTAAGCGGAAATCTTGAGTTTAGAAACTTGAAAAGAATAAATATTAATAAATAAAGATAAATATAAATATAAATAAAATTTTGTTTAACGCTTTTAATATCAATATTATTGTTATATAATATATTTTAATATTAATCATCGTTTGAGTTGTATTAAAAATTTATTTGAATGGTGTTTAGTATAAAGAGTAAAAACAATTTTGCTTTTTACAAGTATTTACTAAGCGAAAGGAGTTTTGATAATGGAAAATGAAATACTTGAACTGCTTGAAAATGATAGCCGCATTTCAGCGGAAAGAATTGCCGTTATACTTGATAAACCGATTGAAGATGTGAAAGATTGTATAAAAAAAATGGAGTCAGAACAAATTATATGCGGATATAATACTATTATAAATTGGGATAAAACGCAAAAAGAATTTGTTACCGCTCTTGTTGAGGTAAGAGTTACTCCTCAAAGAGACAGGGGATTTGATCAGATAGCTAAAAGAATTTATAATTTCAATGAGGTTAAGTCTGTATATTTAATGTCGGGAGCATATGACCTTATGGTTATTTTAGAAGGTAAAAATATTAAAGAGATATCTCATTTTATTTCTGATAAACTTTCGACTCTTGATAGTGTTTTAAGTACAGCTACTCATTTTGTATTGAAAAAATATAAAGACCATGGTATTATTTTGGAAAAATCCAAAACAGGTGACGAAAGGATGATTGTATCACCATGACAGAAAAAAAATCATTTGTAGCTGATAAAATAAAAAAAATACCCTATTCAGGAATAAGAAAGTTTTTTGACGTCGCTAAAGAAATAGAAGGTGTTATATCTCTTGGAGTAGGCGAACCTGATTTTGAAACGCCGTGGGCTATAAGGGAAAGAGCTATATATAATCTTGAAAAGGGGCGCACGGTCTATACTTCAAATGCCGGACTTATGGAACTTAGAGAGGAACTAAGCCAGTATTTTGAAAGAAAAATTAATGTTAAATATAATCCTAAAAATCAAATAATTGTTACAGTTGGAGCAAGCGAGGGCATTGATATAGCTTTAAGGGCTGTTGTTAATTCGGGAGACGAGGTTCTTCTCCCTCAGCCGAGTTATGTTTCATATAAGCCATGTATTGAAATGGCAGGCGGAGTACCTGTAATAATAACAACAAAAGTGGAGAATGATTTTAGATTAACTCCAGATGAACTTTTAGATAAAATTACGGATAAAACAAAAGCTCTTATTTTACCTTATCCTAATAATCCTACTGGCGCTATTATGGAGAGAAATGACCTTGAAAAAATAGCTGAGGTTCTTAAAGATAGGGATATTGTTGTAATAAGCGACGAAATTTATGCAGAGCTTACATATGGAGACAGAACACATGTGTCAATAGCATCAATTGATGGTATGTATGATAAGACAATTGTGCTTAATGGTTTTTCAAAGGCTTATTCAATGACTGGATGGAGGGTTGGATATGCTGCCGGTCCTGAGGATATAATAGCGGCTATGACTAAAATTCATCAATATATAATTATGTGTGCATCTACAACAGGGCAGTATGCAGCTCTTGAGGCTTTAAAAAGCTGCGATGTTTCTGTTGCTGCAATGCGTAAGGAATATGACGCAAGAAGAAGATTTATGCTTAAAGGTTTTAGAGATATGGGTCTTGAGTGTTTTGAAGCATTGGGAGCTTTTTATTTATTTCCATGTATTAAATGTACAGGTATGTCAAGTGATGAGTTTTGTGAAAGACTTTTAAATGAGCAAAAGGTTGCTGTTGTTCCGGGAACGGCCTTAGGTGAAAGCGGTGAAGGATTTATAAGATGTTCTTACGCTTATTCAATAGATGATATTAATAAAGCGCTTATACATATAGAAAAATTTGTAAAAAAATACAGAAAATAATAAGCTGATTTTTTTTTGGAGATGATTTTATGGCTTATGAAGAACTTAAAAATATTATAAACGAAAAAAAAAATATTGTTTTTTTAGGCGGCGCTGGAGTTTCCACTGAAAGCGGCATACCGGATTTTAGAAGTGAATCGGGGCTTTACAGTGCTTTAAATGAATATGGCGCTCCTCCTGAAACGCTTTTAAGCCATAGTTTTTTTGTAAATAATACAGAAAAATTTTATGATTATTATAAAAATAATCTTATTTATAAAAATGCAAAGCCAAATAAGGCACATATAGCTCTTTATGAACTTGAAAAAAGGGGAGTGCTTAAAGCTGTTGTAACTCAAAATATTGATAATCTTCATCAGTTGGCAGGAAGTAAAAATGTATTTGAACTTCATGGTTCAGTATATAGAAACTATTGTACACATTGCAATACGTTTTATGATGTAGATTTTATAATTAAATCTTTAAAAGTTCCTAAATGTGAAAAATGCGGAAATATTGTCAAACCTGATGTGGTGCTTTATGAGGAGAGCCTTAATGAAGATGTGTTAAATAAAGCAGTAAAAAGTATAATGTCGGCAGATGTTTTAATTGTAGGCGGCACATCTTTAGCTGTTTATCCCGCTGCTGGGCTTATAAATTATTTTAGCGGAAGTAAGCTTATACTAATTAATAAATCTAAAACAGCTTATGATAAAAAAGCAGATATAGTTATAAATGACAGTATTGGAGAAGTTCTTTCTGATGTTGTTGGGATTTGATAAAAATATAAAGAGTTTTAATTTTTTGTATATGCTGTAAAAGACTATTCGCATTTTTGCAAAGCAAAAATACTCATAACCGACGGTTTCTAATGAAACCGATGGAGTAAGCATCCCCGTTTAATTGGCGGGGGGATTTCCTCCGTCGGTTAAATTTATATGAGATAAGCAAGATAGCCGCCTTTTAGGCGGTTAATTCTTATTTGAATAAATTTCAAAAAAAATTTGAAAAATTTGTTGACAAGTAAAAAACAAAGTGATATAATATCTTTTGTCGTCAGGTAATAAATATGACGAACATGGGAGCATAGCTCAGCTGGGAGAGCATCTGCCTTACAAGCAGAGGGTCATAGGTTCGAGCCCTATTGTTCCCATTTATATGGCGGAATAGCTCAGTTGGCTAGAGCATTCGGTTCATACCCGAAGTGTCGGCGGTTCAAATCCGTCTTCCGCTATTTTTGAACTGTGGTCTGACTGGATTCGGTTGGGTTGCGGTTCTTTTTTTATTTAAAAAACTATTAAAATATAAAAAGGCAAAACCATATATACATTCAAATTCATTTTATAGAATAATATGGTTTTACCTTTAAAAAAATCAGTGAAAATATTTTTAGACAGTATATTTTTTTATACAATTTTAATAATATATATAAATTTTTAAAATATGCTATAATAAAATTTTTTTATAAATAAGGATTAATTATAATTACTGTAACTCCTTTTTTTGATGCATAATCTACTGTTTTGGCGGTATTGCCTCCGGGAACGCCGTTCCATAGAGCAAGAATTAAATCAGATTTATTAGCCATATATATATTTCTTTTTTTCATACAGTTTTTTGTATATAAAGAATTTGTTATGTATTTCTTTTTATCGCACATGGACAAAATTTTTTGATAATTAATTTTATTTTTTTCTTCCCAATACATATCCTGATTATAGCATGCAATAGCGGCTTCTAAAATTATATTTTTATATTTATTTTTTAATTCTATTACAATAGAGGCACAAAGCTGGTCTGACCCTACTGATAAACCGCTTATAAAATAATTAATGGATTTCTCCTCAATAAGATATATTATTTTATCTTTTATTTTATCTTTTAATTTAATATACTGAGGGTCTTTTTTACTCTTATAATGCGGCAATCTTGTACCTATAAGCGTGGCGGTTTTTACCTCCATATAAATTTTCTCCTTTTTTAAGATTTTTTTATGTTTTATTTTTTGGAACTTTTAGCATTGAATCAACAATTAAGTAAATAATTGTAAGCTCATTTGATGAGCATTTTATAAGTTTCTGTTCTACTTTTGTAAGCAAAGATTTATTTTTTAATTCTTTGTGGAAAAAAATGTCGTCAATTGACATATTTAATTCCACAGCAATATTGTATAAAGTAATTACTGATGGCAGTCTTCGTCCGGTTTCAAGGTAACGAATATATGTTGATGAAACATCTATTATTTCAGCCAGTTTTTCTTGTGTTAATCCGGCATCTTTTCGTGCTGATTTAATTGCTTTTCCAATATTTTTTTCAATTATCATAACATACAGACCTCCTTAGAATTATCATACAGATAACATAAAGGATTTGAAATTATCTAATAGTAACTATTTATCATTATCTATATGTTATGAATTTTTATATTATATAGTAAAAACAAGCAATAATAAGCGCAAAAAAAATCATAAAAAATCAAAATTGTTTGAATTTTACAATTCTGTTTTTTATGATTTTCTATATTTTTTTACAACAAAATACAAATAAGTCCGCCGCTGCCTTCGTTTATAATTTTTTGTAATGTTTCTTGGAATTTTATTTGAGCTTCTTCCGGCATACGGTAAAGCTTACTTGATAATCCATCATTTACAAGTTCATGAAGTGATTTTCCAAATATATTGTATTCCCATATTTTTGAACCGTCAGACTCATATTGTTCATTAAGATAATCCATAAGTTCTTTGCTTTGGTTTTCACTTCCTACAATTGGAGCAACTTCTGTTTCAATATCAGCTCGTATAAGATGTATACTTGGAGCTATGGCTTTCATTTTTACTCCATATTTTGAACCATGTTTTATAATTTCAGGTTTTTCAAGCTGCATTTCGTCAAGGGATGGAGTTACTACTCCATATCCTTTTCGTTTAACTTCTTCAAGTGCGTATTTAATTTTATCATATTCTTTTTTTGCAGAAGCAAGAACTTTAATTGTTGATATAAGTTCATAATCACTGTCTATGTCCATACCTGTTGTTTCACTTAATATGTCGTAAAAAAGATTATCGTTTAGAGATGCTTCAAGTTTTGCAGTTCCTGTTCCGGGATTAATTGTGTCAACGTAAGATTTTTTTACGTATTCATTTGTATTAAATGTGTCTAAATGTTCTTTTACCTCTCTAAGTTTTGTTACATGCTTTAAAAGTTCTCTTGATGATTTTATAAGCGCCTGTTTAAGCCAATGGTCTATATGTAATGTTTCAACCCATTTGGGAAGATTTATTTTTACTTCAAGTATAGGAAATTCAAAAAGTACTTTTTCCAATATTGAGTTTATATCTTCAGCTTTAAGCTGTGCACAATTTACCGGTATTACAGGCACTTTATACTCTTGTACAAGGGATTTTCTTAATTCTTCTGTTTCTCCGGCAAAAGGTTTTGTTGTATTAAGAAGCATTACAAACGGCTTATTTATTGCTTTTAATTCATTTATTACACGCTGTTCGGCTTCAATATAATTTTCTCTTGATATGTCGGTAATTGAACCATCGGTTGATATTACTATTCCGATTGTAGAATGTTCGTTTATAACTTTTTTTGTTCCTATTTCTGCAGCTTCTGAAAAAGGGATACGATTTTCAGACCATGGGGTTGACACCATTCGTGGTTTTTCTCCGTCCATATGTCCTTCAGCTTCGGGAATGAGATATCCTACACAATCAATCATTCTTACTTTAAAACTTACGTTATCATCAAGACTTATTGATACGGCTTCAGCCGGTACAAATTTTGGTTCTGTCGTCATAATTGTTTTGCCGGCAGCACTTTGAGGAAGTTCATCCTTTGTTCTGTCACGGCTATATGTATTATCAATATTCGGAAGTACAAGTAAGTCCATAAATCTTTTTATGAATGTGGATTTTCCGCTTCTTACAGGTCCAACAACTCCTATATATATATCGCCGCCGGTTCTGTCGGAAATATCTTTGTAAATATGGTAATTTTCCATAAAAAAACCTCCTATGATTTTTAATGAACGCTTGTATAAGCGCTTTTTATATTTATATATAAAAATTGGTATAGTTTATTTATATGTTCATTTGCGATTTATATTACGCAAAAAGGCCATGTGGATTAGCCTTTATTTTACCACATGACCCCTTTGTAAAATTATCTGCAGCCGCAAGAGTTATTGTTTGAATTATTTGAATTGTTTGAACAGTTATTATTGCAGCAGCCGCATGAGTTGTTGTTGCTATTGCTATTGCCCTTATGAGGGATATTATTGCTTATTCCGGCAAGAAACTCAGGTTTCTGAGGTGGTGAGAATACGTCCATTGGGAAATCAAGGTTTTCAAAGAAATCACATGGGCTTATTGATGCAGATTCCTCACATTCTTCCGG
>CAMTZM010000025.1 GCA_947086655.1 uncultured Eubacteriaceae bacterium
CGAATCAAGACTTGATAATGTCGAATCAAGACTTGATAATGTCGAATCAAGACTTGATAATGTCGAATCAAGACTTAATAATGTTGAATCAAGACTTAATAATGTTGAATCAAGACTTAATAATGTCAAATCAAGACTTGACAGTGTCGAATCACGATTTAATAATGTTGAATCAAGACTTGATAATGTTGAAAATAACTTGACAAATCTTAAATTAATAGTTGAAACAGAAATAAATAAGAAAATTGATTCAACACTTGATGGAGTTATAGGATTAATTGAAAAGACAGATAATTACTATGATATTTCAGATAAAATTGAAGAAAACAGTATAAATATTGACGCATTAAACGCTGTTACAAAGGAACATTCTATTAAATTTGACAGCTTGAAAAAAGCATTATAATATAAAATGATTTCGTAAAGTTATAAATAATTATAGATTGGGGATTTATTAAAATTATTAAATTTGATATGTTAAAACAAGAAAAGAAAAACGCAATTTCTATTTGCAAACAACTATATTATCCAAAAGAAACAATAACAAAAATCCAAAACGCTGTTAGTATAGAAGACATTTCAAGAATTATGAAAGATGCAAGATTGTCATGGATAATCGGTGATAGATAATAAGAAAATTATTATTATTGATAATTTAAGGGAATGTTACTTTAAACCCAAAAAAGAAAAGACTCATTTCATTAAAGGTTTGAGTCTTTTCTTTTTTTCATAATATAATTAGTTCATAAAAAAATAAACAAAGAATTAAATTAATTATACTATAAAATCTTCAGCAAAATATACAATAATTGTAGCTATAATTTTATTGTTAAAAAAGAATTTATTTTACTTTTTCAAATTGTTAAAAAGATTTTTTATACTATAATCAATATAATTCTTAAAAAATTGTAAAATCAAAATTATCATTATAATAATTATAATATGTTATAAAAATATATTTTTTATCTTTTGTAGTCTTAGCAAAACATTCATATTGCCACCATTTATTTTCAAAATAATGCTGTATAGCTATTTTAGGACGACTACTATAATGAAAAAATTTGTCAGTAGGTATATAAACTGTAATTTCATTTGACTTATTTAATTCATTTGTATCAACTGAATACACTTCAGAATGTTTATTTATATTAATTTCACCTAATTCCAACCATTTACTTGTATCGCTTGTAATCACTAAATCATTTCCTTTAATTTTATCATAACAGCAAAAAATCATATCATCATATTCTTGTAACTCAAAACGGTTATCATCAATACTTTTATTATCAACTGTGATATAGGAATTAATATACAAACCGTCATTATAAATTTCAAAATCAAGCAAACCATTTCTTCCATAAGTATGTGTATAACCATTATTATAGTCATTAATACTTTTATATGAAATTAACACTATTTTTAAACCATAACTTATAGCATAATTTTTTAAAAGTTCAATTAAATCAGTATTATTTTTTTTAAAATCAGTCAAATCTTGATTTAGAATATCATCAACTCTAATGTTTATAGAATGCCGCTGTAAAAATCCTTCAAAATCACCGGGTTTATATAATTCACTAATTAAATTATCTTCTTTGCTATCTAAATATAAATCTTCAGTAATTCTATTTTCTCTATATTGTAAATAAATATCATAAATTTCATACTCAAATAAATTTTTGAAGTATTCTTTTGCATCATCAGTTATAATTTTATATTGAAAATTATCTGTACCCTGCAAATTATATTTTTCTCCATTAATATAAACTTTAAAATTTATATTATTATAATTCATAAAAACTAATACATAACCGTTAGCTGGAGGAAAAGAAGTCCTATCATCAAATTCCCTGCAAACTTCTATATCAACAACATTAGGAGTAAAACCATATTTTTTTATAATATAATTTACGGCATTTTTTTCTCCGATATTTGCAATTTCCTTCATATGTTTCTTTTCTTCTTTTGAATAACCGCATGCGCAAAAAAGTAAAATTACTATAAATGATGAAATTATAATAATAAATAACCTTAAAAGTTTAATGTTTTTCATTTTCATAATTATTATTTTAAACCTTTCTATAATTGAAAACCTTTAATATTTTGTAAATTTTTATAATATAAACGTATAACAAAACAATTTTTTTATAAATTATTTATTGTATCAAAACTCATATTAATATACGAACATTCTTCAATTTCATCAATAATTTTTTTACTTAAATTAATCCAGCTTTTACATTTATCAAGAATTATTGCATCACTTGTTATAACATTACTTAACTTTTCCAGAACAGAATCTACATTATTGATATTCTCTACTTGTAAATCAAAATTAAATGTTTCTAATAATTCAATTATCCTTTTTTTTAATTTACCGGAATTAGATACAGGAGCATCTAAATAAAATATAGCTTTTTTAATTTTATTTTTCTCTAATGTTCTTCCAATATGAATAATAGCTAAATCAGTTTTATCAATTAAACGATAAGTTCCTCTTAATCCTGCTAAATCTCTTATAGTTCCATCCATACATTTTAATAATGTTGAACCCGAAAAAGCAACTTCCAAAGTTATTATAGTATTAAATCCGTCAATATTTACAATTTTATTTTGTAGATCTTCTTTAATTTCTTTTTCTATTCTTTGTTTAATTTTATCTTTAGAAGAAACTGCTCTAACAAAAGCAAGTCTTTGTCTTTCCGATAATAAATAATGATTGCCTACAAATATAGACGCACCTTTTATATTGTATCCTCTGTTTATTAAATAATATAAATCATTTGCTGCTAAATATATTTTCTTAAGTTCCTTATCACAAAAATCTTTTTCATCAGTAGGAACAAAACCTCTTCTTACCGTTTTATTCATAATCACACCTCATTTTTTTTAAATATTTATAAACTTATTTAATAATATTATTTAAACCAACAATTCCAATTTTTATATAGCTTGTTTAATTGTCAAAATTACGAAAACATTCGCCTTTATATTCAGTGAGAGCTTAAAATCCCACTGAATATAAAAATAAGTACCCCCTTAAAATAGCGATGGACTTCCTCCGTCGGTTAAATAAATCAATTTTAAAGCAATTTGACATTGTAATCATAGTCAATTTATCTTCACAGCAATTATTATATTGACATTATATATCAATATAATAATTATCGCAAAGTTTAAGTAAAATTCAATTACTTTTTAGATAACAAAAATATGTTTATATAAACTCTAATTGATATTAACTATATAAAAGACTATAATAAACCTTAACATATAGTGTCATAATTTAAATGTTATTTAGTTGTTAAAGGGAGGGAATATTATTGCAAGAAAGCAGATTATTTAAGATTGTATATTACTTGCTTGATAAAGGGCAGGCTAAAGCCCCAGAATTAGCAAAAAAATTTGAAGTATCAGTCAGAACAATTTATAGAGATATTGATGTTTTAAGCGGAGCAGGTATTCCCATTTATACAGAAACAGGCAGAAATGGCGGTATTCGTTTAATGAATGGTTTTGTTTTAAATAAAGCGGTATTATCTAAAGAAGAACAGCAGGAAATACTTATGTCATTACAAAGCATAAATACTATACAGAATATTGAAGAAAGCCAAACATTACAAAAACTTTCTGCAATATTTAATCTCAATTCAGAGAATTGGTTTGAAGTAGATTTTTCCAGATGGGGAAATAAAGAAGCGGATAATAAGAAATTTGAATTATTAAAAATGGCAATAATACATCATAAAAGTATTAAAATCCGTTATGCAAGCTCCTATGAGATTAGCCAAAGAATCGTACAGCCTTGTAAGCTTGTTTATAAAGCAATGGCCTGGTATTTGAAAGCATTTTGTACAGAAAAAAAGGATTGGCGTATATTCAAATTAAATCGTATATTAGATCTAAAAATTTTGGATGAGAGTTTTCCTTATCGAAAGTTTCCGAAACCGATTGATAGTTATGATGTAGAATATAAAAAAATTATACTTCGATTTCCGAAAGAAATGTCATATCGTGTATATGATGAATTTGATGTAACTCAAATAAAGCGACAGAAAAACGGAGATTTAATTGTTTCTGCAAAAATACCGGAAAATACGTGGATAATAGGATTTTTATTGTCATTTGGAACACAGGTAGAAATACTCTCGCCTATATATCTCAAAGAAGTCATAGCAGAGCAGGCAAAATTAATATATGAAAAAAATAAATCTTGACATAACGTGTCAAGATTTGTGTAATATACTTTATCTATAAATACAATTTATCAATAATAAGGAGGAAAAAAAGATGAATGAAAAATATTGCCAATGCTGCGGTATGCCAATGGGTAATACAGATGAAATGTATGGAAATAATGAGGATGGCAGTAAGAATGTTGATTACTGTAAATATTGTTTTGAAAATGGCAAATTCACAAGTGATTGTACAATGGACGAAATGATTGAATTTTGTGTTCCTCACATGGTTACAGCTCATTCAAATATGACAGAAGATGAAGCACGTAATATGATGAAAAAGTTTTTTCCAACACTTAAACGCTGGAAAACAACATAGTTTTGTATTTTATATTAAAATTCAAAATATAAGTACAAATATCCATATAACAAAACTATTATTATTTCCTATAACCGTGAAGGTCATACAAGCCTTTGCGGTTTTATTTTATCATTTTTATATTGAAATATGCCATAAAACCATTATTTTTAAAATTCACATGAGTAAATTTTGTTTTATAAATTTACTCATGTTTGATAAAATAAAACATATTGTATTTTCTACATGCCTTATAAGAAATTAATCATCGTCTTATTATAATAAGTTTTAAAACTGTTATAAATAAATTTTCTTTATTTTTAGTATAAAAACTTCCTCCATGTCCTTCAGCTATTTTTCTGCAGACCTCAAGCCCTATATTAGTGCTTTCATCTGAAATTTGCGAGCTAATAATATTTTTAAAACTTACAAAAAGAGTATTTTCCTTTACAACAGTATATATATTAATTGTTTTATCTTTATCAGCATATTTAATCATATTAGAAAATATATTGTCAAACAGTCTTTGTATAAATTGCGTATCAAGCATAATTTTGCCTTCATCTAAAATAGGATTATATTTAATTTTAAAACCTTTATCGCTCATTGTAAATATAAATTCCTCAATCATTTCATTTATAACATTTAACTCAAAAATTTCAATATTTAATTCTTCACTTTCAAGATTATAAGCTAAAAAATATTCAAAAAGTTTATCTGATAAATTTTTAATTTGATATGCTTTCTCCAAACTTTTATAAATATAATAATCTTGTTTTTCCTTATCAGCGTACTTTTTACCGTTAAGTATTTCCAAAAAACCTATAAGAACAGTAAGAGGTGTCCTTAAATCATGAGACATACTTGTAACAAGCTTATGATTATTATTTCTTGAGTTTTTTTCAACATTAAATCTTTCAGATAAAGACTTTCTCATATCATCTATACTTTTAGCAAGATATGTAAGTTCATCATTACCTTTTATAGTAATATTATATTCTAAATCTCCGCCTTCTAAAATATTAATTTCATTTTTCATTAAATTAATATAGTCAGTTCTCTTTTTTATAAGAAATAAAAAAATAATTAAAAAACAAATAAAACTTAAAACTATATTAATATAATTAAATATATTCATATACTTATGCTGCCAAAAACAAAATAACTCAATTTTTGCTGTTCCATCTGAAAATTCAACATCATATAATGGTCTGTAAAAGTCATTATTTTTAAATCTGCCGTCATTTTTAGGCGGTCTAAATTCTCTTACAGTAGAATCAAAAACAACTTTGTCATCTTTATATATAGTAATAATTATATCTTGTTTTGATTTTACCCAATTTGAAATATCTTTGTAATCAGTAGTTGCTATATTGTTTTCTAATACAAACCTACTAAATTTATGAACTTCATTTGTATTCATTTTCTGAATAAATTCCACATTATGAAACTTAGCATTTAATATTGCTGTTTCTGAAAATTGAAGTACAAAAAATAAAAAAACCGAACATAAAATTGAAAACAAAACACAGCCTATTATTAAAATTTCAAGCCTTGACGCCCAAAAATTTTTACTCAATTCTATATCCCCTTCCCCAAACTGTTTTTATATATTTAGGGTTTTGAGGTTCTTTTTCAAGCTTTGTTCTAAGTTTTCTTATGTGTACCATTATAGTGTTGTTTGCCGTATAAAAATACGGCTCATTCCATACGCTTTCATATAAATTCTGGGCTGAAAATATCTTCCTTCTGTTTTGGGCGAGAAGCAAAAGTATATTATATTCTATATCTGTAAGTTTTATTTCATTATCCTCTATTGTAACATAATTTTTGTCAGTATCAATTACTAAATTATCAATGATAATCTCATTCTTTTTTTCTTCACCGCTTTTTCCCTGATAAATATAATAACGTCTTAAAAGTGCTTTAACCCTTGCTATTATTTCCGTATATGAAAACGGTTTAATTAAATAGTCATCTCCTCCTGATGAAAATCCCATTGTTTTATCTGAATCTTCTGTTTTTGCAGTAAGAAATAAAATAGGAACCATTGTCTTTTCTCTTATCTCAACACATGCCTTATAACCATTTTTATTAGGCATCATTATATCAAGTATAATAAGGTCAACAGTTGAATCAGTTTTTTCAACAGCTTCGTCACCGTCTGTTGCCTCATCTACCTCAAAACCTTCACTTTCTAAAAGCACCCTTAAAACCTCTCTTATATCTTCGTTATCATCGGCAATTAATATTTTTTGTTTTTGCACCATAAAATCATCCTCATTTAATATTTTTCCTCTTTACATAAAACATATTATTGATTAATATTTACTAAATCAATATTATAAAGCTGCATTTTAAGCAATTCATGTTCCTTCTTTATTTCTTCAATTTCTTTTTCAATTTGCTTTATATTAAACTCATATTCATACATTTCAATTTCCGTAATTAAATTTAATTCAAGCTGTTTATCTTTAAAAGCCTTCTCCGCCTGTCTGACATTAAGTTCTTTCAAATTTGTATTATATTTTTCTTCTAAGACTTTAATATTATTATATATCTTTATAATACTTTCTTCCATAGATTTTTTTATATCAGCATATTCACTCTGTGAAACTATATATTTATTTTTAACTTCGTCTTTGTCTCCTCCATAACCGCTGCTTTTTATTAATGATAAAGAATATTTAATTTCATCTGAATTTATTTTATATTTTTCTAAAACCTTACTTTTTGAAATTGCTTTGTTTATATAAACATAAACGTCATCTATATCAATTATACCATAGTCAAGTTCATAACTAAGCGTAAACCTGCTATCTAAATCAACGCCTATAAGCTTATTTAATTCGCTGTAAGAGTCATTAAAATCAATAATCATATTATCTCTGTCAAGCAATAAACTTTTATACTCCGCTAATGTATTTTCATATTGACTTTTACTTATAACCCCAAGGCTGTATTTTTTCTCATCAATATTAAGTTTCTTTTCCATTAACAAAATCTCATCTTCTTTAATTTCTATATCTTTTTCAAGTTCATCAATGCAATAAAAAATCTCATACAAATTATATTTAATCTTTTCCTCCTGTAATTTTTTATCATCATTATAATAAAGCATTTCATTTTTAAGACTTTTTAAAGACATAAAAAGATTTTGTAAAGACTCAGTTTCAGACGATGCTAAAACAGACGAATTTGTTAAATAGTAATCATTTTCGTTAAGTTCCTGATTTTCTTCCATTTTCTTTAATTCATTACTGTTTGAAAAAGCCATTTCATAAGCTTTATCTATTGTAAGAGTATCATAGGCGTAAATTTGTATAGTGTTAATAATTATAAATAAAGCAATAATTACAATACATCTATATATTTTCATTATAAACTTTCTCCTTTTAGCAAATCATCTCTTTTTATAATTTTATTTTTAATTTTTATTATGAATATTTTTATACTATTTACAACTGAATAAAGTACAGGTATTAAAATAAGTGTAATAACAGTTGAAACTGTAAGACCAAATATTACGGCAATACCAAGAGGCTGCTGTATTTCCATACCAGAAGCCGTACCAAATGCCATTGGCATAAGCCCTATAATAGTTGTAAGTGTAGTCATTAAAATAGGTCTAAGTCTTGCTGGACCAGCTTGTATCAAAGCCTCGTTACACTCCATTTGTTTGTTTTCAATTAACTGATTTGTATAATCAACAAGCACAATAGCATTATTTACAACCATACCTATAAGCATTATAAATCCCATAAATGCATTAACAGTTATTGATTGTCCTGTTATAAAAAGTCCTAATATACCGCCTGTAATTGCAAGAGGCATTGAAAACATAACTATAAAAGGATAAACAAGAGATTCAAATTGACTTGCCATAATCATATATACAAGCAATATTGCTACAACAAAAACTATTGCAAGATTTGAAAATGATTCCTGCATAGTCCTCATATTTCCTCCAAACTCATAACTATAATTATCCGGAAATACATATGAATTAAGCTTTTTTGTTACTTCTTGCTGTACATTGCTTGTATTCATACCGTTAAACTTTCCTGTAATTGTAATATATCTTTGCTGATTTTCCCTTGAAATAGACATAGCGCTTTTGCCCATTACAACATCGGCAATATCGGTTATAGGTATAACAACTCCATTTGATGCTGTTACAGTAATATTGTTTAAATCATTTACATATTTTATTTTATCATCTGAATATTTAATTTTTACATCAATTTCAGTACCATCTATTCTGTATTGAGTAGCTACAACACCCGAATTTGCTGCACTAATTGCGCTTGCTAAATCAGATGTACTTATACCATATTTGGACGCCTTTTTTCTATTAAGAACAATATTGCCCTCTAAAAGCGCATCATCAAGAGAACTTTCTAATTCGTCAGCTCCTGATATTTCACTAAACAATTCAATTAAATCATCGCTTATTTGTTTAAGCGTATCTGTTTCTTCTCCGTTAATTTTAAGAGAAAGGTCTGAACCTCCTCCCATTGAACCCATTGCATTTCTTGACGCAGACACTGTAATTTTAGCTCCGGCTATATCTTTAAGTCTTTGCTTTATTTCAGATATTACCTCTTCTGTACTTCTTTTTCTTTCTTCATCATCATATAAATTTAAATTTATACTTGCGCTTGTTCCGCCTCCACGACCGCCGCCGCCTGTTCTTGCAATAGATGTTTCTATTTCTTCAATATCAATTATTTTATCAAGAACTGAAGTAAGTATTTCCCTGCTATATTCAAATTCCACACCATCAGGCATTGAAATATTTATAGAAACCGTTCCTTCATCAGTATTTGACATTAAGTCCATACCCATAAAAGGAATAACTGTTAAACTTGATATAAAGCATATAACTACTATTGCAATAGTAATTATTCTATGATTTATTGCAAGTTTCAGCACTATTTTATAAAATCCATCTATTGAATCAAGACAATAAAGCCATATTTCCCCTATAAATTTAAATACAGTTTTTTTCTTATTCTCTTTGCCTGCCTTTTTTAATTCATTTGAAAGCAGCCTTGAACACATCATAGGAACAAATGTAAGAGATACTATAAGAGAAGCTATAAGCGAAAAACATATAGTATAAGCTAAATCTTTAAGCATCGTTCCAATCATTCCGCTTACAAAAATAAGAGGACCAAATACAGCTATTGTAGTAAGAGTAGATGCTGTTATAGCCATTGATACTTCTTTTGCTCCAAATTCAGCCGCTTCCTTAGGCGAAAAACCCCTTTTTGAATATGTAAATATATTCTCAAGAACAACAACAGAATTATCAACAAGCATACCAATACCAATTACAAGTCCGCCCATTGATATTGTATTTAAAGTCATTCCTTTTAAATACATCATTCCAAAAGTAGCTACAATAGAAGTTGGTATAGAAACACCTATTATTAACGATGTTTTTGGGTCACGCAAAAATATAAGTAATACAAACACAGCAATAAGAGCACTTTGAAAAGCCGTATCAACAACATTATTAACAGATGTTTCAATATAGTCTGCTGTTGTTGTAAGCATTTGAATTTCAATATCATTATAATCCATTAATATTTTATCTATTTCCGCTCTTATATTTTTAGTAACCGTTACTATATTCGCATCTGACTGTTTTGAAAGAGAATACATAATCCCCTCATTTCCATTTATAAGAGATAAATTCTCTCTTTCTTTTTCAACTTCCTTTACATCAGCAACATCTTTAATATATATCATATTTCCGGCTGAAGTTGTAATAGGCAAATTTGAAATTTCATTTAAAGATTTAAACTCACCTACCGACCTTAATGTAAGTTCATTTTCTCCTTGTTTCAATTCACCTGATGGAATATTTTGATTTTCGTTACTTAATGTCTGTCTTATTTTTGATATATTTATTCCATATCCTGAAAGTTTTACAGGGTCAACTGTTATTTGTATTTCCTTTTCAATTCCGCCCATCATACTGACTGATGAAATACCTTCTATTCTTTCAAATCTGCTTGTAATATTTTGTTCCAAAAGTGTATAAAGACTTTCCAAATCATATTTATCGCTTGTAATTCCTATATTTATAGAATCGGCATTCATATCCATTTTCATAATTGAAGGGTCTCCAGCATCGTCTGGCAATTGTCTTTTTACCCTGTCAAGTTTTTCTCTCATATCGTTAGCGGCAGAATCTAAATCCGTTCCTTCAACAAATTCAATCATTACCATAGATGAACCAGTAGACGATGTTGAAGTAATATTCTCAACCCCTGTAAGCGTCGCCATTGATTCTTCTATGGGCTTTGTTACAAGTTCTTCCATTTCTTCCGGACCTGCTCCAGTATATGTTGTGCTTACTACTGCCATAGGCATATCGGTAGAAGGCATATACGCAAGTTCAAGATTATTATAAGCTACTATTCCGGCAAGAAATACAATTAAAATAATCATTACCGTAGTTACCGGACGTTTTATAGATGTTTTAGTTACCATAAGTTTCCCCCTCCGATTGAGTTTCTTTTTTCTGATTTACTACATTTACATTATCTCCATCTTTAAGATATGTCTGTCCTTTCGTAACTACATTTGAATCTCTGTCAATACCTGTTACTATTTCAATCTTATCTCCTGTATCTATGCCTGTTGAAACAACAGCTTTTGAAACAACCCCGTTTTCTTCAACAAAAACGTAATACTCATCATTTTTATTTATAACAGAACTTCTTGGAAGTATAATTGTATTGTCGCTTTGCTCTTTCATAAAAGATACTTCCGCAAACATACCACTTTTTAATACACCATTATTATTATCAATTTCAATTTTAACAGTATATGTACCGTCATTATTTGCCGTAGGCGATATTTCTGAAATATTTCCGCTAAATACGTTATCTGATATTGAAGATATTTTAATGTTAACCAAATCATTTATTTTTACTGAGCCAATAATCTGCTCAGATACATTTACCTCGACGTTTATACTGCTTAAATCCAATATAACAAACGGAGCTGCACCTTGAGACAAAACAGTACCAGCAGTAACATTACACTGTGATACAACACCTGAAATAGGACTTGTAACAACTGCATCTGACAATGACTTATTATAGCTTTGTATTTTAGAAACAGTTGATTCTCTTGATGCTTTTGCCGTTTCTAAATTAGCTTCTGCCTTACGCAAATTCTCCTCCGGAGTCATATTAGCGACAATATCATAATTTGAAAGTGCCTGTTCATAGCTATCATTTGCCTTTTCAAGATTTAATTCAGCCTGTTTATATGCATTAATTTCTTTATCATAAGTATTTTTATACTGCTCAAGCGTTTCTTTTGAGATTCCTCCTACATCATAGAGAGAAACATTTGTTTCATAATCTGATTTTGCTTTATTAAGCGCAATCTCCGAATTATTAAGATTTGTTTTAGCGTTTTCTATATCATTTTCCGCATTTGTAATTGAATTTTTAGCATTTTCTATCTGCGTTTTAACATTTGCTCCATTTGCGTACTGCAAATTTGTTTCTGCTGAATTAATACTTGCATCAGCCGATTTTAAAGATGCTTGCGCTTCTCTTATATTATTTTGTATATCAGTAGTATCCATAGTAAATAAAACATCACCTTTTTTTACCGTATCTCCTACATTAAAATTAACATTTACAACCTTTCCTGAAAGGGTGCTATATACATCAGCCTGCGTTTTAGCAGATGTAGTTCCTGAATATGTATACTCATTTCCTATTGAACCAATTTCCGGTTTTGATGTTTCCACTGCCACTTCTTCTTCTCTATTCATTTCAACATTTGGCGGCATACCTTTTTCGCCTTGTCTATTATTATCTTTTCCGCATGATGTCAATAAGAGTATTATACATAAAATACTCGGAAGTACTCTAAAAAAAATTTTCATAAAATAAATCCTCCTTGTATAATAGTTGTAATCAATCAAGCCTATTTTTATAATTTCTGCAATATCAGAAATTATAAAAATAAACTGATTATAAATTTTATATTTTATATCTCTTAAATAATGAGATAATAAACTTAATAACAGGCAAATGTCATATTAACCCTCCTTGAAACTATGTTTTTTATATTAAGAGTTATATCTCTTAAAAACAATACTGTATTTTATTAAATAATTATTTCACATATAAATAAATAAACTATTACAAAAATCTTAACTTTCCTTAATTTCATAACGTATTTTTTTTAAAATTACGCAAATAATATTTATCGGAGGTGAAAAATATGAGTCCAAAAGAGTTACTTTATATTGAAGATGCACTTGGGCATGAAAAATTCTTGAAAACACAATGCCAGAATGCAGCACAAAATATTAAAGATATGGAATTAAAAAATTATGTTACACAGCTTGCAACTAAACATGATGAGCTTTTCAAACAATTTTATAATCTTATATAATACTAAACAACTTTTAATTTACAAATAAAAATTTGAACAAATAAATTTTTGTCAGTCTTTTTAATTGTGTTTAGTATAAAAATACTATTTTTAATTACTATATAAAAGAAAGGATTGAATACAATGGACGATAAATGTTTAATGGAAGACCTTTTAATGTCCACTAAAGGCGTATGCGACTTATATATGCATGGAACAATAGAATCAAATACAGAAAATGTTCACAGCGCATTTGACAATGCGTTATGCGAGTCTTTAGATATTCAAGACAAAATATATAAAAAAATGGCGGCAAAAGGATGGTATCCTACCGAACAAGCCGAACAGCAAAAAATTAATAATGTCAAACAAAAATTCGCCGCTGCGGCAATGTAATATTAAATACTGTTTAACTTATTTGTGTTTAATATAAAATAAAAAATTCTTCAAATAATTAAAAAATATATAAAAAAATAATTTTGCGAATAAAATACTTTTTCGCAAAATTATTTTTTATTTTAAATATAATTTACTGTTGTGTGCTATAACTGCTATAACCCTTATCCTTTAAAACAACATCATGAGCTCCGCCCTCTACAATACTTGTTGAAGAAACAAGAGTTATTTTTGCTTTATCCTGAAGTTCTTCTATTGTAAGAGCTCCGCAATTACACATAGTTGACTTTACTTTGCTTAATGTCAAACTAACATTATCATGTAAACTTCCGGCATATGGAACATATGAATCAACACCTTCCTCAAAAGAAAGTTTGCCTGCTCCTCCCATATCATAACGCTGCCAATTTCTTGCACGAGCCGAGCCTTCTCCCCAATATTCTTTCATATAACTTCCATTTACATTTACTTTATTTGTAGGGCTTTCATCAAATCTTGAAAAATATCTTCCCAGCATTACAAAATCTGCTCCCATAGCAAGTGCTAATGTAATATGATAATCATGAACTATACCGCCGTCTGAACAAATAGGTATGTAAATGCCTGTTTCTTTAAAATACTCATCACGTGCCTCAGCAACTTCAATAACAGCCGTTGCTTGTCCACGTCCAATACCTTTTTGCTCACGTGTAATACAAATAGAACCTCCGCCTATTCCTATTTTTATAAAATCAGCCCCGGCTTCTGCCAAAAATCTAAACCCATCTTTATCTACAACATTTCCAGCGCCAACCTTTACATTATCTCCATAATTTTTACGTATATAATCAATAGTATTTTTTTGCCATTGGGTAAAACCCTCTGAAGAATCTATACAAAGCACATCAGCGCCAGCATCAACAAGAGCTGGTACTCTTTCTTCATAATCTCTCGTATTAATTCCTGCTCCAACCATATATCTCTTTGATGAATCAAGAAGCTCCGTTGGATTTTCTTTATGAGAATCATAATCCTTTCTAAATACAAAAGCCTTTAATCTCATTTCTTCATCTACAATAGGAAGTGCATTAAGTTTATTATCCCAAATAATATTATTGGCTTCTTTAAGGCTTGTGCCTTCCTTAGCATAAATAACTTTTTCAATAGGTGTCATAAAATCTTTTACTTTAGCTGATTTATCCATACGGCTTACACGATAATCACGGCTTGTAACAATACCAATAAGACGACCTTCCGATGTACCGTCATCTGTAACCGCAACAGTAGAATGTCCTGTTTTCTCCTTTAAGTTAAGAACATCATTCAATGTCTGTTCCGGTCTTATATTTGAATCACTTACTACAAATCCGGCTTTATAATTTTTAACTTTTCTTATCATTTCTGTTTGCTTTTCAATAGTCTGTGAGCCGTAAATAAAAGAAATTCCACCTTCTTTAGCCAACGCAATAGCCATTTTGTCATCTGATACAGATTGCATTATAGCTGATACAAGTGGAATATTAAGAGAAATAAATGATTCCTCTTTCCCCTTTTTATACTTTGTAAGAGGTGTTCTAAGTGATGCGTTAGCTGGTGTACATTCACTGGAAGAATACCCTGGGACTAATAAATACTCGTTGAAGGTATGAGATGGTTCATCAAAAAAAAATGCCATATTAATTCTTTCTCCTTTAAATATTTTTATAAAAAATTATACATTTATTTTCAAAAAAATCAATAGTATTAAATAAAATTATTTTTTAAAATACATAATTTTATACTACTTTAAAATATTAAATAAGGGCATCTGTAAAAGATACCCAAAAGTTTTAAATAATGGTCTGTTTAAAAAACATCGTTTTTATTTTATAAACATATTTTAATTTGTCAAGACTAAGGGCAAAAACATTCACCTTTATATTCAATGAGAGTTTTCCCTCCCACTGAATATAATAGTAAGCACTCCCTTAAATAGCGGTGGACTCCCTCCGTCTTTTAAACAAACTTTAACAAATTATTAGTTCATTGAATTTTCACTGCCAAGAACATCTTTTATCTTGCCTTCAACAAGTGACTGTATTAATACCCTTGCATCTGACAAATAACCTCTCGGGTCAAAAGCGTCAGGCTTTTCAGCCATACTTTTTCTTATAGCAGCAGTCATTGCAAGTCTTATATCCGTATCCATATTAATTTTACATACAGCCATTGAAGCTGCTTTTCTAAGCATTTCATTAGGTATACCTTTTGCTCCGTTTATACTTCCGCCATATTTATTACACATTGCAACACAATTTTCATCAACCGATGATGCACCATGCAATACAATAGGATAATTTTTAAAACCTTCCTTTTCAAGAAGATTTGTAATTGTCTCAAGACGGTTAAAGTCAAGCTTTGGTTCTCCTTTAAATTTATATGCGCCATGACTTGTTCCTATGGCTATTGCCAATGAGTCAACACCTGTTCTTTGTATAAAATCAACAGCCTGTTCAGGGTCTGTATATGTAGCGTTTGCAGCATCTACTTTAACATCATCTTCAACGCCGGCAAGTTTTCCAAGTTCTGCCTCAACAACAACACCTTTATCATGAGCATATTTAACAACTTCTATTGTTTTTGCAACATTTTCTTCATAATCAAAGTGAGAACCGTCAAACATAACTGATGTGAACCCAGATTCTATTGCCAATTTAACTGTTTCAAAATCAGGACCGTGATCCAAATGAAGTGCAACATCAATACCTGTCTCAGCAACGGCAGCGTCAACCATTCCTTTTAAATATTTAGGTCCGGCATAATTTAAAGCGCTTTTTGATACCTGTAAAATACATACTGAATTTAAAGCCTTAGCTCCTCTTGTTACAGCCTGCACTATTTCCATATTATTGATGTTAAAAGCTCCTACTGCGTATTTGTTTTCAAAAGCTTTTTTAAACATATCAGTTGTTGTTACCAAAGCCATTTGTAATACCCCCTTTAAAATTATGAAACACTTTTATAAGAAAGACTAATTTAAAATAAATATTATTCTTATAAAAATATGTTTCTGTTTATAATATGTAATATAATTATAATATGAAATTTTATTTATTACAATCCCTTTAATTAAATTTTCCAAATCAATATTTTTTTAGTTTTCAAATAATAAAATAAATGGTAAAATGTAAAAAAAGCGTATCAAGACAAACCCTAAATTCATAGACTAATAAAGGAGGCAAAAAAAATTGAAATATCTCTCAACAATACCTTTAATTGTGTTTTTAGACTTAATTTCAAAAATCATAGTAAATAAAAACATTTCACTTAATGAAAAAAAAGAAATTATAAAAAACAAAATATATCTTTATAACTTAAAAAATAAAGGTATAGCAATGGGATTTATGAAAAATAAAAAAAATTTAATTATAAAAATCAATGTTTTGTTTTTAGTTGTTATAATATTAAATTTTATTAAAATTTTTAGAAATTCAAGCAATTTATTGAAATTAGCTTTTTCATTCATAATTGGCGGAGCATTTGGCAATATTATAGACAGAATAAAAAACAACTCAGTTACAGACTTTATATATATAAAAATAAAAAAACTTCCTGTATTTAATATAGCAGACTTATTTATATTTTTAAGCATTATGCTTTTTTTAGTAGAATACGTAAAAAACATTGATATTTTCAACTTTTTTAAAATCCGTGTTTAACATTATATAAATTCTTCCGCTTGTAAAAAACAAACTTTTATATTATAATAAATACAGAAAAAAAATAATTCCTGAGGTGTACGTTTACCTTTTATTTTGAACCTACATTTATTATAAGGGATTCCTATATGCAAAAGCCTATGTCAGGCCTCAAGCTAATTCCCTTTGGGCAGAGGAAGACAGACGCTTTTGCTGCGGAAACCCACCTAACTTAGGTTAGGTGTCAAAATAGGGGACCGGCACTTCGGGGTTATTTTTTTAAATTTATATATTCATCCTCCGTAATTATTGGCACATTCAACTCATGTGCCTTTTTATTTTTTGATGAAGCTGAATTAATATTATTATTTATTAAATACGTTGTTTTTTTAGTTACACTTGATGTAACCTTTCCTCCTAAAGCTTCTATTTCATTTTGGAGTTCTTTTCTATTTTTAAATGTTTTAAGTTCTCCGGTAATTACAAAAATTTCACCGTCAAATATATTATTTTCTGATTTTTCCTCCTCAATAAAATTTAAACATCCAATTATTTTATTAATAAGTTCTATATTGCTTTCATGCGAAAAATAACGATATACTGATTGCGCTATTATCTCTCCAAATCCATCAATACTTATTAGTTCTTCTATATCTGCATTTTTTATTTTTTCAAAATCGTTCTCATAAAATCTACATAAAAGTTTTGCATTTGAAAGACCAACATGATTGATTCCCAAAGCATAAATAAAGTTTGATAAACGAGTTGTTTTTGATTTTTCAACAGCATTAATTAAATTTAAGTAAGATTTTTCTCCAAATCCTTCTAATGAAATTATCTTTTCTTTATAATTTTCTAATTTATACAAATCAGTATAATTTTCCAAAATACCATTTTCAACAAATTTTTCAACATAAGCTTCTGATATGCCTTCAATATTAAGCGCATCTCTTGATGCATAATGTACAATCTGAAGCACAATTCTTGCATGACAATTTGGATTTGTACATTTTAAAGCCTTCCCGTCTCTAAGCTTTACAATCTCTGTATCTTCTCCGCATACGCCACATTTATCAGGTATAATTACACTATTGCTTTTAGTAAAATTCTCCGCTATTTGAGGTATAATCATATTTGCTTTATATACAGATATTTTATCTCCAATTCCTAATTTTAGTGTCTCCACAATACTAATATTATGAAGACTTGCCCTATTTACAGTAGTTCCCTCAAGTTCAACCGGCTCAAAAACAGCAATAGGATTAATAAGCCCTGTTCTTGACGTATTCCAAAATATTTCCTTTAAAGTTGTAACAGCAGTTTCATCAGCCCATTTAAACGCTAATGAGTCCTTAGGAAATTTAGATGTTGTTCCAAGACTTTTGCTATAATCAATATCATCATATGTTAATACAAGTCCATCAGAAGCAAAATCGTTTTTTTCAATTTCCAATTCAAACTCTCTTACTGCCTGTCCTACATTTTTACTTGAAACAAGTTTATAATCTACTGTTGTAAAACCTATGCTTTGAAGCCATTTAAGCTGATTTGACTTTAAATCATGAGGTATATTTCCATTTCCGCTTACAAGAGAAAATGCTATAAAATTAACTTCTCTTTTTGCTGCAATTTCGTTGTTTAACTGCCTAACAGTACCACTACACAAATTACGGGGATTTTTATATTTTTCAGATTCATCCAAACTCGAATTAATTTTCTCAAATTCTTTAAAAGATATTACAGCCTCACCTCTTATTATCATCTCATCTAAATAATTTATTTTAAGAGGTATATTTTTAAAAACTCTTGCATTATGTGTAATGTCTTCTCCAATTTCTCCGTTTCCCCTTGTAACAGCTTGTATAAAAGTTCCGTTGTTATATTTAAGAACAATAGTAAGTCCATCTAATTTCAGCGATAAAAGACCTTCATGGTCATCTAAAAATTCCTCAAGCTTTTCTACTTCTTTCGTCTTATCCAATGAAAGCATTTTTGTCTCATGTCTTACTTTTTCAAGAGAGCTTAAAACTTCATAACCTACTCTTTGTGTCGGACTTTCACTCATTATTATACCTGTATCCTTTTCAAGACGTACAAGTTCATCATACAAATTATCATACTCATAATCAGACATTATCTCAGAGGCCATTTGATAATAGGCCTCTGATGCTTTATTCAACAAAGCTATTAACTCTTTCATTCTTTCCATAAATAAAAATCCTTTCATTTTAAATTATTTAATTTAAAAACCATATTCCAATATTGAGATAACCGGCATAAAAAAGCCATAATATATAAGGTATAAAAAATATACCAGCTAATTTGTTTATATCACTGAAATATTGATATGTTTTTAATGACAATACAATTAAAAGTACTATCCAGAAAAAAGAAAACAATCTAAGTTCCATTCCAAAAAAGAAAATTGACCATAAAAAATTTACTGCAAGCTGAGATGTATAAAAAAATAAAGCTGTTTTTCTTTTATCTGAAAACGAAGTACTTACTAAATATGCCGCTGCCCCAATAAAAAAATATAAAATACTCCATACAATACTAAATATAAAAGCCGGAGGTGAAAATGCTGGTTTTATAAAACTTTCATATTCGGAAGAAACTGGTCCCGATAAATAAACACTTAAAATGCCGACTGCTTGAGGTATAAGCAAATTTAAAAGAAATAACTCTAAATTAAATTTTTTTCCCGAAATATAATATCTCATAACAAAATAACCGCCTGCTTATAAATGGTATTATTATTATATGATTAAATACATGCGGCTTATACCAAAATATCTATATGAACTTTCTGAAACATTGCACAATTAATATTTTATATCTTTGGCTAATATTTCGTCAAAACCTATTAACATAGGTCTAAACTATGTTTGCGGGCTTTTTTCTCAAATATAAAATATCATCTCAAACCTATTTTATTGAATTATGCAGTATTTTCTTAAAAAAAAGTTGTCGCTACAAAAACAAGGCTTTGCAGCAACAACTCTTTTAATATTTTGATTTTTTTCAAATTTTTATTTTTCCAAAAGATTCAAAATATTGTAAACAATAACCGCTGATTGCGCTCTTGTAGTATTTTCTTTTGGAGCTATATTATTTCCCATACCATTTACAATTTTCTCATTTACCATAAATGAAACATAATCTTTAGCATAATCTGATATAGTTTCAAAATCATCAAACTTGTTTAAAACCTCTAAGGAAGGCTTAACATCATATCCTTTAGCCTCTAATGCCCTTGCGGCAAAAACCATCATATCCTGCCTTGAAATATTAGCATTAGGATTAAAATTGCCTTTTTCATCTCCTTTAGCAATTCCAAGCTCTTTTGCACGTCCTATTGCATTTGCATAATACATATCTTTATTTACATCAGCAAAACTTTCCTTAGAATCAGATGTTTCTCCTAAACAATTCATAAGCATAACAACAAAATCAGCACGCTTTACATTAAGCGCAGGAGCAAAATTCTCATTTCCAACTCCATTAACAATTTTTCTTGATGCCAATTCCTCTATGGCTTTAACAGCCCATGGATATACAGAAATATCTTTAAATGAAATTTTATTTGTTTTGTCAGTTTCACTCCCAATTGTTTCTTTTGTTGTTACTTCAGTTGAATCATCATCTCTATTATTTTTCTTGTCAGTTGAATTATCTTTTGTTGTTTTTTCTGTTGTACTTTCTGTTAAATCATTAGTTGTAATTTCTGTTGTGCTTTCCATAGTTGAAGTTTCTGTCTCATTATCAGAATTACTGCTTGAATTAGCTGATTTAAGATTAACTTCTACGCTTTCAATATTAGCCGATTTTTTAACATTGTTCGTTGCATAAAAAATATTGCCTTTTTGTCCGCTTTTTGATATAGAAGGAAGTATTTCAATATCAGTTTTTCCAGCTCCAACCATTTCAAATTTAAGACTTAAAAATATGCCATCGTCAAATACATCAAATACCGATGCTGGATTATATACAAGAGTTCCAAGTTTAACAATTCCTATTTCAGCCGCTGTTTTTACTCCATCCGAAAGTCTTTCATAATCAGGGTCATTTATTGAAGGAACAAGATTTATTTGTTCTTCAACACTTGAATTAGAAAAAAGTCTTCTATAAACACCTGTGGCAGCGTTATAAGTAATAAAACCCTCATCATCTGTAATATCGTTTCCAACCATTTTAATAACATTAGGATTATATTTAACCCTAAAAGTAGCATTGTTAAATCCATCATTGTTTCCGAGCATAAAATTTACATAAAATGTTTCGCCCTTTTTAAAATCATACTCATATACACTTTTTTCACCGTATATATCAAAGGCGTAAGCGTTTATACAGCCTCCGATTGAAATTACAGCAAAAAGCAGCAATGCACAAAATTTCTTTATCATGTAAATACCTCCGCTTAAAAATTATAATAATCAATTTGTACTATACTTATAATACTATAAATTTTAATAATTGTACATAGTTATTTAACCGACAGAGTAAGTTCCTCATTCCTTATTTAGTGAAAAGAAAAGCTCTCAATAAATACAAAGGCAAATACTTTCGCCGTCGGTTACAAAAATTTTTGTGTAACAAAAATTCTCATAGTTTTGACCTGTTAAAACTTACATGCTTAAAAGCGTGGTTCTTGTGTGTTTATTAATATATAATTTTCTTAGATAAAACATTATTTATATCATTATTTTGTAAAACGCTGTATATATATATTAAGCTGTGTTTCAACTTTTTTAAGCATATCAGAATAACTTTCTAATTTTTTCTTTTCTTCCTCAATTACATTAGCCGGAGCCTTTGAAACAAAGCCTTGATTTGATAACTTTTTCTCTACTCTCTCAACCTCCTTTACAAGACGTTCTTTTTCTTTTATAAGCCTTTCCTTTTCCTTTTCAACATCTACAAGTTCTGCAAACGGCATGTAAATAACGCCTCCATGAATTACAGTTGATACAGCATCATTTGAAATACCATTTTTATCATCTTGTATAAACACATCAGAAGCTTTAGCGAGAGAAGAAAAGAAAATTTTACCTTTACTAAATGTATTTCTAATATCCTCTGACTCTGAAACAACAAATACATTAATCTTTTTAGAAGGAACTACATTCATTTCAGACCTTATATTTCTTATGCTCTTTACAGCTGACTTAATAAGCTCTACATCGTTTTCTTCCTTTTCGTAATTAAATTCATCATCATATACAGGCCATTTAGAAAGCATTATAGTATCCTCTTTTGACTGTATTGACGTAAATATTTCCTCTGTAATAAAAGGCATATAAGGGTGCAAAAGTTTTAATGATTTTATTAAAACTTCTCTTAAAGTCCATAAAGCGGCTTCTCTTGTAGAATCTTTATCATCATATAATCTTGGCTTAACCATTTCAATATACCAATCGCAATATTCATCCCATACAAAATCATAAATTTTAGAAACAGCAATACCAAGCTCATAATTATCCATATTTTCAGTAACTTCTTTTATAAGCTTATTTGCTTTAGAGATTATCCATTTATCAGAGTCAGTTAACTCTGGTTTATATCCTTCATCAAACCTCTTTTCAAGTTCTTCCATATTTTCAAAATTCATCATAATAAATCTTGAGGCATTCCAAACTTTATTAAGGAAATTCCTGTTTGACTCAACTCTTTCCCAATAAAATCTCATATCATTTCCGGCAGCATTTCCTGTAACAATAGTTAACCTTAAAGCGTCTGCTCCATATTTATCTATAACATCAAGAGGATTTATGCCGTTTCCAAGAGATTTGCTCATTTTCCTACCTTGAGAATCCCTTATTAACCCATGAATAAATACATCTCTAAAAGGTGATTTTCCTGTATGTTCTATACCCGAAAATACCATTCTAACAACCCAGAAGAAAATTATGTCATATCCTGTAACAAGTACATTTGTAGGATAAAAATGTTCAAATTCCTTTGTTTTCTCAGGCCATCCAAGAGTCGAGAAAGGCCATAATGCCGAACTGAACCATGTATCAAGTGTATCTTCATCTTGTTTTAAATCACTTTTTCCACATTTAGGGCATTTATCTATTTTCGATTTTGATACTATAACCTCTCCACATGAGCAGTAATAAGCCGGTATTCTATGTCCCCACCAAAGCTGGCGTGAAATACACCAATCGTGTATATTTTCTAACCAATTAAGATAAACTTTACCAAAACGCTCCGGTATAAATCTTACTTCATTGTTATGATAAGCATCTATTGCCGGTTTTGCAAGTCCTTTCATTTTAACAAACCACTGCTTTTTTATCAAAGGTTCTATAACGTCCTTGCAGCGCTCATGTACTCCAACAGCGTGACTTATTTCTTCTATTTTAACAAGAAGACCCATTTCATCAAGTTCTTTTACAATAGCCTTTCTTGCTTCATATCTGTCCATTCCTTTAAATTTACCGCCGTTTTCATTTATTGTTCCATCATCATTCATAATATTTATTTTTTCAAGTTCATGTCTTAATCCTACTTCAAAATCATTAGGGTCATGTGCCGGAGTTATTTTAACAACTCCTGTACCAAACTCCATATCAACATATTCGTCGGCTATTATAGGAATTTCTCTGTCAACAAAAGGAAGAATACAAACTTGTCCTACATATTCTTTATATCTTTCATCATTAGGATTTACTGCTACCGCAGTATCTCCAAGCATTGTCTCCGGTCTTGTAGTGGCAAATTGCAAATATCCGCCGCCTTTAATTGGATACTTTATATGCCAAAAGTTACCTTTCTTGTCTTCATGATTTACCTCTGCATCTGAAATTGTAGTTTTACATTTAGGACACCAATTTATAAGCTTTTCTCCCCTATAAATTAATCCTTTTTTATAAAGTCTCTCAAAAACCTCCAATACAGCATCTGAAAGACCATCATCCATTGTAAAGCGTTCTCTGTCCCAATCACATGAACATCCTAACTTTTTAAGCTGATTTAAAATCGTACTTCCATATTCTTCTTTCCATTCCCACGCTCTTTTTAAAAACTCCTCTCGTCCTATATCTTCTTTTTTAATTCCTTCTTTTGCCATTTTATCGACAATTTTTACTTCTGTCGATATACTTGCGTGGTCAGTTCCCGGAATCCATAAAGCGTTATAGCCCTGCATTCTTTTCCATCTTATAAGTATATCTTGAATAGTTTCATCAAAAGCATGCCCCATGTGAAGCTGTCCCGTTATATTAGGAGGTGGAATAACTATTGTATAAGCTTCCTTATCTTCTTCAACTTCTGCGTGAAAATATTTTTTCTCAAGCCAATTTTTGTAAATTCTATCCTCAACTATGGAAGGTTCATATACTTTTTCTAAATGTTTTCTCATAATGTTAATAATCCTCCTACGTATAATGCAATTCCAATTATAATTAAAATAACGCCTATAAACTTAAATACAGATTTTGCGTTATTTAAAAGCATCTCAAAGTCCTTCTCATCATCACATTCATTATCCTGCAAATCTTTATTTTCATTAACTTCATCAAAACTAATTTTAATAGGTTTAAATCTTAAAAACAAACTTGTTATAAAAACAAATATGCCAACAATTACGAAAATAACGGCTATTTTATTCATCTCCATCCACCGCCTCTATATCGTCATACTCATTTTTGAGTCCGTAAAAGTCGGTAACTTCAGAATTTTCACCTTCCTCATCGTTTCTAAAAACAAGCTTTTCAGCTTCCTTTAAATACGCATCAATAACCTTTTCAACTATATGGTCTTTTGTCTTATCTTCAACATTCAAATTTGTAAGTTCATCCCAAATCTCAACATGTCTGCTGTCAAATTCAGCAAGCTTAGCCTCCTCAGCCGCTTTCTTTTCATTAAGATTATTGCAGTATTCTATTTTATCGTCAATATCAACTGTTCTTGCAAACCTTTCAATAGACGCATTTACATCGGTTATTTTCTTTTCTTTTAAAAATTTTTCAAGCATATCTTGAGTTTGATACATTATATTTCTTATAGAATCATATCTTGTTGTAATATGTTTATAATGGTCATATTCTTTAAGATTAGTTTTAAGCATTTCTGCATTTTTTACCTTAAATTTATTATATTCATATCTTAAAAAATTTGTATAATAAGAATAAACAACAGTTTTTTTATTAATAAGTTCAACTGCCTTGCTTTGTTTTTTAGCATTAAGCTTTATTTCAAAATTTATTTTTCTTCTAAAAAAATAAACAAGACTTACCACAAATATTACTAATATAACTAATAAAGTAAGTGAAAAAAACACAACTAAATTTTTAAATACATTTAAAAGCGCAAGTATAATAACAATACCGCTAAAAAGCATTACCATAGCTATGGTAAACTTATATATAAAATTCATAGCAAAAAACAGCTTATCTCTTTCTTCTTCCAACTCAAGTTTTTCACCTTTTAAATAACTTAAATCCTGTTTAAGAATTCTTTGTTGAAATTCTGCTTCTTCAAGCTTAGGTATTATCTCATTTGCTTCTTTTTCCATATCAACAAGCTTATTAAGTCCATTGTCAAAATCCACAAGCTGATACATTAAAATATTTCTTTCTTTTGTCAATGCAAGAAATTTTTCAAGCAGTTCTTTAAGTTCCTTAGCCTCTTCATCGCTTAATTTATTATAACATTCAACTTCTCTAAGCCTTGCATTAAAATCTTTTATTCTCTGTGAACTAAATAGTCTGTTTCTTGCTATTTTTATTGCCTCATCACAAAGCACAACAGCTTTTTTGACATCTTCATAACCTTCGTCTTTTTCTGAAAGATAAAAAAGAAAATCACCAAACTTAGAATATTCCTCAAACTGTTTTTCATCATTTTTATTTTTTTTACCGCTAAAACGGTTTATAAAATCAAGTGCAAAATTAAAAAATCCCACTTTATCAACCACCTAAAATTTATAAAATTAAACTTACAATAATTTTTAAATAAAATATTAAAATTTCAAAAATATAATCAATTTTTTATAAACTATTTTTTTATATACATAATAAATATTATTTAGTATAATTATAAATAAATCACATTAACATGTCAAATTAAATTAAGAGATAAAATAACATATAAAAACTATAAATAAAATCTCGGTTTAGTCTCAAACTAAACCGAGATTTTATTCTTCTTAAAAATTTATATAAATCTTTATATATTTTTGAAATTGTATAAAACTTCAATTATCTAAAAAAATATACAAATTCTATTCTCAATTAAGTTTAAATTCAGCAATCATATGTTTAAGCATTTGAGCCTGACTGCTTAACTCTTGGCTTGTCGCTGCACCTTCCTCAGCCGATGCCGAATTTGACTGTATAACATTTGATATTTGCTCAACGCCTATATTTATTTGAGATATTGATGATGCTTGTAATTCAGATGCTTGTGAAATTAAATTTATATTCATACTAACATTATTTATACCATCAACAACTTGTCCTAATATTTCGGCTGTTTCATTTGCAATTTTTATGCCATTTTTAACGGCAACAAAAGAATTTTCAATAAACACTGCTGTATCCTTTGACGCCTCTGCGCTTTTTATTGCAAGATTTCTTACCTCATCAGCAACAACCGAAAACCCCTTTCCAACATCGCCTGCTCTTGCCGCCTCTACGGCAGCGTTAAGCGCAAGTATATTTGTTTGAAACGCTATACTTTCTATTGTTTTTATAATTTTACCAATTTCCTGAGAACAATTATTAATTTCAGTCATAGCATTAAGCATTTCATGCATTTTCTCATTACTTAAATTTGCCTGATTCTCAACAGTCTTAGCGGCTTCACCTGAACTTGCCGCCTTTTTTGCGTTATCGTTTATTTTCTGTGCAATATCAGTAGTAGTAGCCGCAAGCTGCTGAATAGAACTTGCCTGTTCAGTCGCTCCCTGTGCAAGCATTTGAGATGAATCTGATACTTGAGATGCACCGTCAAGTACTTGTTCAGATGAAGTATTTATTTGTTTAAGAGTATTATTCAAATTAGAAATTATATTGGCTATACTATTATAAAGCTGAATAAAATCACCTTTATAACTTTCAGGATTTTTTGAACTTACGGCAAAATTTCCAGAGGCCATTTCTCCTAATAAATGTCCAGTATCTCCTATAATTAATTTTAAAGTCTCAACCAAATTATAAGTTGTATCAGCAAGTATTTTTGTTTCATCTTCTGTATTGACAGTATCAACTTTTGAGTTAATGTCACCCTCACTTAATTTTTTTATTCTTTCAATACATTTAATAATAGGACTTGAAATTTTTTTTGAAACCGTAGCAGCAAGTATGCTTGAAATAATTACCGACAAAATAAACAAAACTACCACTAATGCCATGCCAATATATGTATCATACATAAACTCAGATTTTTCGGCATATAATGCCAAACTCCACCCATCTGTACCCTCAATAGGCGCATATGATATAAACTTTCCTACTCCATTTATGCTGTAAGTATCAAATCCCGATTCTCCTTTTCTCATCTTTGCATGAATTGAGGCAAGTTTATTTAAACTTGAATCAGTTTCAGCCATTTTTTCAATGTTTTGCTCCAAAACAGTATCCATACTATTATCAGCTATTGTAAGACCGTCTTTATTTATTATATATGCAAGTCCAGTTTTACCTACATTTATACTTGAAACTATATCGTTTAAAAATGTTGTTTTAGGAACATAATAAATTACACCTTCAACAACTGTATCCACCTCTCCGTCTTTCCATAACGGAGCTGAAACTATTACGCATTTTTCTCCTGTCAATTTGCTGTAAACAGGCTCTGATACATATCCTTTTCCGCTTAATGCTTCTTTAAAATATTCTCTATCGCTATAATCGTTTCCATCAAATATGCTTTTTCCATTTTTATCTAAAATGTTTCCTCTTTCAAAATCATGAGATTTTACTTTTTGGTCAATAATATTCTTTTTTTCATCAATAGACAGCTCATTATTTGAAAGTCTTGCAAGTCCTCCCGTCTCATAGGCTACATTTAAATACTCATTAAGTTCATGATGAATTCTTTTTCCGGCAACAATAGCCATTTCATTCATTGTTTGCTCAAGAGTTGAATTTGTACTTTTAAGATTTAGATATGCTGATATAGCGCCCATTATAAAAAGCGAAACAGAGACCGACATAATAACTGCCGATGTTATTTTACCTCTAATTGTCTTCATACAATCATCCCCCTAATAAATTTCATATCATATTATATCTGAAAACCACCTTTAAGACAGTATATCATAAAAACAAAATAAATAAAACGATTTTATTTATTTTATTCAAAAATTTATATAAAATAATATGAATTTTATCATTTTATTTAAAATATTTATTTAATATCTATTTTAAAATATATATAATTATACAAAATACACAATTTTTTAAAAAAACTGATAATCGCTAAATCCGATTATCAGTTTTTACTTGAATACTTTTTAAATATTAAAATTCATTTAATTTATAAAAACAAAACTCAATATTTATCATTTTCAAAATTATATTGATTTGAAAAATTTTCATGTAATTCTATACTATTTACAGTATTTTCATTATATACTGGTGTATAATAATCTGAATTTTTTACTTTATTTTTATTATTTGAATAAATTGTATTTTTAAGCTTGAACTTATTTACAAGACTTTTTAATATAGATGCTTGTCCGCTAAGTTCTTCACTTGTAGCAGCGCTTTCCTCCGCTGTTGAAGAATTTGTTTGTACAACATTAGAAATCTGTTCAATACCGTCGGCAATCTGTAAAACTGATTTTGAATCATCATTACTTGCATTTGCAATCGATTTTATAGTTTTTATAATATCTTCTGTTTCCTTTGATATAGAATTTAAAATTAAAACCGCCTCGTCAGCAATTTTTGAACCTCTGTCTATTGCCTTAATAGAATTTTCTATAAGATGTGTTGTATTACTTGCAGCTTCAGCGCTTTTAACCGCCAAGTTTCTTACTTCATCAGCAACAACTGAAAATCCCCTTCCGGCCTCTCCGGCACGTGCTGCCTCAACAGCGGCGTTAAGTGCAAGTATATTTGTTTGAAAAGCAATATCTTCAATAAGTTTTATAATCTTACCTATTTCTTTAGATGAATTACTTATAGCATCCATTGAATCTTTTACAGCGTTCATATGACTATTGCCTTTTTCAATGCTTTTTCCAAAACCAGCAGCTTTTACACTTATATTATTTGCTGTTTCAGAATTAGCTTTTATGCTTTGAGATACAATATTTATTGTAGAAGCTAATTCCTGAACTGAACTTGCTTGTTCAGTTGCACCTTGTGCAAGTTCCTGTGCACCGTCAGCAACTTGAGAAGAACCATTTGCAACTTGTTCGGCACTTTGATTTATATTTGTAAGAGTATCATTAAATACATCAGAAACATTAGAAAGCGCTGTTTTAATTTTTGCAAAATTTCCAGCATAATCATGAGTAAGCTCAAAACAAAGATTACCATTTGCTATATCGTTAAGTACATTTGTAATCTCATCTATGTACATTACATAATTATTAAGTTTTTCTACTGTTTTATTAAAATTAGACGCAAGCATGCCAAGTTCTGCCTTTGATTTATACGTAATTCTCTCGTTAAGATTTCCATTAGCAATAGCTCTTGCTACATAATCAATTTCTCTTATAGGTGATAAAATAGATTTAATAATAAAGAAGTTAAGTAATGACAATATTATAACAATTATAATACATGAAATTATAATTACATTTCTTGAAACTCTAAAAATATTATCTCCTTTTCTACTTGCCTCTGCAGCCTTGTTAGCGTTATATTCAACAATTAAAATAATTTTATCCGAAAGCTCATTAAATGTTGTTTCTGAATCTTCAAACACTTTTTTAATATTGTTAATATTAGAACTATCTACCATATCTTCACTTACTTGTTTATATTTAAACCATATTGAACTTAATTCTTCGTAAATTGTTCTATCTTCATCATCATAAATAGTAGATTCATATTGATTTAACTCATTTTCAAATTCACTAATATAGGAATCAATTTGTGATTTAAACTGGTTTGATTCATTTTCATTTTCCTCATTTACTAATTTATATTCAAACAATCTTATATTTGAACAAATTGTATTAAGATTACCCGAAATAGCTACTGCTTTAAGCCAATTATTACTTATCTCTGTACTTTGAGCATTTACATTATCTAAATTTATAATAGCTAATATACTTGTTGCAATTAAAGAAACTACGGAAATAGCTACTAAAATAATAAGTTTTACACTTATTTTTAAATCTTTCATATTATTTTCATTCCTCCTTAGGTTCATTATATAAAACTATAAAACGCCAATTAATTTATTTTTAAAAACAAATTATTAAAATCCCCCTTCCTTGCGCTTTATAAGTATTTTCTCTTGTTTTTATTATATATAAGAAATATCAAAAAACTACAAACATATATAAATTTTATAAAGTTAAACTAATAATTTCAATATAATTCCTAATACATCTTGTTAAATAATAGCATATTTTCATTAAAAGCACAACTAATAATTCATTTGTGAATTTTATAAAACGCTGTTATCTATAATAAAAAAATTATTATTTACTTTAAAAGTATGAATAAATAAAAAAAATTAATTAAAAATAAATTTTATAAGAAAACTCCGATTTAATAATTTAATATACATCAAAAAAATAATTTTAATCGGTGTTTCCATAAATAAAAACTTTACAAATAAAGGGGTGTTATCTTGAAATTTGAAAAAAATTGTTATGAAATACGTCTTGAAAGTATAGGAGGTTTAGGAGCTAATTTAGCTGGAAAGATTTTAGGAGAAACAGGGGCTTTATATATGGGATTAAATTCATCTAATTTTGCAAGTTACGGCTCTGAAAAAAGAGGCTCTCCCGTAAAAAGTTTTGTAAGGTTTGCTGAAAAAGGTCATGAAATACGAATAAACAGTCCTATTGAAAAACCCGATATACTTATTCTATTTCACGAAAGACTTGCCGGAAAGGCTCAAGTAATGGCAGGCGCTGATGAGAAAACATCTATAATAGTAAACAGTTCCGAAAGCAATGAATTTTTAAGAGACAGATTAAAAATATATGCTGGTACTTTATATAAAGTAGATGCGTTAGCACTTGCTGCAAAAAATAAAACAAGAGTAAATATGGTTATGCTTGGCGCTGCCGCAAAAGCAAGTGGATTTATACCTTTAGACAAACTTTGCGAAGCTGTAACCGATACATTGGGAAAAAAATACCCTTTATCAGTTGAGGGAAATATAAACGGAATAAAAGCCGGTTATGATAATGCAATTCCATATGAAATAAAACCCGACGGAAAATATCCATATATAGAATATGAAGAATTAAAACAAGACTGGGGTTATGACAATGCTCCAATAGGTGGAATTAATCCTATCTTTGGAAGTACAGTTACAAACGATTTAACAGCAAGCCGTGAAGGATATATTCCTATTTTTAATAAAGAATTATGTATAAACTGCGGTTTATGTTCCTCAACATGTCCTGATATGGTTTATCAATTTAAAGAAGGCGAATATAAAGGGAAAATTTCAATGGTAAATCTTGGTCCTGATTACACTCACTGCAAAGGCTGTTTAAGATGTGTTGAAGTTTGCCCTACAAAAGCTATTACAGAAGGTAATGAAAGAGAGTACGACATTTCAAAGACAGATATAAAAAACATATCATTAATTACAGATAATTTTAAACTTGAGGATACAGGACAAAATTCATGGGTTGAGTCAGTATCAAACACTGTAAATTCATTGGAATAGGAGCGAAAAAAATATGCTTGAGCAAAAAATGGTTTTTAAAAGCGGCAACGAATTAGCAGCTATTGCTGCAAAACAAATAAATTATCATGTAATGGGTTACTACCCTATAACACCTTCAACGCAGATTGCTGAAAATCTTGACCTTATGTACTCTGAAGGAGAACACAATATAAGACTTATACCGGCAGAGGGAGAACATAGTGCAGCTGGTATATGCTATGGAGCAAGTACAGCCGGAGCAAGAGTCTTTAACGCCACAAGTGCAAACGGGCTTTTATACAGTTTAGAACAACTTCCAGTGCAATCCGGAACAAGATTTCCAATGATATTAAATGTAGCCTGTAGAAGTATATCTGGTCCTCTTTCAATTAAAGGAGATCATAGCGATATAATGTATGCTTTAAACAGCGGCTGGATTATACTTTTTGCTAAATCTCCTCAGGAAGTTTATGATTTTAATATTATAGCTTTAAAATTGGCTGAAACTGTTATGCTCCCTGTTATTGTTGCTTTTGACGGATTTTTTACAAGTCATCAAAAAAGATGTGCTTGCATATTTAAAAATGATTCTGACGTAAAAAATTTTATAGGTGAATATAAGCCTAAATATACATCTTTAGATACCGATAACCCTATAACAATAGGTTCATATATGAATGAACCAGACCTGTTAAATAATAAATATCAACTCCATCTTGCTATGGAAAAGGCTGAAAAAGCACTTTATGAAATATACGAAAAATATTGTTCAATAGCTGGCAGAAGACATCATATATGCGAAGGTTATCTTGTAAAGGATGCTGAAGTAATACTTTTTATTTTAGGCTCAAGTTTCGATACAGCAAAAGATGCAGTTGATTTATTAAGACAAGACGGATTAAAAGTCGGAGTCGTAACAATAAGCTCTTTAAGACCATGGTGTGGAAGACATATTTACGATATGGTAAAAAATGCAAAAGTAATAGTGTCTTGTGACAGACAGGCAAGCTATGGAGAATGCGGAGGAAATTTGTCAACTGAACTTAAAAGTACACTTCAGGGAAATTGCAGCAATATAAAAGTAATAAGCCGTATATATGGTATAGGAGGACGTGATTTTTACGTAGAAGACGCAAAAGAATTGCTTATGGAAGGCATTAGATTGATGGATGGAGAAATAGTCAAAAATTTTGATTATTTTGGAAAATACAAAGGAACTGAAAAAGAAGAAATACAATATTTTAATCCTGTAAATGAAAAAAATGCTACACTTGGAATAACAAAAGCTGTATATGACGAAGAAAGCAACTCTATAAACGTAACAGGAGGAAACACCAGAGACATAACAAAAATGCCTGATAGGCTTGCTCCTGGACATGGAGCATGTCCCGGCTGTGGTATACCTGTTAATATTAAACTTCTTTTAAGCGGAATTGAGGGAAATGTTGTTCTGCTTTTCCATACAGGCTGCGGAATGGTTGTAACAACTTCTTATCCTAAAACCTCATTTAAGGTAAACTATATTCATAATTTATTTCAAAATGGCGCTCCTACTCTTTCTGGTGTTGTACAGGCATTTCATGAAATGAGAAAAAGAAATGAAATTCCTGACAAAGATATAACCTTTGTAATGGTTTCAGGAGATGGAGGACTTGACATAGGACTTGGCGCTGCATTAGGCACTGCTTTTAGAAATGAAAAACTTATTATATTTGAATATGACAACGGAGGATATATGAATACAGGTTATCAACAATCATATTCTACTCCAAAAGGTGCAAGAAGCGCTACAAGCCACATAGGACCATTTGAATATGGTAAAAAAACATTTCATAAAGACAATCCTCAGCTTTTTGCTGCAAGTAATATACCTTATGTTGCTACTGTTGCTGAAAGTCATATTTCAGATTTTGTAAAAAAAGCTGCAAAAGCACAAAAATATGCTAATGAATTTGGAACGGCTTATATTAAAGCACTTTCAGCATGTCCTCTTAACTGGAATGACAACCCTCGTTATGAAAGAGAAGTAATAGAATCTGCTGTAAAATGCTGTTATCATCCTTTATATGAGGTAGAACAAGGAATAACAAAAATAAGTTTTAATCCCGAAGAAAAAAATCAAAAAATACCTGTTTCAGAATGGTTTAAAAAGATGGGGAGAACAAAACATTTGATAAAAGACGATTATAAAGAAATCATTAATGAAATTCAAAATGAAATTGACAGACGCTGGGAACGTTTAAAAGCAAAAAATAATTCTGATATTTTATAAAAATATTAAAAATGCAAATAGTCTTTGACTATTTAGCATTAAAAAAATTTCAAATATATTTGACTTTTTATAAATATATGTTATAATTAATAAAAAGAGGTTGGATTTTCTGGTCTGATTGCTTTGGGGTAGCTCCAAAGTTGTATATTTGTTGACCATACACCATAATGTTCTGCGTCACTCGCATATGCTTTACTACCGGTAAGGTTTAAAAGTATCCTTACGGTGAAACCTCACCGGTAGTAGCATGAGCTAAAGTGTCAGAACAGAATATATGTTTGTTAGCAGAAAATCCAACCTATTATTATAGTAATTTATATATTTTTATTTTATATTATAAAAATTTTATTGATTTTTTATTAATATATGTTATAATCAATAAAAAGGGGTTAAGTTTTCTGGTCTGATTGCTTTGGGGTAGCTCCAAAGTTGTATATTTGTTGACCATACACCACAATGTTCTGCGTCACTCGCACCCAATTAGAACTATATACTAATTAAAAGTATCCTTTGGTAGATTAGTATATAGTTCCGCGGGTGCTAAAGTGTCAGAACAGAGTATATGTTTGTTAGCAGAAAACTTAACCTGTTTTTTTATTATTATTTTGTCAATTCTTATTAATATATTATCTTTTTAAAAACTATATAATTTCTTTATTACTTTCCCCATTTGTAGTAGCTAACAAATCCAAACAAATAAAATTAAAGAAATAAAAAAAGCTCCCGAGGGGATTTGAACCCCTGACCCACGCATTACGAATGCGTTGCTCTACCAACTGAGCTACGGAAGCAAATGCAACAATTAATATGTCATATTATATCATATAAATATATATTTTTCAATATATATTTCTCAATTTTACAGGACAAACGCACGAAAATTTATTTGTCCCCGAAATAGATCTAGAAAAATTTTT
>CAMTZM010000026.1 GCA_947086655.1 uncultured Eubacteriaceae bacterium
AAAATTTTTCTAGATCTATTTCGGGGATAAATAAATTTTCGTGCGTTTGTCCTGAGTAAGACATGCCTTACTTGAATTGTTCAAAATTAAATGCTATACTTTTATAGGAACAAAATAACTATGGTGGTGAAAACTTATGTGTATCAACAAGAAAAAGAAAAACAAAGTTTTGCTCCATGCAAAGCCAGTATAAGCGACATTTGCATGGAGTAATTTTTGGTCGCTAAATAAATATTGCTGGCTTTGCTGCTTGAATTTATCAATCAAGGAGGAAGCCTACATGAAATATATCAATGCAAATGTAATTCTCCCAGATGTGTTGGTAGAGGAACTGCAAAAGTACGTTCAGGCAGGATATATCTATATTCCTGCAAAGGACAAACAGCATAAATCTTGGGGTGAATTGTCTGGCTATCGGAAAGAATTGAAAGAACGCAATGAAATCATCATTACAGAATACTATAACGGTATCTCTCTTGAGGAACTTGCGAACAAGTACTGCCTTTCCATATATGCCATAAGGAAAATAATATATCAAAAATAAGTATTAAGGGCTGCCAAAAAAAGGCGGCTCTTTTTTATACTGTTTATCTCTGCATTATTTAGTATATTGAAAAACGCTTTAAATATAAATAAAATTATAATATAACTATTTCAGAAAGTAGGATGATAAAATGGCAAATTCAAAAATTGTGTATCCGAGGACAGGTGACATACAAACTGTTTATCTAAAAAATGTGATTACCCGTTCTAATATAAAAGTCGGTAATTATACAATATATAATGATTTTGTAAATGACCCTAAAAAATTTGAGAAGAATAATGTATTGTATCAGTATCCAATCAATCATGATAAACTCATCATAGGAAAGTTTTGTTCAATCGCTTGCGGAGCAAAATTTATTTTCAACAGCGCAAATCATACAATGGAATCTCTATCTACCTATCCTTTCCCTTTGTTTTTTGAAGAATGGAAACTTGAAAAGAGTAATATTACACAGAGTTGGGATAACAAGGGAGATATTATTATTGGTAATGATGTGTGGATTGGCTATGATGCTGTTATTCTTGCGGGTGTTACAGTTGGCAATGGAGCAGTCATAGGCGCTCGTGCTGTTGTCACAAAAGATGTTACACCATATACAATTGTAGGAGGTATTCCTGCAAAACCTCTAAAAAAGCGTTTTGCAGATGAAACAATTGCTAAGCTAATTAAATTAAAATGGTGGAATTGGTCAGAGAAAAAGATAAAAGAAAATCTGTGGGCAATCAAGTCTGGCAACATTGAAACATTAAAATTGTATGGAGGTGAAACATGATTATTCTAAAGAAAGAATTTAATATTAATACTATTCCTGCTATTGTTTGGGGCAATACATCAAAAAAACTTTATTTATATATCCATGGTAAAGACGGCAATAAGGAAGAAGCGAATTATATTTCTGAAGTTGTTTTAAAATATAACTATCAAGTATTAAGTATAGATTTGCCTGAACATGGTGACAGAAAAGGAGAAACAAACTCTTTTAACCCGTGGCATATTGTGCCAGAATTAACCTCTGTTATGTTATTTGCTAAAAATCATTGGGAAAATATTTCTTTATTTGCAAACAGCATAGGAGTATGGTTTAGTATGCTTTGTTTTAGCAATGAGCGATTGAATCAATGTCTATTTGTTTCCCCTGTTCTTGATATGAAACAACTTATGCTAAAAATGTTAAATCTGACACATGTTTCAGAAATGCAGTTGAAACAGGAGCGTTTTATTAAAACTTCTTCTGGTCAAATATTATCTTGGGACTATTGGGAATATGTGCAAAAGCATCCCATTGAATCATGGAACATACCGACAAAGATTTTATATGGAGAAAAAGATGTACTAATTAATTATAATACAGTAAAACAATTTGCTGATAAATTTAACTGTAATCTTACTGTTATGGCAAATGGAGAACATTGGTTTCATACAGATGAACAGTTGACTTTTATGAGTAATTGGCTGAAACTAAATGTTAATAAAAAAAATTATATAAGAGAAATAAATAGAATGTTTTGATATGTATTTTAATTGCCCATCAAATAAAGAAACAATATTTGATGGGCAGTATTGTCATGCTTTAATGCAATTTATCTTATAAATCTGTTTTAGATTTGGAGGGACTTTTTGTATATGATACTATTTACTATTTGATAATCTGTCAAAAAAATCTCATGTTATTTTATAGATATTTATACTTATGATATAAACATTTTAGTTATATATATTAAGAAATAATTGTGACTGTATGAAAATTTGTTTCCAAACCGGTTTTGCAGAAAGTATTCCAAAATAAATGTATACCTGAAAACCGTTAACAACAATTATCCCCTATGGCTATAAGAAGAATGAAATTAAACCCGTGAGTAATGAACGTTTTACGATAATGTTGCCAAATTATCATGAGTAGCTAAAATTGTTAAAATAAGCTCTCTTACAATTGAAAACTAATATTGAAACACAAAATAACAAAACGGAAAACGTATTAGTGTTTATTGTAAATGTTAAACAATATATGGAAGACAAAGCGTTTACACCTACTGCACTTGTATTACATTTTTATCATTCTCCTATATGATTTATCATACTTGCCGTATATCCTGCACCGAAACCGTTATCAATGTTTACAACCGTGACTCCGCTTGCACAGGAATTAAGCATTGATAACAGAGCCGATACGCCGCCGAAAGAAGCCCCATATCCAACACTTGTTGGGACGGCAATAACGGGACAATCAGCCATACCTCCTATGACGCTTGCTAAAGCGCCCTCCATTCCGGCAACAGCAATAATTACTTTTGCTTTCATAATATCTTCGGTATGAGCCAAAAGCCTATGTATTCCAGCAACGCCAACATCATAAAGCCGAACAACTTTATTTCCAAGTGTTTCTGCTGTAAGTGCCGCTTCTTCTGCAACAGGCATATCGCTTGTACCTCCGGTTGCAACTACTATTGTTCCCTTAGTATTGGTTTTCGGAAACTCACCAACAACGCCAATATTTCCTATTTCAAAATATTTTATATCAATAAAATCTTTTACAATATCAGCTTTTTCCTTTGAAAGTCTTGTAATAAGTATTGTTTTCTGCCCTTTATCATAAAGAATCTTTACAATTTCAGCAATCTGTTCTCCCGTTTTTCCAGCTCCATAAATCACCTCGCCAATGCCTTGACGAATTTCTCTATGAGTATCAATTTTTGCAAATCCTAAATTCTCAAATGGCTGATTTTTAAATTTGAGTATTGCTGTATCTATATCAATACTTCCGTCAGCAACCTGTTTCAAAATATTTTTAAGTTCATTCAGTTCCATAAAAATCCTCCCGCAAATTTAAAATTTTATTCATATTTTCTATTTTTTCTAAATTTTTTTGAATATTTGATTATAAAATGCAGCTTTATAAGTTTACCAAATAGAATTTATAAAATTTTAAAGAAACTTTCTTTTTAATTCTTATGTTTACATAAAACGTTTCATTTTTTCAACGTATGTGCATAATTATCAACTTCATCCCAGTTTACAATAAATCCGGCGCCTTTTTTGCAAAATACCGAACAAGATGTATTTTCCTTATCAGAGCCTTTGTCGTATGCGGTTTCTTTTATTATCTTATCACTTATCTCACATTCTTCATATCCGTCTAAAACTATGCTTATACTGCCAGTTCCCTTTGTAAAGGCAAGAAGTGTGCTGTTGTAGTCAAACATTGTTTCCACAGGACATTTTCCACGAATTATAGTGATATTTCCTTTTTGTTCAGGCGTTTCAAAATTCCCTCTCATTTTTTGAATATCGGATAATATTCTTCCTGTATAATTGTTTTCAACTATTATTTCATATTTGTAAAATGGTTCAAGAAGTATATTTTCGGCTCTTTCAAGTCCTTGACGTATTGCTCTGTATGTTGCCTCTCTGAAATCACCGCCTTCGGTGTGTTTCAGATGGGATATTCCATCATTTAATATAACTTTTATATCGGTAATAGGAAATCCTGTTAGAACACCTCTATGTTTCTTTTCAAAAACATGTGTTTTTACTAAATTCTGATAGTTTAAAGCAAGTCGGTCAATATGACATCTGCTTTCAAACTCAATACCTTTTCCACGTTCATTTTCTTCTAATATTAATTGAACTTCCGCATAATGGCAAAGAGGTTCATAATGACCTATACCCATTACACTGCCTCTAATTGTTTCCCGATACTGTACAGCCGGTTTTCCAAAATTTACTTTAAAGTTAAATCTTCTTTCAAGCATTTCATCCAAAATTTCAAGCTGTATTTTACCCATAGCATTTATAAGTATTTCATCAGTATCCTTGCGATATTCCACATTTAAAGAAGGTTCCTCCGATTCTATGATTTTAAGTATTTTCATGCACTTGCTTGTATCTTCAATTGTTTCAATTTTAACTTGAACTGCGCTGTTTATATAATACTTTCCTATACCTGTTTCATTTTCTATACCAAATTGCAATATATCACCACAAACAGCACTTTTAATACCTGTTACAGCAAAAAGCTCTCCATTGTTTGCTGTATTTGCATTCTGATACTTTTCACCATTGTAATATCGAATTTCATTTATTTTTTCTCTTAAATCATTTTTAAAACGAAATTCGTCCTTAACTTTTACATTTCCTCCCAAAGCTTTCATAAACGTAATTTTATTTCCCTTTTCATCATGGCGTATTTTATAAACTTTACCGCAAAAAGCATTATTACTCTTATCCTCTGTAAACGTCAGTCTATCGAAAGTTTCTATAAATTCATTGATACCAATATCATTTAACGCTGAACCTGCCATTACAGGAAAACATTGTCTTTTTTTAATAAGTTTCTTTAATGTATTTTCGCAATCCATATTTGTTACATTTCCATATAAATACTTATTTAAAAATTCCTCATCACGTTCCGCAATAAATTCTTTTTCATCTTCATCATTAGTGTTTCCTATCTCTATTATATCTTCTGTCAACCTTTTTTTTATTTCAGAAACAACATTTTTAATATTAAAATTAGGCATATCACTCTTATTTATGAAAAAAAATAGAGGAATATTATAATTCTCCATTATTTTAAAAATAGTTAAACTATGTGCCTGGACACCGCTGCTGCCATCTATTATAACTATTCCATAATCAAGTATAGAAACTGCACGTTCCATTTCAGCAGAAAAATCAATATGTCCCGGTGTATCTACAAGAAAATATCTGTTATTTCCAATAGTAAATTCTGCTTGAGCAGCAAATATTGTTATTCCTCTTTTCATTTCTGTTTCATCTCTGTCAAGGTAAGATGTTCCGTAGTCTACACGTCCTATACTTCTAATACTATTATATTTGTAAAGCAGCTGTTCAGAAAATGTTGTTTTTCCCGCATCAACATGTGCCATTATTCCTATTACTTTGTTCATGTTTTCACTTCCTGTTAATTTATTTCATAATTCTTTTTATTTTCTGCATAGTCTTTACATTATTTAACATATTAAATAAAATACACTCATTTTGTATTAAAGATTATTTGCACTTATTGTTTAAATAAACAATTCGTTTTTCCTATCATTTATACATACCTTCTTAAGCATATCAGAAATGCTTTTGACTGCTGTTTCTTTTATTTTTTTTGCAGACTGCGGGCAAACAGCAACACACCGCATACAAGATATACACTTTTCTGTATCAATCTTTTCACTATTTATTTTGTCTATTGCTTCCGTTGGACAAAGCTTAGCACATTTTCCACAATTTATGCAAAGCTTTGAAGTTTCGAGAATAAAATTTCCTTTTCGATTATTTTTATATGGTCTATTAGCTGAAATTATAGGCGTATTTTGTGTAGTTTGTATATTTTCCTTTATTTTATCTGCAAATTTTCTAAGTTCTTCTTCATCCTTTAAATTAGGTCTGCCTGCGGCAATTTCTCTGATAATAGAATGCTCTGCAACAGCTGATATAGCTGCAATAACATTAAAATTACATTTCTGAGACTCATCATACATTTCATTAAGAGTATCTTCATAATCTCTATTTCCATATACACATATAATAATTGCCGCTGCCGAATTTCCTTTTATCTGGTTTAATCTACGGATAGCAATTTGCGGTGCACGACCTCCATAAGATGGCATAGCAATAATTGCTATATCATTTTTCTCTATATTAACATTTGAAAAATCAAATTTCGCATCAGTTAAATCTACATATTCAATATTATCGGATAATTCTTTTGCAATAATATCTGCTGCTTTTTTTGTTCCGCCAGTAGGACTGAATACAATATTTTTTATACTCATAATATCACCTCAACTAAATTGTATTTATATATATTTTCTTAAAAAATCAATTCTTTATCTGCTTAGAAATTGTATTATATAAACATTAGATTTTTTGCAATAAGTTAAATAATATATTTTTTAGGTATTTCTAAATATTTTGAAATTTTATCTATTTATAAATTATCCTTTAACATATTATTACTTACAGTATTACATAAATTAATTATTTTTTCAACTTTTTTTCAGTATAATTGCTGTACTTATTACTGGATTATTCCCATGTTAATGTTACTATAAAATATTGATAAGTTTGTTTATCAAAATTATTTTGTAAAATTAATTTATAAATATAATTTTTACAGTCTATAATAATAAAATCTTCTTTTTTTATTAACTTAATTACGCTTTTAAATCAGTTAACAAGATTATGAGTAATAAGCCTTTATAATTGAGTTTTAACTTATATCTCAATATTTCGTTGATTGTTAATATATTTATCATATGATAAAATTTTATTAATTTATTCATTCTTTTTTGTTATAAGAAAATATAGTGAAGGGGGAAAAGTAATGCTTGACAGAGAAAAAGTTGGAAAAGCAATTTCAGAACAGAGAAAAATAAAAGGAATGACTCAAAAACAGCTTGCGGACTCATTGCATGTTTCATATCAGGCAGTTTCAAGATGGGAACAAGGAATCAGTTTACCATCAGTTGATATAATTTATGATATTGCTCAAGAACTTGAAACTACCATAGATTTTCTGCTGAATGGACTTTCAAATGAAAGGAAAATTATCAGTTATATGGATACTGGTCTGGACGTAAAAAGACTTCATATGATAAAAGAAAGATTAGGAAATCTTGTAACTGAAAATGATATATTGCTTCACTCAAGGTATACCGACCCTGTATTTTTTAAATCAGATACTTCAGAAATGGACGACCCTGTATATGTATTTGCAAACCATGTTCCTGGTTCTAAAGAACGTTTTTTTATGGAGAATGGATATGATAGGGAGATATGTATTGATTTAGTGTCAAATGCAGCTAATAATTTAATACGATTTGGAGTAAAACCATTGATTTTACAGGCTAATATTGTTTGCGGAAATAATGATGGAAGTCAAATTCTTATAATGGGAGAAGCTTTCAAAGAAACTTGCAATAATAATGGAATTGTATTTGCGGGATTTGAAGTAGCGGCTCAAGCAGTAAATTATAATGCAAGCGAATATAAAATAGGGGCTTTGGTTATAGGAGTTGCTGATGAAAAGAAAATAATAACAGGAAATAGGATAACAGAGGGTGATATTATTATAGGATTACATACGGATGGAATATCATCAATAAGCTATCCTTTTATAAAAGTAATACTTGAGAGAAGACCTGATATATTATACGCAAAAATTAACAAGCATAATGTTTTTATAGAAGAATTAATGAAACCAAATACTTGCTATGTAAATGTAATAAATGAACTTATTGAACAAAATCTCATACATGGCATTTTTAATATTAGTAATTCATTATTCAATCGGAAGTACTATAATACAATGCCAAATGGTCTTGGCGCAAGTATTTCTATTTCAGAAATACCAATTCCTGAACTGTTTAAATATATATATGATTTGAATATGATGGATAAGGAATGCTTTTTAAGGGACTTTTCACTTGGCATTAGCATGCTTGTAGTAGTACCAAAAGAACAATATGGCAAAGCATTAAAAATCATTGAAAAATATCATAAATGCTATATTATAGGAAAAATAGAAAAAGATAATGACTACTCTGATGCAAAAGTGTGGATGGAGGGAACAGCAAAATGGTAAAAGCAAGTTTACGTAACAGTTATCTGTTGCTATTATTTATAATATTTTCATTTATTTTAAATGAAACTGTCATTATAGGAAATGATTTTATCGCTAAAGCCACAGACATGATGCTTTCTGGTCAAAAAATATATTTTTCTGATTTTATAAAACCATTACTTTGTATGATTGTATTAGGAACAATATGTGCATATTTAAAAAGTATTTTTGGAAAGTATTATAGTTCAATAGTACAAAGAGACGTGCGTATATCACTTGGAAAACATTTACTAAAACTTCCCTTTTCTTATTTTGATGAGAAAGGAACAGGAAGTATTATTACAAGACTAATATTTGATATAGAGGAGCTGGGAAGATTTTTATCTGAAATTCTTCCGGGTTTTCTTATAAACATTATTACAGTAATGACAGCTACTGTATATTTAATACAAATGGACGCAATGCTTATTATTGTACTGTTTGCAAGTTATCCAATTATGCTAATTGTGGCTGACAGATTATCAAAAAAATTGGCTGAACTTACAAAAAAAATACGTACTCATATGGATAAACGTACAGAAAAGGCTTATGATGCCATTCAAGGTATTATAGTTGGCAGAAGCTACAATCTTTATGAAATACATAAACAAAAAATTTATACTATTATTGATAATATGGTAAATCAGGCATGTAAAAGTACACGAATATCATCGCTTGGCTTTGTTTTAAAAAATATAATTACTACAATCCCAGTAATATTCTGCTACCTTTTTGCACTTTATGAAATAAAACAAGGCAGAATTACGGTAGGAGAAATGCTTGCTTTTACAGTTATACTTAATAGAATTTTATATCCGATTGGAGATATTATTTTTTGTGCAAATGATATTCGAGAAGTTGGTGTTTCTCTTAAAAGAATACAGGAAATATATAATAAAAAGGAAGAAAGAAAAGGCGGAAGTATACATAATAAACTTGAAAGTAATGAGATTATTCCTGCAATAGAGTGGGAAAATATTGATTTTTGCTATGAAAGCAGTAAAAATCATCATATTATAAATGGAATGAGTTTTTCTATTGAGACAGGTGAGCAAACAGCATTTGTAGGAGGTTCGGGAGAAGGAAAAACTACTATTTTTAAACTTCTTTGCGGCTTTTATGAGAAAAATAACGGTAAATACGCACTTTTTGGACATCCTTTTGAAGAATGGAATTTGGAAACGGCAAGAAACTGTTTTTCAGTTGTTTCTCAAAATGTATTTTTATTTCCTGAAACGATATGGCAAAATATAGCTTGTGGAAAAGAAAATGCAACAAATGAAGAAATTATAGAAGCGTGTAAAAACGCAAATATTCATAATTTTATTATGTCACTTCCAAAAGGCTATGAAACTATTGTTGGTGAGCGTGGCGTGTTACTTTCTGGAGGACAAAGGCAAAGAATTTCAATTGCAAGGGCTTTTTTAAAAGATGCTCCAATACTTCTTTTAGATGAACCAACTTCATCGGTAGATATTGAGGCAGAGCAGAAAATACAAGAAGCTATTGAACGAATAACAGCCGGAAGAACAGTAATTGTTATAGCTCATAGACTTTCTACAGTAAAAAACGCAAAAAAAATTTATGTTGTTAGCGGCGGAAAAATAGTAGAGACAGGAAATCATAAAGAGCTTTTGGATAAAAACGGAATTTATGCTCAAATGTATGCGAAAGGATAAGGAGTTGTAAAAAATGGTTAGAACTTTTTTTCGTTTTATGAAAATAATGGGTAACAGGCTGCCTATATATTTAAGTGCTATTTTAATTTCTACCGTAGGTGATGTTGGAAGAAAAATAGCAAATTCATATCTGATTAAAAATATCGTTACAGCGGCTCAAACTAATAATACAAATAATATTCTTTGGGTCGTGTTTGGAAATTTTGCCGTATTTGTGTTTGGCTTGTTTTTATGGCGTTTTGGTATTATACGTTATAATATAGAAGGCAGAATTGGCGTTGGAAAGGTTGAAAAGCTTGTGTTTTCAAAAGCTATGCGTCTGCCTATGTCATATTATGAAAAAAATCATAGCAGTGATTTTATGTCAAGGCTTATTTTTGACACGCAAAAGGCTTCTGACATTTATACTTCAAGACTTCGCAGATTTCTTTCAGCAGTAATCTCCACTGTTATATACCTTATTCCAATGCTTTACTTTAGTTATGAACTTACATTTTGTATAATAGCTATAAGCTTAATAGCTTTTGTTATAAATGGCTTTTTTGCAAATCCTATGAAGAAGGTACACAAACGTCTTTCTAATAAAAACCGAAAAATGCTTGAAAAACTAATAAGTATTTTATCAGGTATGGAACTGATAAAAATTTTTCCGATTGGCTCGAAACTGTCAAAAGAATATGAAACCGCTGGAAAGGAATATTTTCATATTCAAAAAAGTGCAAATCAAATGACATCATGGCTTGAGTGTATAAATTGTATGTTTGACTTAATAGGGGCTTTAGCGTTTTTAGGACTTGGCATATGGTTTGTATCATTGGAAAGAATAAGTCTTGGAGAACTAACAGGTCTTTTTGCACTATATGGCTCGTTTAGAAGTGTTTTTTCTGAAATAGGTTTGTATTTTCCTCAAATAATAGATTGTATTGCTAATGTTGAGAAAATTTTTGAATTTCTTGATATGGAAGAAGAACCGATACAATGGGAATTTAAAACTTATAATGACAATGACAAAACAGCAGTTGAAAGCAATGATATTATGTCTTTGCAGAATATAAGTTTTGCATATAATGAAGATAAAAATGTTTTAGATAATTTTTCAATGAATATTAAAAAAGGAAGTTTTGTAGCTATTGTCGGTGAATCCGGCTGTGGAAAAAGTACGCTTGCAAAACTTCTGATAGGATTTTATCCATTAAAAAAAGGCGATATCTTAATAGAAGGCAAAAAATATTCAAAACTTACTCTAAAGGAAATAAGAGAGAAAATTTCTTATGTTCCGCAAGAACCTTATCTTTACGAAACTACAATTGCTGAAAATATATCATATGGAAGATATGGTGCAAATCAAGACGAAATAATAAATGCTGCAAAAGCTGCAAATGCCCATGATTTTATTACAAAATTGCCGGATGGGTATAATACGGTTCTGGGTGAGCGCGGGAATACTCTGTCAGGCGGTGAAAGACAACGTATAGCAATCGCCCGTGCAATTATAAGAAATACACCTATTATTATACTTGATGAAGCTACTTCTGCACTTGATAACGAATCCGAATCTCTTGTACAAGAGGCAATAAAAGCATTAAAAGGTGAACGTACTATACTTATGATAGCTCACAGACCAAGCAGTATTATATCGGCAGATACAGTAATTCGAATAGATAACATAGAGTAAAAACAGACTAAAAATATTAAAGAAAATAGTATAACAAAAATGAATTTATAAAGGGATATAAAAGTAAAAATTGCATCTATTAGTTTGCAGCAACATTATAAAAGAGTTTTAATAATTTGTTGTAAATAATCATCTGCATTTTTTCTTGATTTAAAAATAATGATATTTTTACTTTTATAATCTCCCTTTATTAATTTATATATTGATGGCAACTGTTTTTTTGGAAAATCAATAATAAATTGCTTGAAGTCTTCGTCTAATGAAGATTCAATCCATGGCAAATCTTCACGTCTTTTTCCAATACGAGATTGAGCGCCTAAAAGACATACTTCTACTGGATAATCCATCAAAAAAACTGTATCACATTCTTTTAAACGAGTTTCAAGTGTACGCTTATAATTTCCATCAATAATCCATCTATCTTTTTTTAATATCTTATTTAACTGAATGTCAAATTCTTCTTTAGAGATGTTTGTTTTATCTGGTTTGTGCCATATCATATCTAAATAATATAATGGAAGTTTTGTAATATTGCTTAGTTTTCTTGCAAATGTGCTTTTCCCAGAACCTGGACTTCCAATAATATTTATTTTCAACATAATTTACCTCCATAGTTTCTAATTTTTTATAAATTCAGTTTGATATATTGTATTTATTTTAATTATTTTTGCTGCCGCTCTTGTTTAAACACGTAATATTTTTACACTCCTTACATTTATTTTACATATTTTTATTTTATCATAAAATCTATATTTGGAATACCCATAATTATATAAATAAAAATGACTTGTGATATAAAAAACATAAAGATATTATTGATAAATAAATTAAATAATTATATAATATAAAAAGAAATTTATATAGAATGTTTGTTTTTTAGAGATGTATTTGATTTGATATAATTTAATTACCATAAAATTATAAATATAGATAATAGGAGGCAATCTTATGTTAGGAGATTTTAGTTATAGCAATCCCACAAGACTTTATTTTGGTGAAAACTCTTTAGATTTTCTAAGTGGTGAACTTTCAAGGTTTGGAAATAAAATAATGCTTGTTTATGGAAACGGTTCTATAAAAAAATCAGGTCTTTATGATAACGTATTGAAAATACTTAAAAGCAACGGTAAAGAAGTTTTTGAGGATTCAGGGGTTATGCCGAATCCAACTGTTGAAAAGCTTTATGAGGGTTGTAAAATAGCAAAAGAAAATAATGTAGACCTTATTCTTGCAGTAGGTGGCGGTTCGGTATGTGATTATTCAAAAGCCGTATCTGTTTCAGCTTGGTGTGAGGAAGACCCATGGAATAAATATTATTTAAAAATGGAAGAGCCTAATAATAAGATTATTCCTGTTGGCTGTATTTTAACTATGGTTGGAACAGGTTCTGAGATGAACGGTGGTTCTGTTATAACAAATCATGAAACAAAACTTAAAATAGGACATGTATTTGGAGATAATGTTTTTCCTAAATTTTCAATACTTAATCCTATTTTGACTTATACTTTGCCAAAATATCAAATGATAGCAGGATTTTTTGATATTATGTCTCATATTCTTGAACAATATTTTTCGGATTTTGACGATAATACATCAGATTATATTATGGAAGGGCTTTTAAAATCGCTTATTCATAGTTCTCAAATAGCTGTAAATGAGCCTGAAAACTATGAAGCCCGCAGCAATATTATGTGGATAGCTACATGGGCGCTTAATACACTTGTAGCAAAAGGGAAATCAACAGATTGGATGGTTCATATGATAGGACAATCCATAGGCGCATATACAGATGCTACTCATGGTATGACACTTTCTGCTGTTTCACCGGCATATTACAGATATATTATGCCTTATGGTATTGAAAAATTCAAAAGATATGCTGTAAATGTATGGAATGTAAAAACAGATGGAAAGACCGATAAAGAAATTGCCGAAGATGGAATTAGAAGTATGGAAGGCTGGATGAGAAAAATAGGTCTTGTTATGAATATTAGAGAACTTGGAGTTACTGATGATATGCTTGATGGTATTGCCAAAGGCTCATTTATTAAAACAGGTGGTTATAAAACATTAAACCATGACGAAATAGTTGATATTCTTAAAGCAAGTATGTAATATAGTATTATATAATACTGATAATATTAATTTTCATTAATATTTTAAAATGTGTTCAATATAAAGCTTAACAGGACTGTCGCATTAAGTCAAAAAAAGACTCATTCCACTAAAGGTTTGAGTCTTTTATATTTTTACAGTACAATTAGTTTGTAAAAACTTCGTTTTTATTATATTTATAATTTAAAAAATTTTTAAAATATATTGCAAATAATTATAAATTAAATTATAATAAAAAATGACTAATAGTCATATTATTTTAAAAAAGGAGTTAATCATAATGGGTTTTCATAAAATATCAAATATAATAATTAAACAAAATAAAAAAATAGAAAAAATCTTTGCTGTTATTTTTATAATCTGTATTTTATGTATGCCTTTTGTAGGTGTAAATTATGATTTAAGTAAATATCTTCCCGATTATGCTCCTTCAAAACAGGGAATAGATATAATGGAAGATGAGTTTGGCTATCCTGGTACAGCAAGAATAATGATTGAAGATGTTTCAATTTATGAAGCAAAGTTATATAAAGATATGATTAATAATGTTGATGGAGTAGATATGGTTATGTGGCTTGATACTGCTGTTGATGTGTATCAGTCAAACACGTTTATAAATTATGACGATATAAACGATTATTTTAAGAATAATTGTGCTGTTATGGATGTAACTTTTGATGAAGGAGATTCATCTAAAAAAACGCATGAGTCCATAGATAAAATTGAAAAAATTATTGGAGAAAAAGGATATCTTACAGGGTCAGCAGTACAGAATAAATCGTTAAGCGAAACTCTTACAAGAGAAATAGCCATAGCAATGATATTAGGTGTAATAATGATTGCTATAATACTTTGTCTTACGACAACATCATGGATTGAACCTGTATTATTTTTACTTGTAATGGGAATTGCTATTGTAATAAATATGGGAACAAATATATTTTTAGGTACAATATCTTTTCTTACATTTAGTGTTGCAGCAATTTTACAATTAGCAATAGCTATGGATTATTCAATTTTTCTTCTTCATTCTTTTACTCATGAAAAAGAAAAAGGGATTTCACAAGAAGAAGCTCTCTCAAAGGCAATACAAAAATCTGTTGTTTCAATATTATCAAGCGGAGCAACTACCATAGTTGGTTTTATTGTACTTGTTTTAATGGATTTTTCAATAGGACACGATATGGGTATTGTTTTAGCTAAAGGTATAATAATAAGCCTTTTAACAGTCTTAATATTAATGCCAGCGTTAATACTTCGTTTCAGTGCTAAAATTGATAAGACTGCTCATCGTTCATTTATGCCAAATTTTAAAATGCTTGGAAAGGCAATATTTAAAATAAGATATTTTACGATAGCATTATGTATTATACTTGTTATTCCGGCTTATACTGCTCAGTCTATGAGTTCGTTTTTATATGGAAATGATGCTTTAGGTTCAAGTCCGGGAACAAAATTATATGATGATGAACAGAAAATAAATAAAATGTTTGGAAAAAGTAATTTGATAATAGCATTTGTTCCAAATACTTCTAATGTAACTGAAAAACAAATGTCAGATGAATTAGATGATTTATATTATACAAAATCTGTAATGGGGCTTGCGTCTGCGCTTCCAGATGGCGTTCCCGAGAAAATAATACCAAAAAGCATAACAAAACAGCTTCATACCAAAAATTATGCAAGAATACTTATATATATACGTTCTTCAAATGAAAGTGACTTTGCCTTTGAATGTTCAGAAGAAATAACAAACATAGTAAAAAAGTATTATCCAAATAATTCATACATAGTAGGTGTTACTCCATCAACTATTGACATAAAAGAAATAATAACAAAAGATTATAATTTTGTTAATATACTTTCACTTATAGGTGTAGCTATAATATTAGTTATAACATTTAAGTCACCGGCTATACCAATAGTTGTTATAATACCGATAGAAGCTGCAATTTTTATAAATATGGCTATACCATATTTAACAGATGAAAAAATGATATATATGGGATATATAATTGTAAGCTGTCTTCAGCTTGGAGCAACCATAGATTACTCAATTTTAATTACTAATAATTATATAAGCGCAAGGAAAAAACTTGAAAAAAAGGAGGCCGCCATAGATGCTATAAGCGCTGGCGCATTGTCTGTATTGACTTCAGGTTCTATATTGACTATTGTAGGTTACGGTTTGTTTTTTACATCCTCTGTATCAGCCATAGCAAGTATTGGACGTCTTGTTGGAAGAGGTGCATTATTTAGTACGATTCTTGTATTAGGACTTCTTCCAGTGCTTTTATCTATATTTGACAGATTAATAATAAAAAAAGAGCGTAAACATAAAAAGTTTTTAATTCGCAAAGAATCATTGTCAAAATAAATAATTTTAATTAAAGCTGATTTGGAGGAATCATATTATGAAATTACATAATTTTAAAAAAGTTTTTACTTTGATTATGGCAAATGTTTTATTTTTTAGCGGTATTTTTGTGAAAACATATGCCGCTCCGGCATCTGTAACAGTAGATGAGGCAATGTATATTAATCTTGATTATTATGGAACTCCTTCTGATACAACAATAGTAAAAGGCTATTCATTAAATGGAAATACAGAATTTACAGACTTTGGAAAGTATAAAAATATAACAAATATGACTAATCATGTAAAACCTGAAAATATTGAAGACGGTATAAAATGGAATTTACCAGAAGGATTAAGAAGGTTTTATTTTGAATGTACACCTGAGCATAATATAGAACTTCCTTGGAATTTTGATATATCATATAAATTAAATGGAGTGCCATATAACGCTGATAAGCTTGTTGGAGCATCAGGACTTGTTGAAATTAATATACATTGTATACCAAATGAGAAAAGCGGAGAATATTATAAAAATAATATGCTTTTACAAGTAGCGTCAATTTTTGACATGGAAAAAGTGTATAGCTTAGAAGCTCCGGGAGCGCAGCTTCAAACAATGGGAAGCCATAAAGCAGTTATATTTGCAGCTCTTCCCGGAGAGGATATGACATATACAATGAGAATAGGTTCTGATTGCTTTGAAACAACAGGAATAACAATTTTAATGATTCCCGGAACGCTTGAACAGTTTGAGAAAATAAAAGATTTAAAGGATGCTAAAGATACGCTTAAAGATTCAGCAGATTCTATATATGATAGTGTTAATTCAATACTTGGAATAATTGAAGGAATGGATAAGGGTATTAATGAAACAAAAGAAGGTCTTCAGATACTTGATAATGCAAGGGAATACATAAACAGTTCAAAAGATGATGTTTATGCAAATACAGATAAGTTTTTTGAGAGCCTTGATGATGTTTCCGAAAAAATAAATGAATTGATACCTCATATTCAAAACGCCCAAAATTTGATTAGTACATTAAATTCTGATATAAATAATATTATGGATACAATTAATCAGACAAAGGAACATTTAAGTAAACTATCAAAAATAATAGATAATGTGCAAAAAGACCTAAAAGCTTTACAAGATATGCTTGCAGATTTTGACGATAAGAAAGAAGATAGAAAAGAAATAACAGATAATCTTTCAAAAAATCTTAATGAACTTACAACTACTTTAACATGGTTAAAAAATGACCTTGATAAACTTGGTGATGATACTGAAGATTTAAGGGTATCAACTATGGATTTTAGAAATAATCTTAATCCAATTTCGGTATCTATTCCAATTATTTCTTCTGACATTGACCCAAGTCAGTTGCCGGCGGAACTTGGTATGATAGTTTCAATACTTCATACAACGCTTAATGAGTTTGTTTCAAGTACTAATTCTGCTCTTGACGATGCATGCAGTCATTTTAATTATGCACTTGATAAATCAACAGATATAGTAAATGATTTGTCAGATTTTTTAAGAAGTTCTCAAGACGTTTTTGTATCACTTGAAATGTTTTCAGAAAGAGGAAAAGAAATATCAAGTTCTCTTAACGATACCATAGATTTAGCAAATACATATTTTGATTTAATTGATGAACATTATGAAAATGCCGATAATATTATTACAGAGTTTCAAGAAGTAAATGACAGAGCACAAAGTTTAATTAATATAAGTATTGAGATAATTGATGATGCTAATAAAATAAATGATACTTTAAATAATTATGAACCGGATGCAATTGAAATGCTTAATAAATTATCCGATATTACACAAAGTTTAACAAATAGCATTGATAGTGCAAATACAGCGCTTTCCTCTATAAAGGATATTATTCAAAATAGCGGAAAATATTTGAATGATGGAAGTAAAAAAACAATAGATGGCGTAACTGATATTTTAACACAAAGCCTTAATGGTATTTCAATAACTCCTTCTTTACGTAATACAAATGATACAATAAAAAATACCATAGATGATGAGATTGATAATTTTGAAAAAGATAATAATTTTATAAATATTGACTCAACTCAAAATTTTGTATCATTTACATCAGATAAAAATTTAACGCCTGAGAGTATACAAATTATTTTAAGAACAGATGAAATAAGTCTTGATACAGCAGATGATGAAATAACTGATTATGAAATAGAAAAAGATACAAAAACATTTATAGACAGACTAAAAAATATATTTATAAAAATTTGGACTAAAATAGAAGAAATTTTCAATTAGAGAATGTATATTAATATTTAGGAAATACTGATTTATTTGAAAGAATTATGCATGGCATTTTAAAACTTTCAAATTACCAGTATTTCCTTTATAAAATATTAATTTTTATGGAGGAATATATATGAGTAAGTATGGCAGTTTAATTTTAATATACTATTTATTTTTAAACATAATTTTATTTATACTTATGGGAATTGATAAATATAAAGCCATAAAGCATAAATGGAGAATTAAAGAATCGCTATTATTTATATTTGCATTATTAGGAGGAGCAGCAGGCGGTTTTTGTGCTATGTTTTTATTTCATCATAAAACAAGAAAAATTATGTTTTATATTGTTTTTATATTAGGATTGTTATTTCATAGCAGTATTTTAATTTATCAAATATAGTTATATTTTTTTCTTTTAACTATGAAAAAGTATATTGTTACAATAAATGCTTCCATTTCCGCTACTACTATTGCCCACCATATTCCGTTTATACCAAAAATAGCTGGTAAAATTAATATGCTTCCAACTTCAAAAACAAATGTACGTAAAAATGATATAACAGCAGATACAACACCATCGTTTAATGCAGTAAAAAACGCCGAACCGAAAATTCCGAACCCACTGAAAAGAAAAGCAAGTTCATAAATTTGAAATGCATTAACTGTTATATAAAAGAGTTCCTTATCATATCCAACAAATATATTGGATAAAGGAAAAGACAATATTTTAGCTGATAACACCATTATAGCCCCTGTAATTCCAATTAATGTAAGACTTTTACGAAACATATTTTTTAATTCAACATAATTTCCTGCTCCATACTGATAACTTATAATTGGAGCACTACCCATAGAATATCCATAAAATATAGCTGAAAATATAAAACCTACATACATTATAACTCCGTATGCTGCAACGCCATTTTCTCCTATAATTTCCATAAGCTTATAATTATATAACATTACAACAACAGAGGCAGCAATATTTCCTACTAATTCCGAAGAACCATTTAAACATGTTTTTAATAAAATTTTTCCATAAAATTTTGTTTTTATTGTAAATCTTAATAAACTGTTATTTTTACTTAAAAAATAAATAATTGCTATAATAGCTCCGGTAATCTGACTTAGCGCTGTGGCAAAAGCAGCTCCAAATAAACCAAATTTTAAAATAGCTACAAAAAGAGTATCTAATATTATATTCATACTGCCAGATATAAGCGTTACAGCTAAGCCTAATTTAGGTTTTTCAGCTAATATAAAAAAACTTTGGAATGTGTTTTGAAGCATGAAAAACGGAAGAGCAAAAAGAATAACCTTTCCATAAAGTACACAGTTTTCAAGCATACTTCCTTTGGCACCTAATAATTGAGAAAGAGGTTTTATAAAAAGTATACCGATAATTGCAAAAACTGTTCCTACTAAAATTACAGTATATATAAGCATAGAAAAATATGAATTTGCTTTATCTTTATACCCTTCTCCTAAAGTCTTTCCTACAATAGCTGTACCGCCGGCACCAATCATAAAACCAAATGCTCCTAAAATTATTAAAACAGGCATAATTAAATTTACTGCTGCAAATTGAGTTTTTCCAGCAAAATTTGATACAAATAAACCGTCTACTACACTATAAATTGATGTAAAAATCATCATTATAACAGAAGGAAGAATAAAACGCAGTAGTTTGTTATAAGTAAAATGGTCGGATAACTGTATTCTCATAATAAAACGCTCCTTTTAATACAAATTATATCAAAATTATTATTTTAAGGTTAAAATTTAATTTTAATAATTATAATACCTTAAAATGTATAATATATCAATGCTTTTAATTAAATTATGTAATTCATTATTTAAAAAGTAATTTCTTTATTTTCAAGTGCCTTCACAAATTTCAATACGCTTTCCGACGGATGTATTGCATAAAGAAGTCCATATGGAATACTATAATCCCAATTTACTGGAATACTGACTAAAGCAGGATGTACATCCTGCCAGCACTCAATTGTCAACAATACATTCATAGTTTCTGCACATCGGTTAAAAACAGATATATCATAGAAATGAGGTGTATCTTCAATTTGAATTTGAGGATGTTTTTTTGACAGGTCACTTCTAAGAAAATCATTTATATTAGAATCTCCAGCCTTAACCATCATAAGTGTTTCACCATACAAATCTTCAATATTTAATATTTTTTTCTCTGCAAGCCGGTGATTTCTGGAAACGGCGCACATTTTTTTATAACGACCAAGCGGTAGCATTTTGCATTTATCAAGCCACATTCTGGAATCACATACGGCAATCAGAAAATCAAACTTAGTTCCCAATTGTGATATCTCGGTAAGTATACCTTCATGATTATCCTCAAAAGGTACAATGTGCAGTCGATAATTTAGAAATTCGTTGAGGTTGGCATCTTGAATAATCTGATACCATAAATCCATAAAAGGCTTAGCAGGATTAAGTATAGATGTTCCCACGCAAAAAGAAGCCTCTCTGACTTGCATTGCCTGTCTTGCATTTTCAATGGAATGTTTTGAATAATCAAATAAAAACTTAGCATCCTTGTAAATAATTTCACCGCTAGGGGTTAAGTGTACGCCTTGTGGAGTCCTCTCTAACAGTTTTAAATTAAGGTGGTTTTCTAAGGAATTAATCTGTTTCATGACAGCGGTTGGGGAAATATATAAGCTCTCTGCAGCTTTTGTAAAACTGCCTCTGTCTGCAACGCATACAAATACCGTTAATTGACTGTTAAACATAATCATGCCTCCAAGTATAAACTTTAAATTAATACTATAATAACATATTGGAGATTCTATATCAAGAATACTCTGGCTATAATATAAATATAACAGAAAAGGAGAGGATGACATGTCAGAGTTAATCGCATATTTTTCAAGAGGACATCAAAATTATGTAAATGGATTAATAAAAAATTTGGATATTGGCAATACGGAAGTTGTTGCTGGTATTATTCAAAAGTTGACAGGAGCTGAAATGTTCAAGATAGAACCACTTAAAGAGTATTCAAAAGATTACAACGAATGTATTGCACAGGCGCAGGCAGACCAGCGTAGAAATGCTCGACCAGAACTGAAAAAATATCCCGAAAGTCTTGATATATATGATACGGTCTATATTGGATTTCCAAATTACTGGAGTACAATGCCTATGGCGGTGTTTACTTTTCTGGAGCATTTTGATTTTACTGGAAAAGCAATTTTTCCATTCTGCACACATGAAGGAAGCGGCATGGGTAACAGCGAAAAGGATATAAAACGGCTTTGTCCGAAAGCAAAAGTAAAAATTGGACTGGCAATTCGTGGAGGTGATGTGGCTGGCTCAGAAACGGACATTAAAAAATGGTTATGTTTATAACATAAGAAAGAGAAATAAAAATATTGTTTTAAATAAAACATATAATATGACAGTTTTACAGACTTTTACATGTTACTTACCAAAATAGCTAAACTGGTACATATGCAGGAAAATGTAGGGAGTGATTTTAAAATTTTAGAGAAGTATATTTATGGTTTAATTAAGAAAGCAGTGCTTAATAATTATTGAGAATTTATAATATTTTTTATATTCATAGAAAAATAATAATTGATGGAGGGAAATAATATGGCAATAAAACAAACAGCCGGAAGAGACGCTTTGGGGGAATTTGCTCCTAAATTTGCACAGCTTAACGATGATGTGCTATTTGGTGAGGTATGGAGCAGAGAGGATAAACTTTCTTTAAGAGATCGTTCATTAGTCACAGTGACAGCGTTGATGGCACAGGGACTTACGGATTCTTCTTTCAAGTACCATTTGATGTCGGCAAAGAAAAACGGAATTACAAAGTCAGAGATTGCTGAAATACTGACACATGCGGCATTCTATATAGGATGGTCGAAAGCATGGGCAGCATTTTACATGGCAAAGGAGATATGGGCAGATAATTCAGATACTTTCGATGAAAAAACAGCTCATGAAAATAGCATGGTATTTCCTATTGGGCAACCCAATGACGGTTTTGCCCAGTATTTCATTGGACAAAGTTTTCTTGCTCCGCTTTCCACAGAGCAGGTCGGTATTTTCAATGTGACATTTGAGCCTGGATGCCGTAACAATTGGCATATACACCATGCAGATAAAGGCGGTGGGCAGATTCTTGTCTGTGTGGCTGGACGTGGACTTTATCAAGAGTGGGGGAAAGAAGTGCGTGAACTTAAGCCCGGTGATGTAGTCAATATTAAGACCGGCGTTAAACATTGGCATGGAGCGGCATCAAATAGCTGGTTTTCCCATCTGGCAGTTGAAGTACCAGGAGAAAATGGAAGGAGTGAATGGTGCGAGGCTGTGAGCGACGAGGAATATATGGGATACAGTTCCTCTGAAAAGGGTACAGCAGAAAAGTGAAAACATTGATTTTATAATATTCTTATGGCTACAATACAAAGAAAATTGTATGAATAATATAGAAATAAACATATGAAACCATACTTGTGACCTCATTAGACAAAAGGAACAGAGAATAAAAAAATAATTTGAGGAGGAATTTTCCATGAAAAATGTGAAATTGAATAACGGTGTAGAAATGCCAATGGAGGGTTTTGGCGTGTTTCAAATCACAGATGCCGCACAATGCGAACAGTCTGTTTTAGATGCCCTGACTGCCGGATACCGCTTGAAATGTTGAAGTCATCATATACTGCATACCAAGAAATGGAAGACAGAAAACATAAATATGAAGACATTTCATACCAAACTCTATAATTTCACCAACACTTGTAAAAACCCTCATAAAAACAGAGCCAAGCAAGGCAAAAGGAACTGCCAGAACCAGACCAAACATTGTAGACGATATTCCTGTAAACCAAAATGAATCCCTCACACGTTTTGTATTGCCTACACCATAGTTATAGCCTTCAAATGGGAGATACCCCATAACATAACCACCAATCATCATTGTTATAACGGACATAAGTTTACTGCTGACACCCACTGCGGATACCGCATTATTTCCATATCCCGAAACAAAGTTATTCAAAAGGACAGTTAAAAAACTCAAAACGAAGTTTGATATGGACGAAGGAAAACCTATTTTTAAAATCTCCCCAACAATTTTTCCAGTTGGCTTAAAATCTTTTATGTAAAGAGAAAGAAATGTCTTTTTCTTTTTAATCACAAAAATATAGTATGCAGCAGCACAGGTGTTTCCAAGAATAGTTGCCCATGCTGCACCCATGCCAAAAAGAAGAATAAAAACAGGATCAAATATAATATTTACAATTGTCCCTATCATAAGGGCAGCAGCAGACTCTTTCACTTTTCCTTCTGCACAAAGTACACAGGGCAGAACAACCTGTACCGTAATCGTAAATGCAAAAATAACGATAATCCTCATATATGTTTTTGTCGGCTCATAATTCTCTGCTGTGGCTCCCATAAGTTTTAAGATTGGATTTTGAGCGGCAATTTCAAATACGTCCGAATTTATATTTCTTCTTATAAAATCGGCAAGCTCCACCGAAACATCTTTTGATGATAAACATCATATTAAAAATCTTACAGGAACTAAGTTTTCGTTAGACCTTTATTGTTATATGTAAATTTATTAAGTGTATTAGAATTTTTATAAATTCTTATTTTTCATTTATTTATATTATTTTTACATATTGCTTATTATTTTCTTCAAGAAGTTTAATTAAATATTTTTTTCTAATTCTTTATGTTATTGTATAATATGTTTCTTATCGAAAAGCTAATAATTCACTTACACTTATTTCAAGAGTATTGCATAAATTTTTAATAGCTTTTAATTGTAATAATAATTTTCTTAAATATACTAATATTTTTGATTACAATTTAAACTAAGCAAGCAGGCAACTGAAAATATCAGTCTCCCGCTTGCCTATTGAAATTTTTTATAAACATTTTCTAATTTCTGTTAAACCAAGCACAGTTTATACATTTTTCTGGCATATTTTCTTTATCGTTTACTAATTTACGTAATTTATTATATTTCTGACTTTGCCATAACTCTAAAAAACTGCCATCTTTTATACTCCCTACATATTCACCTATATTACAACATAGATATACATCTCCGTTATATGCAATGGAAGCACTTACAAAAGGAGCATTACAAACTGTATTTATCAAAAAATCTTCCTCATTGTAATATTTTTCGCCTGTAAATACATAATTACCAACTTTTGTTGGAAAAACACTAAGAAACATATTATTTTTGTGAATATAATTATATGTTTGTTCAAGTTCACTACATAGTTTTTTTGGATTATTCGGCGAATATTTATCAGGTGCCGAAACCACTCCCAAACCAATACGACGAATTCCTAAGTTATGCGCAAGTTTTACAATATTTAAAACATCATTCTGATTTTCTTTTTGTACCGAAATGTAAAACTCTGGTGAATGTTCAATAGGAAAGTCTTTATATTTTAATGCTGCATTTTTGGCATTATTTATAATTTGCTCAAAATTAGAGCCGCATCTGATATTTTCAAATGTATTCTTATCAGAACCGTCAAAAGAAATTGTAATTTTGACTTTTTCATCAAAAAGAAAATTCAGTATTTTATCAGATAAAAGTATACCATTTGTAGAAATCTCTACAATACAATCATTTCTTTTTTTATTATTTAAAAATTGTACTCTCTCACGAAAGTCCTTTACCAAAAGTGGTTCACCCCAATTAAATAAAGAGTAACATTTAACAAAAGGAGATGTCTCTTCTATGATTTTTTTAAATAAATTCATAGACATTGTTTTACCGCTGATTGAAATTTTGCTGCGGCACATTTTGCAAAACAAGTTACAATCTTCTGTAATATCAATATACAGTCTTTGTGGACATAAAAAATTATCACCGCATTCATCAATACCTTGAAGAAACGAATAACTGTTGTTTAAATAATACTTCATAACTTTAACCTCCAAATGAAATTTTATTAAATACATCAATTACATTTAGGTCAAAATCATGTTCGGATTTTAATTATGCTTCATACATTCTATCCGAATCAGATTTTGTATGAAGCTAAAACATTAATTATCGGCATGTAATTCACCCTCTAATATTAAAATTTCTAACTTAATTTTATTATATATCAAATACAGACAGATTTCATGTGTTTTTATAATTTATTTATTGGATATATATTAGAAAATATGATATAATAAAAATGATTAAAAATAATATTGGAGGAGTTGTATATGGCTATACCTATACCGGAAAATCAACATATTTGTATAAGCAAGCGTTTAATATCTGCCGATTATTGTATGCCTTCAATGCAGATAATTCCTGATTACTATAATATAGGCTATACTATTTCAGGAGACAGGTTTACTGTTACTCCCATAGAAACCTATTCTTATCATAGCGGAGACGTATCTTTGCTTCCTCCCCTTGTGTATCACAGAACATTTTCTTTATCTAATACACCTTATGAAAGTATATTAATAAAATTTACATTTGATTTTGTAAGACCGTTTATAGATATTATAGGTAAAGATAGGTTTAAAGAATTTTATAACAGCAGAACTTTTAGTTTTAATAATAGAACTAAAGAAAAAATAAGAAATATATTTGAAGATATGCTGCTTGAATATAATAAAAATACTTACTATAAAGAATTGATTTTACAAGGAATGTTATTTCGGCTTTTTACTGTTGTTATGGAAGAACAAATTTCCAAGAATAATTTGCACAAAGCTATAATGCCATTAACAGAAGAAATTATAGAAATTATATGTTATATTGAAACTCATTATTGTGAGAGTCCGACTTTATCGCAAATGGCTCAAAAAGTTAATTTGTCTGAAGGCTACTTGTCAAAATTATTTTCTAAACAATTAGGTATGTCCTATTCGGAATATATAGGAAATGTAAAAATTGAACATGCTCAGACTCTTTTGTTAAAAACCAATAAATCTATTATGGAGATTGCATTAGAAATTGGATATTGTAATGGCGATTATTTATCGGCTAAATTCAAGAAAATTACAGGTATGACACCAATTGAATTTAGAAAACATTATAAAATAGGTTTAATTTAATACTTATACTATCAATTCAGTATCTGTACTTATAACAAAAAAAGATTTTAGATTTTATGTTATTTACTTATGGAGTTATCATTAAGTTATATATTTGTATATTTATTTTATATAATGTTTTTATCTCTATATTATATTTGTGATTAACAAAATTTGCCTATCTATTTCCATACATAATCAAATATTATTTTTTAATAAGATTTCTATATATACCAAAATTTGAGTTTAAGGGTCAATGCTCTTTTTGTTATGATTGTTTGTGTTAGTAATACTCTATTTTTCATTATCAAATTTATTTACTTTTAAGCATATATATCATTAACTTACTTGCACCTCTTTTGTTGCTGAAGGCTGGTTTTGAAATACTTTATCAGACGTTTATAAGAGTTTTTAATTTTGAAATATTAATATTTAGTTTATTACAAAATTTATTTAGAAACAGGAATTTATATTCTAAATTTAACCGACGGAAGAAGTCCACCGCTATTTTAAATGGGACTTTCTCTGTCGGTTAAATAAATTTGAAGATAAATAAGTTACAAACTTTATTTAATTAAGGCTACATAAATTTTTAAAATAATTGAATTTTTATAGAGTTTTAATATATACTTCGATATAAACTTTAATGGGTTAGAATATAAAAAGCGACTATTTGAAACAACTTTCTTTTTAAAGATTTTTTATATTCAATTTTAATTACCACAATCCGATGCATTCTAAATAAATATTTTTCGCTTTATTGAGTACAACTTCTGTATCGCCTCTTATAAAGCCATACAGAATAAAAATTAAATTCCTTATACTAAAATAACAGCAATTTTAAATATATGTTTCTTTTTATTTTCCATTCAAATAATTCTCCACAAATTTTTTATATCCGTCTACATCAGCTCCTATAATCGGTTTGCCAACAATATTTCCATTTTTATCTACAAATAATGTAGTAGGTACTCCGGGAATCCAATACATAATACTTTCAAAATCTTCATTTACTATAAGCTGGGTAAAATCTGCTTTGGCTTTTTCCATAATTTCTACCGCTAAATTATAATGCATAGTATCATTTTCGTTTGCAATATCTGAAATTATTCCAATTAACTGAACATTTTCAGGCATAATTTTTGCCCATTCTCCAAGTTCTGGCATTTCCTCTATACAAGGATTACAGAAAGTCCCCCATATATTTACAACTGTTAAATCTTTTTCAGCAAAAATATTTTCTGTTACAGTGTTGCCTTTTAAATCCTTTGTTATAAATTTTGGCATTTGTTTTGGCAACTTTCCTAATTCATTTATTTCTGTAAATTCTATATTCTCTTTTGCTGTTTGTATATAGGAGAGACATTCTTCATACTGAGCTTTTTCCTCTGTTTCCATGCCGTCTGTATCATTATCAGGAATTGCAATAAGATAAACATAACCGTCATTTTTACCAAACTCTTCTGCATTGTTCCAATAAGATAATTCATTAGGTTTCTTTCCACTTTTTATAGCAGTATTATATTCATCTTCTTCTATTAAAGTAATTTCTAATAAACATTTACTATGTTTATACATATTTTCTATAAATTCTTGCTGTATCTGTTCAGTAAGTTCCTCTTGTGGAAGTGCCATTAAATCGTTAAAAAGTTTATCAGTAATTGGTTTATAGTAGTAATTTATTCTAATAGAGTTATGCCCTTTCTCATCAATGTTAGGACCTTCAATTTCAATGCCTTTTTCTTGATATTCCTTTGGAATATGAAAAATCAATCCGGTTTCATGGCTTTCAAAAATCTCTGAATTGCTTGTATCTGTTACTGTTTGAGTTTTTTCTTGTTTTTCTATATTTGTTTCTTCACATCCTATTAACATAAAAGATATAAAAATAGCACTGCCTAATTTTATCAAACTTTTTTTGGATTTCATAATTTATTTTTCTCCTTTTTATTTTATATTAAATCAGTTGAAAATTTGTATTTACATAAATTAATTCTTAATGCTTATATGAATAGTATCCATCTTTTTTCTAATATTTCTATATTGTTTTGGAATTTCATCAATAGACAATAAACGGATTTTTTTTCTGTACCATATTGTATGGATTGTTCATAATACCAATACTTAAACTCCAAAAGTTCAAGTGTTTCCATCATATCTTCCATCCGTTTTTTTTACAGAATTTTTCTTAAGAACAAAACAATTCAAGTCTTTCATTAAAAGAGCTATATTCCTTTTCAATCATATTAATAAAAATTCTAATATTTTTAATTAATAATCCTGATTTTTTCAAACATTCTCTTCAACAGTGTGTAATATGATAAATCTCATAAAAAAATTTAAAATAACTATTGACTTAAAGTTAGCTTTAAGTTATATAATTATTTTAAGCTTATTATAAATTGTTTGAATTTGTAAGTCAATAAAAACATAAGCAAGGAGGATTTTTAAAATGAATAAAGCTTTAGTAGCATATTTTAGCGTAAGCGGGGTGACAGCAAAAGTAGCAAAAAAATTGGCAAAAGAAATAGGAGCAGAACTATTTGAAATTGAACCGAAAATACCATATACAAACGAAGATATTAATTGGAGAAACAGCAAGAGCAGAAGTTCTATTGAAATGAATGACAAGAACTGTCGTCCAGAAATTCGTTATAATGTCGAAAATATGAATCAATATAATATAGTGTTTATTGGATTTCCAATATGGTGGTATAGAGAACCGTCTATTATTGATACATTTATTGAGGCTTATGATTTTAGCAAAAAGAGAATTATTCCCTTTGCTACATCAGGGGGAAGTCCTATTGGCGATATCTGTAAAAATATAAAATATTTAGCATCAGAGGCAAAAGTAATGGAAGGAAAACTATTTACTGAAGATGTATCGGAAAAAATACTTGCTGATTGGGCTTCAGAGTGGTTATAATAATCATTCTGAAAATCTAATATTACAAATGGCTTGCTTATGTAAATATTTAATAATCTTATTTACAAGCCGCATAAAATAAATGAATGTATTGCTTTATAAATATAGAAACAATATATGTTGAAACTGAAATTAAAGAGAGAAAAATTTTACTATAATAAAAGTAATTTTCTATATAATTGGTAATATAATCTTCAGCAAAAAGCCGATGGTTAAAAACTCGGCTTTTTTTGATTGTATTAGAAAACCACCGGTTCTACCGGTGGTTAAAAAGGCTTAAGCTCTGAAAAATAAAAAGCCTATGATATAATTAGAGCGACTGACAATCGCGAAAATTATATCATAGTAGGTATCGTTATGAATAACGACTTATCCAGTTTATCACATACAAAATGGAGATGTCAATATCATATTGTATTTACACCAAAATACAGAAGACAGGAAATATACGGGAAATATAAAGCAGAAATAGGAAAAATATTAAGAACAATATGTGAAAGATACAATGTAGAAATAATAGCGGCAGAGGCTTGTCCAGATCATATACATATGCTGGTATCAATACCGCCGAAAATGAGCATATCAAGATTTATGGGGATATTAAAAGGTAAAAGCAGCCTTATGATATTCGATAGGTTCGCAAACTTAAAATATAAGTATGGAAATAGACATTTTTGGTGCAGAGGTTATTATGTAGATACGGTTGGACGTAATAAAACAGCAATAACAAAATATATACAAAACCAGTTACAGGAAGATCAATTATCAGATCAGATGAGGCTGAAAGAGTACATTGACCCGTTTACGGGTGAGCAGAGGAAAGGAAATAAATAAAAAGCTGCCCTTATTGGGCAGCAATTAGTAACAGTGGTGCGATTGTCAGTTTTTTCAGTGTGCGAATAGCACAAGCTGGTACCAAGCCCTTATAGGGCTATCTCAAGCCACCGGCTTAGCCGGTGGTTCTGACTTAAAAAGTGAGATTTCTGCAAATCATTAAATTATAAACTGAATTGCGTACAATCCATTTTTTTATTACACATTATTTTACAACAAGGCAAACCTTACTTGACAATAGTATAATAAAATAATGCTCAATAATAGAATCAAACTACATAAGTTCCCTTTTATAATTTTTTACAATTCATTACATTTCAAAGCGGTTTCATTACATTTCAATTGAAAAAATAGAAAAATTAACGATATAAAAAGTGTAGGAATAAAATGTTTCAAATTGCATTTTGTAATGATAAAAAAATAATTGTATAGCAGATTAAGAAGATATGATAAAGAAATGTTTGCTAAAATGTAATATATCAAAATATATTTCCAGTAGCGGTTTATTAGAAATATTAAGTATATTTCTAAGTATGTTAATTAAAAATATATATTTTACAAAGGGTGATAAAGTTTATTTAGAAAGAAAAAAATATCAGAATTTTGTAAAGCATTATATGCAATTTTTGCGAAAGGCTGGTGTGTAAGGTGTCTGATTTATTAGCTGCTGTTATCATTATTTTATTATATTTTTTTGAAGGATACTGTATACAATATCTTTTTCGCTCATTTGCAAAACCAAGGATATTAAATATAAAGCAAAGTGAATATGCTGTCGGAGTAATTTGGATAATTATAAGACTAATTTGTTTTTTTCTTCCGCTTGATGAAACACTTACATCTTTAAAACTTTTGATATCTGCTTTTGCTTTGTTTTTGTTCTGTTTACTTTGGTACAAAGGAAATGTATTGCTGAAAGTATTTTTAGTTATTCAGTTTATAGCTTTGAGAGAACTTAAGTTTTTTTCATCATATAGTCTTACTTATATATACAATTTTATTATTGATGTAATAAGTGATTTTGCATATAAGGAAATGATAGATACTGAAGTATATTTGATATTGGTAAAAGTTATAATATTTCTTTCTTTAGCTACTGTACAAATTATACAAGGCGTTATATTGCTGTTTTCTCTGAAAAAAATAGTAAGATATTATCATTATCAAAATAATTATAATTTGAACAAAGAATTTTTTTTCTATTTGCTTCCATCAGTAGCTGGACTGCTGATAGTTATTTTGATACGAATACTTATAGTAACAGTTGAAAGCGGCGGTCAAGTATTGCTTTATGATAAATATCCATCTTTATATTTTATTGTTCCTATGATTGCTATTGTACTTCTTATATCCATAATATTTAGTTTTAAGCTGTATCAGGATATGACAGAATTACAAAGGTTACAGACTGATAAAGTTATTTTGGAAAATCAGATTATACAAATGCAGAATTCAATAACAGAAATGGAACATTTATATGACGATATACGCTCTGTAAAGCACGATATGAAAAATAATATGGAAGTGTTTCAAAATCTATTGCAAAAAAAATACCTGTCGGACGGCAGTCAAGATGATGAAATTAAACAGTATTTTGATGGTATGTATTATACTGTGGAACAATTAGACAATCGGGTATGTACAGGAAATGCTGTAAGCGATGCTGTAATCAACAGCAAATTCAGATATGCTGAAAAAGAAATTAAAAATATAAAACTTAACGCTGTTGATTTTGTTCTGCCAGATAATATTAACATACAAGCTTATGATATAGGAATTATTTTAAATAACGGTTTAGACAATGCTATTGAAGCGTGTAAGAAAATGCGTATTAAATATCCTGTTTCAGAAACATTTATTTTTGTTAGGTCTTTTTGTAAACGAAATATGTTTTTTATAGAAATAGAAAATAGCTTTGACGGAATTTTAAATATAGATAAAGACAGCAGTTATCCTTTATCTACAAAAGAAGACAGCAAATCGCATGGTATTGGACTTAGAAATATCAAAAGTTGCGCAAAGAAATATTCAGGCGATATAGATTGTATTATAGAGGATAAAAAGTTTATATTGTCTGTAATGTTAAAAGGATAAAATTTTAAAATTCATATGAAAAAAGAGGTAATAGGTATGTCTATAAGTATTAATACTAATTACAATAGCTATTGATAAAAATAGAAAGATATCTTATTGGAGTGTTGGAAAACATAATTTTTTGACGATAAAAGCAATTTTTATATAAATTTTATAGTATAAATAAAAAAATATTGGAGGTAATTATTATGCGTATAGGAAAAAATTATCAAGAATTTATGAATAATTTTTCAAATTATAATAATAAAAAGAAAAATTATTCACCAGCAAGCAAAAGCTCAAAGAAGTCAAACGAATATTACTGCCGTAATACATTAGAAGATTTACTTACAGGTCACTATAAAAATTCTTATGGTGTTGAAGGTATGTGCATTACAGGCAGAAATGATTATAAGAAAATTGTACCGATATCTGATGAAATAAAACAGCATATATATGAAGATATTAAAAAAGCTTATTATGAACGAAATGGAATGTCGGGCAGTGACGCTGATATGGATGCTTATTATGATAAAATACACGAATATATAAAGATTACAGATAAGGAAGACCGTCTTTCTGTTACATGGACAATAAACCAATTCAGTCTTAGTCTTTCCAACAAGGTAGTTGCAGAAATTAAGGAAAAAAATCCTAAATGGGAAGCTGGTCAACCTGTTTCAAAAGATATTCTTGATGAAATATTTGCCGATGATAAATTATTTAACGATTGTATAAATGCATTTGAAACTATGGAAAATACAACAATTAGTAATGAAACCGATAAACAAAACACAAATACAAATATTGAGCAATTTGTTGATACAGAGTCTGAATCTAAAAGTTATGGAAGTAAAGTATTATTTAATGCAGAGAAAAGAGCAAGACAAATTGCTTCTGCAAAAACACAGTCAGAAGTACGAATAGTTCTTAGTTTGCTTAATAAGGATTTATCTGACTGTAAAAGTGGTGTTACTAATGGAGCGTGTGATGAATCAGAAGTCGCAAAGGTTGAGGCAATGCTTAGAAAAGCACAACAAAAAATGAGTATGGTTAGCTCGAACAGTGAAACAGAAAGTGACGGCTCATTTTTTATTAATATGCTTATGTGACAAAATAGTTATTGTAAATTTTTAGTATAATAAAGTGAATAAATAATATTTAATAAATAACTCATTATATTGCTTTTAAATGAAAGGATGAAAAATATGAGTATTTTAGATTGTAACATAATGTTAAAAAGAGTCTGTCAAAATACGCTGAGAAATTCAAAAACAACTGCCGGAAATATTATGACTTTTAAGGAAAAATTAAGCAATACAAAAAAAGTTAGTTCGTTTGAGGATATGTGGAAATCAAAATTTCCTGAAGCGTATTATAATGTTATGGATACTTCAAAAATTGACAGCTCTTTGTGGAGACGTAATGATTATCCATGGGAAAAATATTTTACTAATAACATAGATAAGTCAGTTTTAAATTGGAAACCGTCTGATTATGAGCCTTCCATGTCTGATACTAAAGTACAGGCAAGAATACGTTCTACTATTGGTAAAAAATCTATTGTTCTTCCGCCTGTTTTAGAAGAGAAAATGAAAAATGACCCACAGCTTGCACAAGAGGTAATTGAGAGAGTGGAACATTTTATTTTAACACAAGATTTGACTGTAATTCACCATAAAGGTTATTACCCTAACCCATTAAAAGGTTATTTAATTGCACTTGATGAAAATGGAAAAATTGCACATTCTTGTGTAACGAGTGAGAGCATAAGTATTTCATCAGATGAGTATATAAAAAGACGAGAAAAACAGTATCAGTTTGACATTGAACAAGAAAAGAATGCTGAAAAAAAGGATAAATATATGCATATTTTAGAAGAAAATGCGTTAAAGAAAAGTTTGTTTCTACTAAATTAGATACATAAGGAAAAACATAAAAATAATATTATACAAATTTAATTCATATGAAGAATAATTTTTTTGTGTTTTATTACAGTAAAAAATGTATCTCTAAATAAATATATCTTTTCAAAAGACTAATTAGTAATAAAATTAAAAATTTATAAAAAATAATTTAATTAAATTTATTTAGGCGGTAATATTAATTTTTTAGTTTTACCGCCTAAATTTAATA
>CAMTZM010000027.1 GCA_947086655.1 uncultured Eubacteriaceae bacterium
GAACTTTTTATACCTTCTTCTCAAAATGTCCTTGACAAGGGGTACAGTTTAGTTCTTTTGTCAACTACTATTAAAGCTGACGAAAAGAAAATCATTTTACAAAACGAATATAATATTAAAATGACTAAAAATATTGAAAGGGAGGTTTTATATATGTATAATGTTATTGACCAAACTTACGAACAAGGTGTTAAACAGGGTATTGAGCAAGGTATTGAGCAAGGTATTGAACGAGGAAAATTATTAACTATTATTAAAATGTGCAAAGAATTTGGTGTTTCTTTTACTGATACGGTAAAACGTATTTCAAACGATTTTAACTTATCTCTGCTTGATGCTGAAACAACTGTAAATGAATATTGGAAAAATCAGTAATAAATATACTCTGCTCTGTAAAGTTTTTAAACTAAAACATAGAGTATAAAAATTTATAGTTGTGGCGTCTTGTGACCTATGAAACAAGCTTATAACAGAAGAATTATAATCATAAAATCAAACTTAAAGTGTATCGGCTATATTTTTTTATATAGGAAGTTGTAATAAATTTATTACAATTATGACATAAATTTAAGTTAAATACAGTTTAAGTAATATTTATTAATATTTATCACTTCCACATAAAAAAGTCAATATTATAATTAAGGGGCTGTTAAAACAACCCCTTAATTTGCTATATCAACTTATATTTTATTTATTATTTATCAAAGTTTGTCTAATTATATCGAATGTATTATAAGTGCTTTAAAAAGCCATATAACAATTTTTTTTACTTAATAATAAAATCAATTTAAAATCGTTACAGCCTATATAATGCTTTAAATAATGGCAAATAAATAATAGCTGCCAACGTCATCACTTTTCAATCTTTGAGCGTAAGTAAAAAAATGTCCTCATATTTTGCTTAATTTTTTATTGTCTATATACAAAACAGCTTTATTATAAGAATAATATTTAGTATAAATAGTTTTTATTTATTTCCTTTTTTTAGAATAAAATGTAAAATAATTACTTAAAGCTGTATACAAAATTAATTATATACAGCTTTAACACTATAAAAAGCTATAATCAGATATACAGCCATTTTCAACATATTTTATACTTGTTTTTGAATGTATTTTTTTTATAAGTTCTTCAACGCCTGTACATGCTGCAATCATTTGTATATCGTTTATATTATCTATTAAAAATTTTTGTCTTGTGTCATCAAGTTCCGAGAATACATCATCTAATAAAAGAACTGGTTCTTTTTGTTTGTGTTTTTTTATCAGCTCAATTTCAGCTAATTTAAGACTTAAAGCAGCACTTCTTTGCTGCCCTTGTGAGCCATAATTTTTTACATCTGCTCCATTTATAAAAAACAACAAATCATCTTTATGAGGTCCAAACAATGTACTTCCATAAATTATATCTCTGTCTATGTTTTTTTCTATTAAATAAGCCAAATTTTCAGCAGATACGGAAGGTTTATATTTTAATTTTAGCTTTTCTTTTCCGCCTGTAATTTTTGAGTGATATATTTCTGAGTATTTTTCTATTTCCTCTATAAATTCTTTTCTTGCCTTTATTATAAACTCACCATATTCTATAAGCTGTCTGTCCCAAACAAATACTGTTTCTTTCAAACTTTTGTCTTTACTTATTTTTTTTAACAAATTATTTCTTTGTCTAAGTACCTTTGAATACATTTTAAGTTTTGAAAAATACACACGGTTTATTCGGCACAATTCTATATCAATAAAACGGCGTCTTTCAGAAGGACCGGATTTTATTAAATACAAATCTTCCGGTGAGAACATAACGCAGTCAAATATACCTATAAGTTCTCCTGTTGTTTTTGCGGCTACACCATTTATTGCTATACCTTTTCTTCCGTCACGTTTTAAATGCAAATCTATTCTTATTTTAAGGCTGTCATTTACATCAGCTCTTATATGGCAGTCTTTTTTTGAAAATTCAATCATTTCCCTTTCGTATTTTGTACGATGGCTTCTGCCTACCGATGCAGCGTATATAGCTTCAAGTATATTTGTTTTGCCTTGAGCGTTGTTTCCGTATATTATATTTATATTTTCGTTAAAGTTTATTTCTTCTGTTTTTATATTACGGAAATCTTTTAAATACATATTTTTTATTATCATAACTCACCTATTGGTTAAGCTTTTTTTGATTTAACTATTATTGGTTCGTAACCTTCTGTTTTAACTATATCGCCGGGATGTATTTTTGCTCCTCTTCTATTTTCGGTACTGCCGTTTACAATAACATTATTATTATATAAAAAATCTTTTGCCTGGCTTCCTGTGTATAATATTCCTGCTAATTTTAAAAGCTGTCCTAATTTAATAAAGTCATCTTTTATTTCTATTTCTTTCACATCATATCCTCCCTTATCCTTTAATTCTAAGCGGAAGTATAAGGTATTTATAGTTTTCGCCTTTAATAGGTTTTATTATACACGGGCTTAAATTTGACATAAACTGAACCTGTACTTTATCGTCTTCAACAGCCTTTAATGCTTCTGTTAAATAACGTGGGTTAAAAGCTATCTCAAGGCTTTCACCCTCATGAACAACATCTAATTCGTCATAACTTTCTCCCAATTCAGTATTTGAAGTTATTATAAGACGTTCAGGGGTTATATTAAATTTTACCGGTGATTTTTTATTTTCTTTTGAAAAAAGTGAAGCACGCTCAATAGCGCTTAAAAATTCTTCTGTATTAATTTCTATTGAGGTAGTATTTTCATTTGCAAATATTTGTTCATATTTTAAAAATTCTCCCTCTATAAGCCTTGATACCATTATAAGTGATTCTGTTTCAAAAACTATATGGTTTTTTGTATAATATACAGATATTCTTCCATCTCCCTTATCTGTAAGTATACGGCTTAATTCGTTAAGTGCCTTTGCCGGTACAATAGCCTCATTATCGTTTGAGTTTTCTCCTACTTTACATGTTCTGTAACTTATTCTATAACCGTCTATTGCTACTGCTTCAAGGGAAGAATTTTTTATTTTTAAAAGTTCTCCTGTTAAAACAATTTTACTGCTTTCTGCGGCAACAGAAAATATTGTTCTTTTTATTATATTTTTAAGTTTACTTTCTTCTATTTCAAACTTATTTTCTTTTTCAACAGTTGGAAGCGGAGGAAAATCGGTTCCGTTAAATCCCATTATTTTAAATTCCGAATTTCCGCTTTTTATTTTTGTAAGGAATTTTTCATCTGTTTCTAAAGATACTTCATTTGATGGAAGTGACCTTATTATTTCCGAAAATATTTTTGATTCAAAAGCGAATGTTCCTGTTTCTTCTATATCTGCTTCTATTGCTGATGTTTCTATTCCTATTTCTGTATCGTTAGCCATAAGTTTTATTCCTGTATCATCAGCCGTTACAAGTATACATTCAAGTATAGGCATAGTTGTCCTTGCCGGAACTATTTTGCTCACAATATTTATTCCATTTAAAAGTTTTTCTCTTGAGCATTTGAATTTCATTGTTAATAACTCCTTCCTGTAATTTTTATATATTAATATATTTATTGTAGTAGCAGTAGTAGTAGGGTCGGTGGAAAAGTGGAAAAGTAGTTTTAAAGTAGTTTTCCACATAAAAAAAGTATAAATTTTAATGTGGAAAAACTAAAATTTAATATATACTTTTTCCACACAATTAACATTTTTTATGGATATATAAGTTATTCACATTATATTAACAATTATTTACACAAAAAAAGTGGATAACTTATATATATTAAAATTTATTTTTTAGGGGTTGTATTAAAATTTATTTTATATATATAAATTAAATTTTAATACAACCCCAGGTAAAGGTTACTCGAATTTTTTTAAAACAAAAATTCGCCTTTTTATATTTAGTAAGAGTTTTCACTCTTAAATAAAGGTGTACTTCATTCGTCGGTTAAATGCTGAGTTTCAGCCATTTTTTATTTTAGTTTCTATTTCGGTAACTATTTTTTGCATTTCAGGTTTATTTTTTATATCCTCTGCTATTTTTTCGCAGCTATGCATTACTGTTGTATGGTCACGCCCTCCAAAAGACTCTCCTACTTTTACAAGAGGTGTATCAAGCATTTTTCGGCATAAATACATAGCGATTTGCCGTGGATATACTATGTTTTTGCTTCTTTTTGAACTTAATATATCGTCTGTTTTTATATTAAAGTAATCGGCTGTTACAGACTGTATTATATCTATGGTTATTTTTTTGTTTTTGCTTGAGTACATAAAATCCTTTAAAGCCTCGTCTACAAGTTCTGGAGTTATATTCATATTAGCAAGTTTTGTATATGCAGCTACTCTTGTAAGTGCGCCTTCAAGTTCTCTTATGTTTGAGACTATTGTTTTAGCTATAAATTGGTATACTTCCTTAGGAAGTTCTATTCCGTCAATTTCTGCTTTTTTTTCAAGTATAGCGGTTCTTGTCTCAAAGTCTGGCTGCTGTATATCGGCTATAAGTCCCCATGAAAACCTTGAACGAAGTCTTTCTTCAAGTATTTTTAATTCGCTTGGGGGTTTATCGCTTGATAATATTATTTGTTTGTTTAACTCCCATAATTGATTAAACGTATGAAAAAATTCTTCTTGTGTAGATTCTTTTTTAGCTAAAAATTGTACGTCATCTATAAGAAGTGCGTCTATATTTCTATATTTTTCCTTAAACTCGTCTTGTTTTTTTTCTCTTATTGCGGTTATAAATTCATTTGTAAATTTTTCACTTGATGCGTACAAAACTCTTGCGTTTGGATTTTGATCAAGCATATAATGAGCTATTGAATGCATTAAGTGTGTTTTTCCGAGTCCCACTCCTCCATATAAAAATAATGGATTATAAGCTGTTCCGGGGCTTTCAGCCACAGCTAAAGACGCTGCGTAAGCTATTTGATTGCTGCTTCCCATTACAAAATTTTCAAATACATATCGTGGTATAAGGTTGTTTTTTACATCAATGTATTCATTTGACGGTTTTTTCTTTGTTATTTCGATATCGATACCATCGTCGTTTTCAAGCTGTATTCTTATTTTGTAATCTTTTCTTGTTACTATTTTTATAGAAGATTTTAAAAGCGGCATATATCTTTTTAAGCCTTCTGCATGCTGAGTGGTAGGTGTTTGAAGCACGAATTCATTTTCGGTTATCTCAACAGGTTTAAGAACCTTGAACCATGTTTCAAACGGTATTGTCGAAATTTCGTTTTCAAGACTTTTTAGAACTTGATTCCAACATTCGTTTATATCCTTCATAGATTTACCTCCAAAATAAATATGCGGGATTGCCTTTTGACTGTTGTGTAAAATGTTAATAAAACTTTTAAACAAATGTGTATAAAGCGGTATTGATTTTTTTTATTTTAAAATAATATCCTTTTGCACAATAAGATATTAACATATGTGTAAAACTTATTTGCACATGTAAAAAATAAATTAAAATCAATAAAATTATGTAAATTAAAAAAAGTTTTGCACAAAGTTATCCACACATTGTGCAAAACTTTTAATGGGGTGAAACTTATCAACATCAGCAAAGTAATAATAGCAGAAAAAATGTGGATAATCAATAAAAAATAATATATTTTTTTTATTTTATCAACTATTACCAATGTTTTTTATATAAAAGTGTGCAAAATTAAAATAAACGACAAAATTTTGTATATTTTGACGTCATATTTCCGCATAAAGCGTTACTTAATATTTTGTTAATTTTTTAACATATAAATGTATATTGCGGTAATTATCAAATTGTGATAAAATTTGTTAGAGACTGAATTAAAACGAATTTGAAATGTACAAATTGAACAAATTTGTAAGAGATGGGAAAGATATTTTAATTATTTAAAATTTGTTAATTTAAAAGTTTTAAATCAGTTTAATAATATATTTTTTAAGGTGGTTTTTAGATGAACAAAACTGACAGGCGTATCTTATTTTTTTTACTTATATTATTTTTATGTACTGTTATTTTTATTGTTTGTCTTATTTATAAAATAGTTACAGTTAAACCAATTTCACAAACACATAATGAAGATATTGTTCAAAATAAAGATGAAGGCAGACAGCTTATTATTGACCAGTATTCAGGAGAGTACGAAGTTTATCAAAATGATTTTATAGTTAAAAGTTTTATGACATATAATGAGGCTGTTGAGTTTGCGGCAGGGCTTAAAAATGCTTCTGTTAAAAAGTTTGGAGGAAACCAATGGCTTTGGGATAATACTGCTCAATTTAATGTTTATTATGAAAATAGTGATAATTTTAAAGATTTTTCAGATTTTTCAGAAGCTGTAAAATTTTGTCGCCAAAATTTAGGAAGCGATATTTTTTATAGAAAAAGCAATAAATTTATTTGGAATAGTTATGAGGAAATTAAAAAAAGTTTTATTATTAAAAATGTTCCGTCTATTTTACAGTATCCTGAGCTTGCAAGAGGGTGTGAAGTTACATCAGCTGCTATGCTTTTAAATTTTTTTGGATTTAATGCAGATAAAATGCAGCTTGCTGAAGAAATTGAGAAAGATACAACAGAGTATGTAAACAATAATGGAAACATTTTTTATGGCAATCCAAATACAGGTTTTGTTGGAGATATTTATTCTTCAGCAAAAAAAGGGCTTGGAGTTTATCACAAACCTGTTTACAGGCTTATGTATAAATATGCCGGAAATAGGGTTATTGATGTTACAGGATGCAATTTTGAAGATTTATATTATTTTATTAATAAATCAAGTCCCGTTTGGGTTATTGTAAATACTAAGTATAACAGGCTTCCGGAATATAGTTTTGAAATGTGGGATACTCCTGATGGAAGAATAAAGATTACATATAGTGAACATTCGGTACTTGTTGTTGGATATGATGAAAATTATATATATATAAACGACCCTCTTTCAAAAAGTCCGTATTTAAAAAAGAAAAAGTCTGATTTTATAAATGCGTGGCAGCAAATGGGAAGTCAGGCTATTACGATATATCCATAAAAAAAGCTTTGAAAGGAAATTTATTATATGAAAAATATACATTGCAAAGATATAACAGAGTGTGTTAAAAATTTATGTATTAAAGCTAATTGTATTTTAAACGACGACGTATATGCAGCTATTAGTAAAGCGTCTGAATATGAGGAATCTGAAATAGGAAAAGACATATTAAAAAAAATTATGGAAAATGCACGTATAGCACATAGCGAAATGAAACCTATATGTCAAGATACAGGCATGGCTGTAATTTTTATTGAATTAGGGCAAGATGTACATATACAAGGCGGTTTTATTAAAGATGCTGTTAATGAAGGTGTAAGGTTAGGTTATAAAGAGGGATATTTAAGAAAGTCCATTGTCTTTGACCCTTTAATAAGAAAAAACACAAATGATAATACTCCGGCGTTAATTCACTATGATATAGTTGAAGGAGAAAATATAAAAATAACAGTTGCTCCAAAAGGTTTTGGCAGTGAAAATATGAGCCGTATATTTATGCTTAAGCCTTCTGACGGGAGAGACGGAGTTATTAATGCTGTTATGGAATCTGTTATTAATGCTGGAAGCAATCCTTGTCCTCCTATGGTTATAGGAGTTGGCATAGGAAGTGATTTTGAAGGCTGTGCTTTGCTTTCTAAAAAGGCTTTGCTTAGACCGATAGGTACTTTTTCCGATAAAGAGCATTTAAAATCAATAGAAAAAGAACTTTTTAATAAAATTAATTCTTTAGGAATAGGCCCGCAAGGGCTTGGAGGGCGTTTTACTGTTTTGGGAGTAAATGTAGTTTGTGCTCCTACTCATATAGCCGGCATGCCGGTAGCAGTTAATATAAGCTGCCATGTAACAAGGCATGCTGAGGAAATTTTATAAATTAAAATTAGCTTTTTGATAATTTATGTAACGAAAGGGAAGATAAAAGCAATGATTGAAATTTTTCTAAAGAATAAAAAAAGTTTATTAATAATGCTTTTAGGTGTTATTCTTTTTGAGGTGTTTATTTGCAATTTTTCTTATTTTTCGTCAATGTTTAACGATGAGATTGATATTTCTGAGTATTTTGCAAAAGATGGATTGATTTCGGAGGGAAATAACAGGCTTAAAGTTTTGGATACAGGTGACAGAAGTATTGAAATAAGGGATATAAACGATAATATAGATAATATTTATATGGATTTTAAGCGTGCTGATGAAAGTGAACAAAGCAAATATGAGCCGATAGAGTATTCTATATATATTTCTGATGAGGGAAATGAAATTTATTATGAATTGCCGAGAAGAATGCTTATATCTGCTATTGAAAAAAGCAAATATGTAAAAATTCATAATGCCGGAATGTGCAAAAAAATTAAAATTCGTTTTCATTGGATGGAAAATAAGGAAATAATTGTAGATGATATTGTATTAAACAAAAAAATTCCTTTTTATTTTAATTTTTATAGATTTATGGCAATGCTTTTTATATGTGTTATAATTTATATTTTAAGACCGAAAAAAGGTTTTTATAATTATTTGTTTAATGAAAAAAGTATAAGGCAGAGTATAGCCGTTATTTTTTTGATTATTATGCACATACCTGTTATTTTTACATTTGTAAAAGCAAATCCGCATTATGTAAGAAGTCCTTTTCCGTGGCATAATCAATTTAATGAAATGGCAGACTCTCTTTTAGAGGGAAAGTTTTATTTAAAAGAAGAACCAGGAGAAACGCTTAAAAGTATGGAGAATCCTTATGACTCAGGTTACAGAGGGCAGGTTTTAGGAGAGCATGGGGAAAGTTATAAATGGGATTGTGCTTATTATGACGGGAAATATTATTCTTACTTTGGAATTGTGCCTATAATTATGTATTATATACCTTATAAGCTTATAGCTGAAGAAGACTTGCTTAATTCAACAGCGGTGCTTATTTCATGTATTTTGTTTGTACCTTCTGTTTTTTTGTTTATGAGGGAAGTTATTAAAAGATGGTTTAAAGATACTCCCTTTATTTTATATGTTATTTTAAGTGAAGCTCTTATATTAGGTTCAGGATTTTTATTAGCCGTAAAAAAGCCGGATATGTATCATTTGCCTGTTATAACCGGGCTTATGTTTTCTTTTTATGGATTGTATTTTTGGATTAAAGCTTTAAATACAAAAGATAATAAAATAGTAATTAAAAATATAAGTTTGTTTTTAGGCTCTTTGTTTATGGCGTTTGTAGCAGGAAGCCGTCCGCAAATGATGGCTGCTTATTTTTTAGCTTTACCTCTTTTTTATGAAAGTGTATTTAAAGAAAGAACTATGTTTTCAAGAAAAAGTATTATTAAAACAACGCTTTTTATACTTCCTTTTGTTGCTTTTGGGGCTTTTTTAATGTATTATAATTACAGTAGATTTGACTCAATTTTTGATTTTGGGGCAAATTATAATCTTACTACAAATGATATGACAAAAAGAGGTTTTGTATTGGCACGTATTCCTTTAGGACTTTACAGTTACCTTTTTCAGCCTCTTATTATTAACGGGCAATTTCCTTTTTTAAATACAGCAGAACTTACTACAAACTATATGGGCAAGACTATTAATGAAACTGTAATAGGAGGAGTGTTTTTAAGCCAGCCGCTTATTATAATGTCTTTATTTATTTTAAAAGCTAAAAACACTCTTAAAGAAAAAGGTTTGTTTTATTTTGCATTAATATCATTTATAGGAGCGTTTTTAATTATAATAGCTGATATACAAATGGCAGGCATTGTAAGCAGATATTATATAGATTTTGTGTGGTTGTTTTATATTACAGCTATTTTGGTTATATTATGTGCTTATGAGTATTTTAAAAATAATGAGTACATTAAATATTTTTATATCGTTATAGCATCTTTGTTTTTGTTTGGCTTATTTTGTGACGCAGCGACTTTATTTTTAAGATTTGATACTGATATAAGCGTTAAAAATCCTAAGTTGTTTTATAATGTTTTTTATACAGTTCAATTTTGGTTTTAAAATTAAAGAAAGGAAACGTATTTTATGGAAAAGTTTCTTGATAAAAATGGAAAGAGTATATTAATAATAATTTTATCTGTTATTCTTTTTGAGGTTTTTATTTGTAATTTCTCTTTCTTTGAATCTTTGTTTTATAAAGAACTTAATGTTTCAGATTTTGTATATAACGACGGAATGAAGCCTAATTCTGATGGAAGTGTTTATGTTTTAGACTCAGGGGAAAGAAGTTTTGAAATTTTAAATATAAATGAAAAAGTAAAAAATGTTTATTTAGGCATAAGGCGTACAGACAGTTATGAAAGAAAAGAAAACGATATTATAGAGTACTCTTTGTCGGCATCAGATGACGCTAATGAGCTTTATTTTGAAATGGATAGAAGATATGTAGTTTCAGAAGTTGAGAAAAGCAAATATGCAAGGGTTCATCTATCAGGGGAATGTAAAAAACTTAAAGTCAAGTTACATTATATGGAAAATAAAAATTTTATAATTGAAGATATTATTTTAAATAAAAAAGTGCCTTTTTATTTTAGTGTATATAGAGTAATAGCTTTAATTGCAATTTGCGCTGTTATTTATATATTAATGCCTAAAAATGGTTTTTACAATATTTTGTTTAATAAAAGAAATGCCGGTCAAAATATGGCTGTTATTATTTTAATTTCTTTGCATTCTCTGCTTATAGCTACTTTTGTATATGCCAATCCTTTTTTTGCTGTCAACTCAGTTTCATGGCATAGTCAGTTTAACGATATGGCAGACGCTTTTATTGACGGACGTTTTTATATAAGTGACGAGCCTTCGGATACTCTTAAAAACATGGATAATCCATATGATTCAGGTTACAGAGGTAAACTTTTAGAGGAATCGGGAGACAGAATTTTATGGGACCATTCTTATTTTGAAGGCAAATATTATTGTTATTTTGGAGTTATTCCAATAATTTTGTTTTATGTGCCTTATAAGCTAATTACGCAAAACGAACTTAATAATTCTGCAGTTGTTTTTATATTGGCGTGTTTTTATGTACCGGCGTGCTTTTTGTTTATGCGTGAAGCTGTTAAAAAATGGTTTAAAAACATTCCGTTTATTATTTATGTTATTTTAAGTGAGGCGCTTGTTTTAGGCTCAGGATTTGCTTTTGCTATAAAAAGACCGGATATGTATTTTATACCTATTCTTTCAGGTGTTGTATTTTCTTTATGGGGGCTTTATTTTTGGCTCAGCGCTTTAAATGAGAGGGGCATTAAAGGATATCGTTTGTTTTTAGGCTCGCTTTGCATGGCTTTTGTAGCGGGATGCCGTCCTCAAATGGTTTTAGGGTCTTTTTTGGCTATACCTTTATTTTATTATTATATAAAACAAAAAAAGCTGTTTTCAAAAAGCAGTATAAAAGAATCTGTGCTTTTTGTTATTCCTTATTTTGTAACAGCAGCGTTTTTAATGTATTATAATTTTAAGAGATTTGGTTCGGTTTTTGATTTTGGAGCAAATTATAATCTTACTACAAATGATATGACTAAAAGAGGTTTTGTATTGGCAAGAATACCTTTTGGCATTTTTAGCTATCTTTTTCAGCCTCTTGTTATTAACGGACAATTTCCTTTTCTTAATACCGTTTCATTAAAAACAAATTATCTTGGTATTACTATAAGGGAGGCTATGTGCGGAGGTATATTCTTTAGTCAGCCGCTTGTTTTTGCCTCTTTATTGTTTTTTAATATAAGGGCTAAACTTAAAGAAAAGAATTTGTTTTATTTTACTATGTTTTCTGTTTTGTTTGGTTTTATTATTGTAATAGCTGATACAGAAATGGCGGGAGTTTTAAGCCGTTATTATATGGATTTTGTATGGCTGTTTTATATTGCAGCGGCATTTGTTATTATGTGTATTTATGAGACGGTTAAAGATACATTGTGTTTAAAGCTTTTTTATAGATGTGTTTCGGCATTGTTTTTGTTTGGAATTTTTTGTTCTTTTGCGACTTTGTTTTTAAAGTTTGACTATGATGTAAGTACACAAAACCCGGAATTTTTCTATAATGTTATGTATACTGTACAGTTTTGGCTTTAATAAAATATATAATGATTATAATTTTTATGTTTTTTATGTATATTTATTATTTGATATAATTAGGAGGATTTGTTTTATGAAAGGAAAAAAAACGGCGGTTCTTGTACCATGTTATAACGAGGAAAAAACCGTCAAAAAGGTTTGTTTGGATTTTATGGAGGCGCTTCCGGATGCTACTATTTATGTTTATGATAACAATTCCACTGACAAAACATATGAAATAGCGTCGTCTCTTGGTCCAAGAGTTGTTGTAAGAAAGGAAAGACGTCAGGGAAAAGGAAATGTTGTAAGAAGTATGTTCAGACAAATAAATGCTGATTGTTATATTATGATTGATGGTGATGATACTTATCCGGCTGAACATGCTGCTGAAATGGAAAGGCTTATACTTGAAGAAGATTATGACATGGTTATTGGGGACAGGCTTTCGTCTACTTATTTTACTGAAAATAAACGTCCGTTTCATAATGTAGGGAATAAGCTTGTAAGATTTCTTATAAATAAAATTTTTAAAAGCAACGTCCGTGACATTATGACTGGATACAGGGCTTTTAGCTATGAGTTTGTTAAAATGGTTCCTATTATGTCTGAAGGTTTTGAGATTGAGACTGAAATGACAATTAATGCGCTTGATAAAAAATTTAATCTTGCTGAAATACCTATTATGTACAGAGACAGACCGGAGGGAAGTGTATCAAAGCTTAATACGTTTTCTGACGGAATGAAAGTAATAAAAACTATTTTGAAAATGTTTAAGGATTATAAGTCGTTTATGTTTTTTGGTTTAATTGGCTTTTTATTTATTTTAGTTGGTATAGCGGCTTTTATTCCTATACTTATGAGTTTTTTTGATACAGGAGTTGTTCTTAAATTTCCAACTCTTATTGTAGCGGCAGCTTTTTTTAGTATAGGCGCTGTTTCGGTTGCAATAGGTGTTATACTTGATGTATTATCAAAAAAGGATAAACAGAATTTTATTATAAATCTTAATATATTATCAAGTCAGAAACTGTTTAGACAGGAGGATAAATAAATGAGAAAGGACTTTAAACTGTCTGCGCCCCTTGATAAAGATACAGTTTCAATACTTGATGCCGGAGACAGTGTTCTTATTTCAGGCACTGTTTATACGGCAAGAGACGCCGCTCATAAAAAAATGATTGAGGGCTTAAATGAAGGAAATAATCTGCCTTTTGATATTAAAAATTCTGTAATTTATTTTGCCGGGCCGGCTCCGGCAAAGAAAGGAGAGCCAATAGGCTCTGTTGGTCCTACAACAAGTTATAGGATGGATGCTTATTCACCGATAACATTAAAGCTTGGAGTTTCAGCATTTATAGGAAAAGGCAAAATAAGTAAAGATGTAATAGATGCTATGATAAAATATAAAGCGGTTTATATAGGTGCAATAGGAGGTGCTGGTGCACTTCTTTCAAGCCATGTAATAGAAAATGAGGTTATAGCTTATCCTGAACTTGGAGCAGAGGCTGTACATAAGCTTACGGTTAAGGATTTTCCGGGTATAGTTGTTATTGACAGCCGTGGAAATAACCTTTATGAAACGGAATATTTAAAATATAAAAAATAAAAAAGTGTCTGTCGATTAACAAAAATAATTGTTAATGCGGCAGACATTTTTTTTGTGAAAGTTACTTTTTATTATTCAGTTTTAATAGCAGAAAGAGAGCTTAATTTCATAGCACGGCGTGCCGGAAAATATCCGGAAATAAGTCCTACCATACTTGAAAAGATTAGAGAGCATACAGAAAGCCAAATTGGTATTACAGATATGTCATTTCCTTCTCCGCTGCTCATCATGCTTAAAAATGAAAGCTGTACATTGTTTAAAATCATTGATACTCCATAGCTTAAAACTATTCCTATTATACCTCCCATAAATCCTATAATTACAGCTTCAAGCAAAAATAGTCTTTTTATATCGGAGAGTGTAGCTCCTATTACTTTCATTATTCCTATTTCTCTTGTACGTTCATAAATAGCCATTATCATTGTATTTGTAATACCTATTGCTGATATAAAAAGTGAAACGCTGCCTATTGCGCCTAAAAGTGCCTGAAGACTTCCGGCTATTTCTTTCATGCTGTTTACATAGTCCATTTCGCTGTAAACTTCATATCCCATTGTTCTTAATTCTTCTGATATACTTGATACCGAATCTATATCTACACATTTTACAAGTAAAGATTCATATCCTTTATCTTTAGAAGTGTTTTTATCTCTTGAACCATATTCCGCTTTTTCAAAACGTGCTTTATCTTTTTTTATTTTTTCAAGCTGATTTATAGGCATAAAAGCATAATATTTTGTATTGTAATCATTTGTATCCTGGAGAAGACCTACAACTTTTATATTATATGGTTTTACTGGTTTTTTTGTGTTATCATTAGATTCTGAAGACAATTTTTTTTCACCAAAGTTCATATCATAAGACATTTGTATTTTATCTTTAAGTACGTCTATTTTAGGAGCTTCTCTTTCCTCTGTATTATTTATTGAATTATAAAGATAGTAACGAGCGCCGGATTTCTCAAAATTATATGGAATTTCACATCCAAACACAAAATTGAGTTCATTTTCATCATTTTTATCAAGCAGTCTGCCGTCAGCTATAACATAGCCAAAATCTTCCATTGATTCGGCATCTATTCCTTTTACGTTTATTTGAGCCGTATAACGACCGCTTTTAAACTTAAAATAATCCTCAATTACGGCTGTTGCACTTTTTACGCCTTTTATTTTTTTTATATCATTTATAGAGGCGTTGTTTATAACCAAATCGTTTTTTTCTCCCCAAAATGAAGGATTATATACTTGAAGTACAGTTAAATCACCCATTTCGTCAAGCTGTTTTGCAAAACTTTCATTCATAGCTATACCAAGTGAAATCATTATTACTATACTTGATGTTCCGACAACAACGCCTAAAACAGTTAAAAATGTTCTCAGTTTATGCTTGAAAAGGTTTCTTATAGATATTAATATTACATCAATACTGCTCATTGTTATCAAGCATCCTTTTCTTTTTTCTTATTCGCAATATTATAAATACTGTAACGGCAGCTATTACAGCTGCAATAGGAACTATTATTAAAATTATTTTTGTTTTAGACATACCTGTATCTTCTGTTTCCTCAAATTCCATATCTTCAGGATTCATTACAGGTTCAGCATCATCAACATTTACAGTAAATTCACGTATATCCTCTCTATGCTCTCCGTCTGTATCATCATAACTTATTATAAGTCTTCCTTTGCATTCTCCGGTTTGAGTTGGAGTAAGCATGCCTTCGTAGTACTCCGATGATCCTGAATCAAAATTGCCTATATAAATAGATGCCCCAGATGTATCAAAATCACCTTCTGCTTTTATCATAAAATTTGATAATGTAACTTTTCCGGTATTATAAATCTCAAAATTAAGGCTTACAGGTTCACCTAAAACAGCATATTCCGGAAATACTATCTCACTTGTATCAAAGCCGGCTGATTGTTTTACGTTTATTCCAACAAGTTCTGTTGTCTCAAATGTATTAAGTTCGTCATCCTCATACTCAAAATTTATTTTCAAAGTATATGTGCGGGGTTTTGCGTCAGGTACAGCAAACATTTTAAAAACATGATTTACTTCTCCTTTAGGAGGAATTTTATCAATATAAAATGTATTGCTTGAGTTATCCGGTGAAAAAACATTTCCTTTTTCTTCTGTTTCATCTTCTGCAGTTAAATAAAGCTTTATATTGTTTGCTGTTTTTTGAGAATGTGTATTTTTAAAAGTTAAGTTTAAATCAAACTTTTTTCCGGCTTCTACTATTACAGGAGAACAAACGTATTTGCTTACTATAATTTTAGGAGTGGATTTTTTTTCGTCTTCTTTCTCATCTTCTTTATTGTCTTCTTTATCACCTTCAGGGTTTGTTACATTAACTCCGGCATATTGGCTGAAGTTATATTTTTCTTTTGTTTTATCTTCAAGTTTTGCTCCTGTTTCATATTCCACATCAAAGCCTATTGAGTAGTTTTTTGTTCTTGAGGCTGAAGTTGGTGAAAATGAAAAACTTAAAGGAACACTTTCACCGGCTTTTATTAAAGGTATTGATAATGTATCTGTTGAACGGGGAACTATTGTGTCGCCTTCAGGGGTTTTTGCTTTTATTGTTACATTTGAGGCGTCGTTTTCACCGGAGTTTTTTATTTGCATTTTTATTTCAAATATTTGCCCTACTCCGTATACTCCGGTAGGAGACTGCATAGATATTATGTTTAAATTGGATTTTTTTTCATCGTCATCTTCATCTTTTGCTATTACATTTATATAACATGTATATTCTTTAGAATAATCATTCCCCTCAACATCTTTATAAGATACTTTAAATACTGCCGGATAAGAGCCTGTCTCCATATTTGGATTGGATGTAAATTCAAATGTTAATGTGTTTTGGCTGTCTGTATTAAATACGGGAAAGTATGCCATGTTTGAATCTTTATATAAAGTTATTCCCTCTGTTGATAAGCTTGTAAGAGCTACTTGTACATCTCTTGCTCCTAATTTTCCTGTATTTTCAAGTTTCATTTGCAATGTTACATTTTCACCAGCGGTTATTTTTTCTTTTGACATTTTAAAATCATTTAAAACTACAACGGGAAAATTCTGTGTATTATTTATCTTTAAAAATATTTGGTCGCTTCCAGTAAAACTTTGCTTATCTTTATTTGTAAAAGAATAATGCAATGTAATTGGATATGTTCCGGTTGCTGCATTTTGGTCTATTTTAAATTTTATATATGTTTTCATTATGCCTGTATTTTGTACACTGCTTTTTACATTAGAACGATTTATAAACTCCATTTCATATGGTATGCTGCTTCCTCCGGCTTCAGCTTGCACTAAAATATTATAAGCGTAAAATGAACTTATATTTTTTATCATTAATTCTTCTGTAAACTCGTCTCCGGGGCTTGCAGAAATCATTGTATTGCTTTGTATTTTTAAAGCTGGTATAGGGTCTGGTTCAATAGGCGGAATGTCGTCACCTTCAGCATGTACAAAATTAACTGCGTTTAATGAAAAAATAATTATAAACAAAAACATAAATTTTCTCATTTTTATTACCTCTCATATTTTTTCAATCATTTTTTTATTTACTTGTTCTATACTGTCTACTTTTCCGTCACGTATATGAATTATTACATCAGCATATTCTGATATTTCTAAATCATGTGTTACTATTATAAGTGTTTGATTATTTTCTTTTGATATTTTTGTTATTAAATCCATCATTTCTAAAGTTGTTTTTGTATCAAGATTGCCGGTAGGCTCATCTGCAAATATTATATCTGGATTATTTACAAAAGCTCTTGCTATACTTACTCTTTGCTGCTGTCCTCCGCTCATTTGTGCCGGAGTATGTTTTATTCTGTCTTTTAAGCCTACTGCGCAAAGCATTTCTTTGGCACGCTTTTCTCTTATCCTTTTAGGTATTTTTTTAAATATCAATGGAAGTGTTACGTTTTCTAAAGCTGTAAAAGCCGGCAAAAGATTGTAAGATTGAAATACGAAACCTATATTTTTTTGTCTGAATCTTGCAAGTTGATTTTCGTTCATTTTTTCTATATGACTGTTTTTTATTATTATTTGTCCTTTTGTGGGTTTTTCAAGACCAGCCATCATATTAAGCAAAGTTGATTTTCCAGAACCAGACGTGCCTAAAAGACAATATATTTTGCCTTTTTCCATCTCAAGAGATATATTGTCAAGAGCGGTTACTTTTTCGTTTCCAACAGGATATATCTTTGTGAGAGATTTTATTTGTATTATAGACAAATTAAAGTTTCCTCCTTTCAATGTATAATTAAAATTATATTAGAATTTAATTATAGTATAATTAATTTGAAGTGTCAAAAAATATCGGTATATGTAATACTATATTAATAATTTTGAAAAATTATTATTTATTTTTTAATTTATGTTTCCTTTATTTGTACATTTATTGAATATTTACAAAAAATGTGATAATATTATTGAACAGTTAATATTAATTCGGAGGTAGAATATGTTTTTTATAGTTGGTCTTGGAAATCCCGGAAGTCAATATAAATGGACAAGGCATAATGTTGGATTTGAAGTAATAGATAAGCTTTCATATGACTATAATATTAATGTAAATAAAAATAAGTTTAAAGCAAACTTTGGAGAGGGAATTATAAAAGGCAAAAAGGTTATGCTTATTAAACCAATGACTTATATGAATTTAAGCGGAGAGGCTGTAAGGGATATTTTAGGGTATTACAAAGGAAATATAAATGAACTTATAGTTATTTGCGATGATGTTAATATACCCGTAGGCGATATAAGAATAAGGGCAAAAGGAAGTGCCGGCGGACAAAAAGGAATGGAAAATATTATTTATCATATTGAAAATGATTGTTTTGCAAGAATAAGGGTAGGTATTGGACCTAAGCCTAATGAGTTTGATTTAAAAAACTTTGTGCTTAGCAAGTTTAAAAAAAGCGAGGATAATGATATTATAAATGCTTTAACTGATGCTGCTAAAGCTGCTGAAGAAATTATTTGCGATTCTGTTAAAGGTGTAAATAACGCTATGAATTTATTTAATAAAAGATTAAAAAATGAAACATAATAGTGAATTTTTGTTGTTTTATATAGTTTTTAAATAGACTGGGTGGTTTGTATTATGAATATTTTTATTGACACTTTAGATGAGTTGCCAAGTTTTAAAAGTATGATTAATTTTATTTCTTCCGAAAAGTCCGAAAAAAGTCCGATACTTGTAAATGGTGTTATTGATTCTCAAAAAGCTCATTTATCTTATGCTGTATATGAGCTTACAAAAAGACCTATGCTTATAATAGCGCCTTCACCTCTTAAAGCAAAATCCATATATGAAGACATGCAGTTTTTTATTAAAGACAAAGTGGTTCTTTATCCCTCTAAGGATATTATTTTTTACAGTGCTGATATAAAAAGTGCTGATATAATAAAAACACGTTTTGAAATTATAGACAGGCTTTTAAAAGGTGATAATATATGTATTGTTTTATCTGTTGAGGCTCTTTTTGACAGGCTTGTTCCTAAAAATATTTTTAAGGATTTTATTCTTGATTTAAGTGCCGGAGATGAAATAGCTATAAATAAACTTTCTCAGAAACTTATTTATATGGGATATGAGCGTAGCGATATGGTTGAAGGGAGAGGGCAGTTTGCTGTAAGAGGCGGTATTGTTGATATTTTTGATATGATTGGGGAAAATGCTGTTAGAATTGAGTTTTGGGATGATGAAATTGATACTATAAGAAGTTTTGATACAATTTCTCAGCGTTCTGTTGAAAGGCTTGATAAAGTAAAAATATTTCCTGTAAGAGAAATTGTTTACGATGAAATCAGATTGAAAAGAGCAGAAACACTTGTAAAATCTGAATTTGAAAAATGTGTTTCCTTAGAAGAATATAAAGATAACATAAAAGAGCTTTACGATGATATAATGGAAAAGTTTAAACAGCAGAAAGTTTTTTCAGGAGCAGATAAATATATACAGTTTTTATATGAAGACAGCGTTTCATTTTTTGATTATTTAAGCAATGACACAATTGTTTTTTTTGACGAACCTTCAAGGATAAACGAATATGCTAAAAACACTTTGGACGAATTTGCAGACAGTATTAATAATAGGATTTTAAAAGGAACTATGTTTCCTTCTCAAGTTAATATGATTTTCAGATATGATTATATAATTAAGAAAAGCGAAGAATTTGAGACAATTCTTTTTTCTTCTGTTATTAAAAATATAAAAGATTTTAAAGTAAATAAAATTGTGGATTTTTCAGTTAAATCATCAAGCGTTTTTAAAAATAATTTTGATATGCTTATAAATGATATTAAGCATATGATTAAAAGCGGATATAGAATATTATTTCTTGCCGGAGGGCACACAAGATGTGAAAGAATAGTAAAAGAACTTATTGAAAGGGATATACCGGCATTTTTTATTGAGGATATTAAAAGGCTTGATGCTGCCAAAAATGTTGTTTATGTTTTAAGAGGAAGTTTAAACAGCGGTTTTGAGTATATTGAAAATAAGTTTTCTGTTATAGCTGATAAAGAAATATTTGGAAACGGTGATAAAAAGAAAAATTTATCTAAAAAGAAAAAGAAAAAGTCTGTTTTAAGCTTTAATGAATTAAAATTAGGAGATTATGTGGTACATGAAAGTCATGGCATAGGGGTTTATCAGGGAGTTGAAAAAATAAATTCCCAAGGTGTTATAAAGGACTATATAAAAATAGGATATGCTGGAGGAGGAACTCTTTATGTAGCTATTAATCAAATGGACTTTGTGCAAAAGTATATAGGCGGTGAGTCGAGTACGCCTAAACTTAACAAGTTAGGTACAGGGCAGTGGGAGAAATCGAAAGCAAAAGCGAAAAAAGCTGCTTATATACAAGCTGAAGAACTTGTTGAATTGTATGCTAAAAGACGTTCAAACAAAGGTTTTTCTTATTCAAAGGACAGCATATGGCAAAGAGAGTTTGAAGATTCATTTATTTATGATGAGACAGAAGACCAGCTTAATGCCGTTAAAGATATAAAAGATGATATGGAAAGCGGCAAAATTATGGATAGGCTTATATGCGGCGATGTAGGCTTTGGAAAGACAGAAGTAGCAATAAGAGCAGCTTTTAAGGCTGTACAGGATTCAAAGCAGGTAGCTTATCTTGTGCCTACTACTATACTTGCGCAGCAGCATTATACAACATTTATAAGCCGTATGCAGAATTTTGCTGTAAATGTTGAGATGTTATCACGTTTTAAAACTCAAAAACAGCAAAAGGAAGTTATTAAAGGTCTTTCTAACGGTATGGTAGATATTGTTATAGGAACTCATCGTATATTATCAAAAGATATTGTTTTTAAAGATTTAGGGCTTATAATTGTTGATGAGGAGCAGCGTTTTGGAGTTTCTCATAAAGAAAAGATGAAAAAAATAAAAAGTACAGTAAACGTACTTACACTTTCTGCAACGCCTATTCCTCGTACACTTCATATGAGTTTGTCTGGAATAAGGGATATGAGTGTTTTGGAACAGCCTCCAAACGAAAGGCTTCCTATTCAGACTTATGTAATGGAATTTAGTCCGGAGGCAGTAAGAGACGCTATACATCGTGAGATAGCAAGAGGAGGGCAAGTTTATTATTTATATAACAGGGTAAGAAATATTGAAGAAGTTATGATAAAAATTAAAAAGCTTGTTCCGGAAGCAAATGTAGGATATGCTCATGGGCAAATGAGCGAAAGAGAACTTGAAAATGTAATGGTTGAGTTTATGGAAAATAATATTAATGTTCTTGTATGCACAACGATTATTGAAACAGGGCTTGATATTCCAAATGTAAACACTATTATTATTCAAGATGCCGACTGTATGGGTTTAAGTCAGCTTTATCAGCTTAGGGGAAGGGTTGGGCGTTCAAACAGAAGTTCATTTGCTTATCTTATGTATAAAAAAGATAAAGCGCTTAAAGAAGTATCTGAAAAAAGGCTTCAGACAATAAGAGAGTTTACGGAATTTGGTTCAGGTTTTAAAGTTGCAATGCGTGACCTTGAAATAAGGGGAGCGGGAAATATATTAGGTGCTGAACAGCATGGGCATATGGATATTGTTGGATATGAACTTTATTGCAAACTTCTTGATGAGGCTGTAAAAGAATTAACGGGAATAAAAGTTCAGGAAAGATTTGAGACGGTTATTGATATTAACATAGATGCTTTTATTTCTTCTGATTATATATCAAATGAGGAACAAAAGCTTGATATGTATAAAAAAATTGCTGCTATTAATTGTGTTGAAGATTATTTTGATGTTCAAGATGAACTTGAAGACAGATACGGGGATATACCTTTAGCTGTTGGCAATCTTCTTGAGGCTGCACTTTTAAAAGCTTTTGCTCATAGCATAGGTATTGAGTCAATTAAGCAAAAAGGCAATAATATTGTGCTTTTGTTTAGAGATAAGAACAATATTGATTCAAAGTCTTTAATTAAAGCAGTAGTTAATAATTCTCTTTCTGATAAAATGCTTATTTCAGGAGGAAATAAAGTTTATATAACTTATAGGATTGAAGAAGGAAACAATAAATTTCTTATTGATTTAAAAAATTCTGTTGAAAAGATAAAGGCGGTTATTGATAATGATAAAAAACTTGTGGAATCATAAAGAAAATGGTGCAGAAATTGTTATTTACGACGGCGAAGAAGTTGCAGCCGGAGGAAATGCTGTTTATGACGGAGAGAGATTTAAAATAAGCGGTATTTATAGTTTTAAGGAAACTGTATTAGCAGAACTTGCTGTTAGAATGCTTGTAAGATATTGTTATAACAGGGGCGGTCTTTATCAGTACGCTGATAAAGACGGCGAATTTGATTATATTTTTAAGGCAATAGGATTTTATGATGATAATGGAATGCTTGTACATGAAGGCGATATATCAGGCTGTATATGAGTGATTTTTTGTTTTTATGCGGTTTTATAATTGTTGTATCTGTTATAGAATATGTTTTTAAAAGTCTTTTAATTAAAAATAATAGAAAAAGAGAAGCTTTTGTTTTTGATTGGTTTTGTTATTTTTCTTTATTAACATATTTTCTGTATTTTATATTTAAGTATATTTTTAATATTATTAACTGTATTAAAAAGGTTTTGTAATATTGAGGAGGTATGTGTGTTGAAAAAGTTAAAGCTTATTTATAATCCTAATTCAGGAGATAAAATGTTTAAAGATAATTTAGATTTATTTATAAAAAAAATGCAGGGTGACGGAGGATATGAAGTACATCCTTTTAGAACAATTGAAAAAGGAGATATAGATAGGCATATTAATAAAATGAATGGAGATTATGACGCTTTGTGTGTTTCAGGGGGAGACGGCACACTTAATATTGTTATTAATGCGCTTATGAAAAATGGCAAAAATCATATACCAATAGGTATAATACCTTCGGGAACAGCTAATGATTTTGCAAGTTTTCTTAAAATTCCAAAAGATGTTGAAAGCGCTTGCGATGTAGTTTTAAATGGTGTTATATCAGATGTTGATTTAGGGTTTGGAGGAGACAAATATTTTATTAATGTATGTGCCGGCGGTTTATTTTCTGATATATCGTCAAATGTTAATACACGTTTTAAAGACACAATAGGTAAGGCAGCCTATTACATAAAAGGAATTGAGCAAATTCCGGGATACAGACCTATACCTATGAGAATTACAAACAGCAAAGACGTTTTTGAGGAAGATATTTATTTATTTTTGGTTCTTAACAGTTCGGGAACAGGAGGCGTTAAAAAACTTTCTCCTCAAGCGTCTGTAAATGATGGAATGTTTGATTTTGTTGCTTTTAAAGGTGTTGCACTTATTGAACTTTCAAGTGTTATTGTTAAGTTTTTTAAAGGAGAGCATCTTAATGACGATAAAGTTATTTATTTTCAAGATAACTATATTAAAGTGGAAAATCTTGCAGATGACAAAAGATATCTTCAAACGGATTTTGATGGTGAAAAAGGCCCTAATATGCCTTTTGAAATAAAAAATATACATGGGGCTGTTAAAATTTTTACACATAAAGAAAGTGTTTCAGAAAACTAAAAAATTAAACTATATTTATATAATTTATATACAAAGGAGAATTTATTTATTATGGATTTTAAAGAAAAGATAGCACAATTAATAAGTAATATTGTTGATATGAATAAGTCTGATATTAAAGAACTTATTGAAGTGCCGCAAAATTGCACTATGGGAGATTATGCTTTGCCATGCTTTAAGCTTGCTAAAGAGTTAAAAAAGAGTCCGGGTTTAATAGCAAAAGATATTACAGAAAAAATACCGGATGTTGAATATTTTGAAAAAGTAGGAGCAGTTAACGGATATGTTAATTTTTTTGTACAAAAAGAGTTTTTTATAAGTGGTATTTTATCTGATATTATAAATAAAAAAGAGGAATATGGAAAATCGGATTTAGGAAAAGGGAAAAATATTGTTATAGATTATTCATCTCCTAACGTAGCAAAGCCTTTTCATGCCGGACATTTGCGTTCTACTGTCATAGGAAAAGCTTTATATAATATTTTTAATTTTATAGGATATAACAGTATTGGGATTAACCATTTAGGAGATTGGGGAACTCAATTTGGAAAACTTATTATGGCTTATAAAAACTGGGGAGACAAAGAAACTGTTGAACGTGACGACGTTAAAGAATTAAGCCGTATTTATGTTAAGTATCATGAGGAATCTGAAAAAAATCCTTCTCTTGATGATGAGGCAAGAGGTTGGTTTGTAAAAATGCAAAATGGAGATAAGGAAGCGCTTGACTTATGGAAATGGTTTATTGATATAAGCATGAAAGAATATAATAGAATTTATGAAAGACTTAATATTAAGTTTGATTATTTTACAGGGGAAAGTTTTTATAATGATAAAATGGATGCGGTAGTTGATGAACTTAAAGAAAAAAATTTACTTACTAAAAGTGAGGGTGCTGAGATAGTAGAACTTGATAATTTTAATATGCCGCCTTGTCTTATAATTAGAAGTGACGGAGGAACTTTATATCCTACGAGAGATATTTCAGCAGCTTTTTACCGCAAAAAGGAATATGATTTTGACAAATGTATTTATGTTACTGCTTTTGACCAAAATCTTCATTTTGCACAATGGTTTAAAGTTATTGAGCTTATGGGATATGATTGGAGTGATAGACTTATACATGTACCTTTTGGCCTTGTAAATTTACCTGATGGGAAAATGTCAACAAGAAGCGGACGTGTTGTTTTAATGGAAGATATTTTAAACAGTGCAGTTAATAAAGCAATTAATGTTATAAATGAAAAAAATCCCGAACTTGAAAACAAAGAACAGGTTGCCGAACAAGTTGGAATAGGAGCTATTATTTTTAATGATTTATACAACAGCAGAATTAAAAATGTTGTGCTTGATTTAGATAAAATGCTTAATTTTGACGGAGAGACAGGACCATATGTACAATATACTTATGCACGTACATGCAGTTTGCTTAAAAAAGGGAATGTTGATGAAAATGGAATATTAGGAGAGAGTGAATATATTACAGATGAGGCATCGTATAGGGTTATAAAGCTTTTAGAGGAATTTCCGGCAAAAGTTATTGATGCAGCTGATAAATATGAGCCTTATATCGTTACAAGACATATAGTTGATATTTGTCAGGCGTTTAATAAATTTTATCATGACAATAACATATTGGGAAGTGAAGAAAAAATAAAAAAAGCAAGGCTTTCTCTTACTTTTGCTGTTAATTGTGTTATTAATTCGGGACTTAAAATTCTTGGAATTGATGCTCCAGAAAGAATGTAATTTAACCGACAGAAGAATTTTTCTTTTTTTTCAAAATATGAAACTTTGATTTTATATTTTTTTAAAGACTAAGCGAAATTTAATTAAATACTTAAATTTCGCTTTCAGCGTGTCGACAAAGTCGACAACGCTGTCATCGAAAAAAAAGTTTTCGATGATTTTAAGCAGAAGAATAAAGAGACGTTTCTTCGTACAAGGCTTGAAAGCCCTTGAAACGTCTCTTTTCCTCAAACGGGCAAAGCCCGTTTTGCGGATTAAAGTCTGCGACGCTTTTTCCATAAATTAAAGTTTAAAAAAATTTTGACTTTTTCGACAGTCTGAAGCGAAATTTAATTAAATACTTAAATTTCGCTTTTTTTATTTTATTAATAAACTTTTTGATTTATTTGCCGTATTTATTTTTGTAATTAATTAGTATAAGACACTGATAAAAAAAACCGCGGGCAGTGTATTATTTGAAATTTTTATTTTTTAAAGGAGGTTTTATAATGAGTAACTGTAAATATCATTCAGACAAGCCGGCTGTAAATACTTGTTGTAAGTGCGGTGATTGGATTTGTGACGATTGTGCTGTTGAAATAAATGGAAGAGTTTATTGTAAAAGTTGTTTAAGCCGTTGTACAAGTGAATTTGATGGGACTTCTTCACATTCTCATAAAGTAACTTCATCAAACAATCCAAGTTCTTTCTTTGTATTTTGTCTCTCTTTTATTCCCGGAGCTGGGCATATGTATGAGGGGCTTATGAAAAGAGGTTTAATGATTATGTCCTCTTTCTTTGCTTTAGGGTATTTATCCGGAACTGTTTCAGGTATTTTTACTTCTGTATGTTTTATTTTATGGATTTGGAATTTTTTTGATGCTTTTGAATGTCGGAAAAAAATTATATCTGGCATACATGTAAATGATGATTTTAATGATATCAAATCTTTTGTTATTCAAAACAAAGTATTTATTATAGGTTTTCTTGGAATAGTTTTTGCTGTTGAAATACTTGATTATTTAAGAATGAGTATGGACTTTTTTATTGGACCTTATCATCATATAATAAGTAATGGGCTTGTGTTTGTATTTATTGCTTTAGGTATATATATTATTTTCTTTAAAGATAAAAACAGCACAAAGAAAAAAGATGATGACAAGCAATAATAAAAACAATATAAATAATTTTAAAAAAGCAGTGCCTTTAGTTATGAATATATCTAAAGGCACTTTTTGATTTATTTATTTTTGGATTGTTTCACGTGAAACAATTTTTTGTTGCCATATTTCTCTAAAAATCGTATAAAGTGTAAAAAAATGAATGAAATAAATACTTTGAAAATGTTTCACGTGAAACATTTTTGTGATATAATTAAAATTACAAAAAAACATATGTAAATTTATGAAAATTGTTTTTTGTAAAATAAAATTAAAAAGGAGGATGAAAATGGGACGAATAATAGCAGTGGCAAATCAAAAGGGAGGAGTCGGAAAGACGACTACAAATATAAATCTTTGTGCAAGTTTAGCGAAATTAGGTAAAAAGGTGCTTACTATTGACCTTGACCCTCAAGGAAATACAAGCAGCGGTCTTGGAGTAGATAAAAATGAAACAGAGTTTACAGTTTATAATCTTCTGATTGGAAACGCTGATATAGATGATATAATTAAAAATATAGAAGGTTTTGATAAATTTGATATACTTCCTTCAAACATAGAATTGTCAGGAGCTGAAATTGAACTCATTGATGTTGAAAAAAGAGAATATGTTTTAAAGGAGGCGCTTAAAAAAGTTAAAAGAAAATATGATTTTATTATAATTGACTGTCCCCCATCTTTAAGTGTTTTAACACTTAATGCTCTTACAGCGGCTGATTCGGTAATTGTTCCTCTGCAATGTGAGTACTATGCGCTTGAGGGGCTTACACAGCTTATACACACTATTAATCTTGTAAAGGAAAAACTAAATAGCAAATTGAAAATGGAAGGTGTTGTTTTTACTATGTATGATTCTCGTACAAATCTTTCATCACAAGTTGTTGAGGAAGTAAAAAAATATCTTCCAAACGATATATATAAAAGTATTATACCAAGAAATGTTAGATTAAGCGAAGCGCCAAGTCATGGTATTCCTATTAATTTATATGATTCAAAATCAAAAGGCGCTGAAGCGTACGCTATGCTTGCCGAAGAAGTGATAAATAGGAGGAATTAATATGAATTCTAAAAAAGGTTTGGGTAAAGGCCTTAACGCTTTGTTCAGTGAGAGTAAAAAGGAAAGCAGCGAAAAAAAAGTAAACGATTCATTAAAATTAAAGGATTATAATGATACTGATAATTTAGTTATTGATGAGGATATAAATAATGTGTATCCTAATAAACGGCAGCCAAGAAAAAGTTTTGATGAAGATAAATTAAAAGAATTGGCTGGTTCAATTTATGAAATGGGAATTATACAACCTCTTATTGTTAGAAAAAATGAAGACGGATATGAAATTATTGCAGGAGAGAGGAGGTGGCGTGCTGCAAGGCTGGCAGGGCTTAAAACTGTACCTGTTATTGTAAAGGATTTTGACGAAATGAAAAGGCTTGAGGCGGCTTTGATTGAAAATGTACAAAGGGAAAATCTTAATCCTATTGAGGAAGCTGTTACATATAAAAGGTTTTCAGAGGAGTTTAATTTGAATCAAGAGGAAATAGCAGTAAAGGTAGGAAAAAGCCGGGCTGCTGTTGCTAATGCTGTAAGACTTCTCAATCTTGATATAAGAGTTCAGAATTTTTTGAGAGAAGGAAAGATTACAAGCGGACATGCAAGAAGTATTCTTTCATTAAATGATAACGATAAACAATTTGAGTTTGCTGAAAAAATTATAGAAGAACAGCTAAGCGTTAGAGAAAGTGAGGAAATAGCAAGAACATATAATGTAAATAAAATTAAAGAAAGCAAAACAGATGAAAAAAAGAATGATAATACTCAAAAAAATGAGGTTTATAAGTCTATCGAAAAAACAATGAATAATATATTTGGAACAAAAGTAAATATTAAAAATGGAAAAAATAAAGGCAGAATTGAAATTGAGTATTATTCACAAGAAGAACTTGACAGAATTGTGTGTCTTATAAATAAATTAGAAAGCAGCAGTAACTGATTTTTTTAGATACATAAGATGAAATTAGATTAAATGTGAGGAGTTTTTTAAATGAGTATTTTAACTGATAACAATTATATTTTGATAGTTCTGATATCTATTTCTGTTATAGTTTTAATTGGAATTATATTGGATGTTATAGAATTTTATAAAATTGGAAAAACTATAAAACGTATAGATAAGTTTATGTCAGATAAAAGTGAGTCACTGAATTTTGAAGAAATGCTTATAAAACATATTAATAATATTAATTCACTTAGTGAAAAATACACACAAAGTGAAAAAATAATGGATATTAAATATAATAAACTTGCCGAAGGTATAGACAGCATTAATTCAAGAATGAAATTTTGTGTACAAAAGGTTGGTCTTGTAAGATATAACCCTTTTGAAGATGTTGGGGGAGAGTTTTCATTTGTTATAGCTCTTTTAGATGACGAAAATAACGGAATAGTATTAAGCAGCATTTATTCAAGAGAAGGCTGCTATACTTATGCAAAACCTATTGAAAAAGGAGTATGCGTAAAATATAAACTTTCAGAGGAGGAAGAACAGGCTATAAAAATAGCTAAAAAGATATGAATAAATATAAAATGATTCTTTGCGACCTTGATGGCACTCTTTTAAATGATAACGGTGAAATAAATGATATAGATAAAGCTTTTGTAAAAATGGCTGTAAAAAATGGAGTTGAATTTATAATATGTACAGGGCGTTCGTTTATGTCCGCAGAGAGATTTTACAAAGAACTTGAAATTTTAAAAGAAGAAAACATAGGTATATTTTATAACGGTTCTCTTATTTATGATATTGTTTCAAAAAAGATTTTTTATGAGCAAAGAATAAAAATACATGATACAATTGATATAATAAAGAAGTGCAGTAATTTTAAAGCAGATATAATTGTTTATATAGGTGATAAGCCTGTTGTTGAAAAAGTCACCCCTTTAATTGATATGTATATGAAAAGGTCTTTAATATCTCCTTTTATATGCAAAGATTTTAATGCTTATATTGATTGCGATGTGTCAAAAATTCTTTTAAAAGGAGATAATTCTGATTTAAAAAAAGCAATGGATTATTTTCAAAAAGACGGTCGCAATGTATTTTTTTCTTCCGATACGCTTCTTGAGTTTAATCCTATAAATATAACCAAAGGAAGCGCTGTAAAAGAAATAGCAAAAATTAAAAATATTGATATAAAAAATGTCATTGCAATAGGAGATACTTTTAATGATTTGGATATGATAAAAACAGCCGGTTTAGGAGCTGTTCCATTAAATGCATCTTATGAAATTAAAAATAACGCCGACTATGTATGCGAAAATGATAACAATAACGGTGCTGTAAGTGAGATTATAAAAAAGTTTGTTTTATAAGCCGCCGTAGGGGGATTTTACGGCGGCGTTGGGGGATATTAAAAAAGGTTGTAATTAATTACAGTAATATTATTAACATTTAAAAAAAATTATATACATAATTTTTTAAAAAATTTTTGTTTTTTTATAGCGGGGGTTTGAATAATTTTTCCATATATGTTATAATAATATGATTAATGAAACGCTGATTAATTCAGTGTTTCTCTAATTTAGGAGGTTTTATATAATGTTAGATGTAAAAAGATTAAGAAGTGATTTTGATAATGTGAAAAAAGCTCTCTCTAAAAGACATAAGGATTATAAATTAGAAAATTTTTTGGAAATAGACAACAAAAGGCGTGAAATAATTAAAGAGGTTGAAGAACTTAAAAATAAGCAGAATAATGAGTCAAAAAAAATACCTATTATTAAAAAAGAAGGCGGAGACGTTTCAGAGATAATGTCTGAAATGAAACGTCTGTCGGATACTATAAAGGAACTTGATTCTAAACTTAAAGATGTTGATGACGAGATAAAAAATTTTCTTTTAAGTGTGCCGAATACTCCTAATGAACTTGTTCCGGATGGGACAGACGATAGTCAAAATGAGGAATTAAGAAAGTTTATGCAGCCTACTGAATTTGATTTTGAGCCAAAACCTCATTGGGAAATAGGTGAAATGTATGATATACTTGACCCGGCAACAGCGGCTAAAATTTCAGGGGCAAGATTTACAGTTTATAAAGGAGTTGGTGCACGTCTTGAAAGAGCGATTACTAATTTTATGCTTGATACTCATGTAGACAAGCATGGATATACTGAAGTTTTTCCGCCTCAAATGGTAAATCGTGACAGTATGATTGGAACAGGACAGTTGCCTAAATTTGAAGAAGATGCTTTTAAAGTTTCAAATAATGGATTTTTTCTTGTACCTACGGCTGAAGTTCCTGTAACTAATATGTATAGGGATGAGATATTAGACGGAGGAAAACTTACTATTAAACATTGTGCTTATACAGCTTGTTTCAGAGCGGAAGCCGGTTCAGCCGGAAGGGATACAAGAGGGCTTATAAGGCAGCATCAATTTAATAAAGTTGAATTAGTTAAATTTTCAAGACCTGAAAATTCATATAATGAACTTGAACTTCTTACAAATGATGCAGAGGATATTTTAAAACTTTTAGAGCTTCCATACAGAGTTGTAAAATTATGTTCGGGAGACTTAGGTTTTAGTTCAGCTATGACTTATGATATTGAGGTTTGGATGCCAAGTTATAATAGGTATGTTGAAATTTCGAGTTGTTCAAATTTTGAAGATTATCAGGCAAGAAGGGCTAATATTAAGTTTAAAGACAATGTTAAAGATAAGGCTCAGTTTGTTCATACACTTAATGGAAGCGGACTTGCAGTAGGAAGAACGACTGCTGCTATACTTGAAAATTATCAGCAGAAAGACGGAAGTATTATTATTCCAAAGGCTCTTAGACCTTATATGGGTGGAATTGAGAAAATTTCTAAATAAATATTTGTTTAATTAAAGCGTATCAGAAAACTAAAATATATGTTTTCAGATACGTTTTAAGATTAGAGAGGTAATATTATGTTTATAAAATTAATTCAGCCTAAAATGAAAAAAAGACCTATGGATACAGATATAAAAATGCACATGGCTCCTCCGCTTGGTCTTCTTACTATTGTAAATATTCTTCGCAAAAATCACAAAGTCGTTTTGGAAAATGAAAACATACAAGATATAATTTACGACGATAAGCCCGATATAGTTGGTATATCTGTTACAGTTGATACATTAAAAAGAGCTATTGAAATTTCAAAAAGATTCCGAAAAAACGGTTCTGTTGTAGTAGCCGGAGGCATTCATATAACTACGGCATCGGATACTATTTTGCCTGATTGTTTTGATGTTTTATGTATAGGAGCGGCGGAGGGTACATGGCCTTATATTTTGGAAGATTATAAAGAAGGAAAGCTTAAAAGTGTTTACAGATGTGAAAAGAAAATAAGCGGAGATGATATTATTTCACCGGCATACGATTTTTTAGAAATGGACAAATATTTATATTGCAATGTAGTTCACACAAGCAGAGGCTGTCCATTTAGGTGTGATTTTTGTTATAACAGCGCTTCTGAAAGAATGTATGTAAATCGTAATATTGAAGATGTTATAAAGGATATAAAAGCTGTAAAATCAAAACATATTATGTTTATTGATGATAATTTTGCCGGAAATATTAAATGGACTAATGAATTTTTAAAAACAATAAAGCCAATGAATATTAAATGGAATGCCGCAGTTTCAATAAACGCTGTATATGATTTGAAACTTCTTGATTTAATGAAAGAAAGCGGATGTCAAAGTTTGTTTATAGGTTTTGAGAGTATAAATCCGGATTCTATTAACGATGTACATAAAGTACAAAACAGTATTAAAGATTATGAAAAAGCTATTAATTCTATTCATGAAAGAGGCATAATGATTAATGCAAGTTTTGTATTTGGTCTTGACGGAGATACAAAGGAAACATTTAAGACAACTCTTGATTGGATAGTAAAAAATAAAATAGAAACGGTAACATCGCATATTTTAACGCCATATCCCGGAACAGCTTTATATGACAGATTAAAAAAAGAAGGTCGTATTATTACAGATGATTTATCTTTATATAATACGGCAGAGGTTGTTTTTAAACCTAAGAATATGAGTGCTAAGGAAGTTTATGATGGTTATATATGGTTGTATAAGCAAGTATATAGTTTAAAAAATATATTTAAGAGAATGCCAGAAAGTAAAAATCAAAGAGCTGCTTATTTTATGTTTAATTTGCTGTATAGAAAATATGGCAGATTTACAGATTTTCTTTGCAAATTTATATCTTATAAACGTATAGGGATTATTGCTGAAAAAGTATCGCATTATTTAAAATAATAGATGTAAATTTTTAATAATATGATTTTAAAAAATATGTTTCTATTTATCATATATATAAGTATTATAAATATAAATTGAACAGATAAAAAAACAAAACTAATTTAGGAGGATGTATTTATGATGTTTATTGATGAGCAGCTTTTAATCTTTAAGAACAAAATTGAAGAAGCAATTAAATCTGGTGGAACATCTGGAAAAGAATCCATTATTCGTTCTTCAGATTTAATCAACCTAATACATGATGCTGTAAAATTTGAATTTATTTCTTTTGGAATAAATCCAAATAACATATTTCCGCATTTCAAAAAATCTAAACCAGAAATTAAGTTAGCAGGATTTTTAAAACAAAAAAAACAAGATATCTGTATTATTCCATCTGGTATTGAAAAAAAGAAGACACCTATTACATGGGGACCCAATGCCAACAACTTAAGGTTTTTGGCAATTACCCGGAATATAAAATGAAACAG
>CAMTZM010000028.1 GCA_947086655.1 uncultured Eubacteriaceae bacterium
TGTCAAAAGATAATTTTTGTGTTTTACCGTCTGACTTAACTTCAATAGTTTTAGGTGTATCATTCAAAGCGTAGTTATCAGGTGCTTGAATTTCTGTAATAACATAACTTCCGGGTACAATATTGTTTATCAAAATTTCACCTTTGCTGTTTGTAGTATATTCGCCGTTAGAGTTTCCAATAACTTTACCATTATTATCTGTTACCTTAAATTTAGCGTTTGCAAGCGGCTCTTTTGTTACTCCATCAACCTTTGTGATTAGAATAGCACCGTAAGGATAGTTGTCAAAAGATAGTTTTTGGGTTTTTCCGTCCGGCTTAACCTCAATAGTTTTAGGTGTATCATTTAAAGCGTAGTTATCAGGTGCTTGAATTTCTGTAATAACATAACTTCCGGGTACAATATTGTTTATCAAAATTTCACCTTTGCTGTTTGTAGTATATTCGCCGTTAGAGTTTCCAATAACTTTACCATTATTATCTGTTACCTTAAATTTAGCGTTTGCAAGCGGCTCTTTTGTTACTCCGTCAATTTTAGAAATAAGAATAGCACCGTAAGGATAATTGTCGAAAGACACTTTATGTGTTTTACCGTCTGTTCCGACTTCTACTGTTTTTGGAGTGGTATTCAAAGCATAGTTCTCAGGCGATTGTATTTCTGTAACAACGTAACTTCCGGGCGCTACATTATTAATCAAAATTTCGCCCTTACTGTTTGTTACATATTCGCCTGTTGAGTTCCCAACAACTTTTCCGGAGTCATCAGTGACTTTAAATCTTGCGTTAGGTAACGGCTCTTTACTTATTCCGTCAATTTTAGAAATAAGAATAGCGCCATATGGATAATTAGCGAACGTAAATTCCAAAACAGAAGTTCCGTCCGCTTTTAAAAATCCGTTTTGCTGACTATTTTCCGACAATGTGAAGTTTTGCGGCGCTTTAACTTCCTTCACAACATAATAACCGGGTTCAAGTCCCGTAATAACAACAACGCCGGAATTATCTGTTGTATATCTGCCTATGCTTGTTCCGGGTACACCTGATACCTGTTCATCGGCACGATATAACTCAAATGACGCTCCGGCGAGCAATTCTCCTGTTATGGCGTTAGTCTTTTTGATAACTATACTGTTAAGCGGCCAGTTCCAAGCCTCGCCTTGTGAATAATATTTACTGCCCGAAGAATACTCTATTTTTGAAGTCGAAGTCTGTGTGTTTGAAACCGCCTGCTGTGCCGCTGAAATAGCTTGATTTACATTTGACAGCGTGCTTGAAACAGTCGTCTGCGGTTTAACCGGAAAATTTATATTATTATTGTTTAAAATATTATTTACTAAAGTCTGTTTAGACTGATAATATTTATCCATTTCCGGCAAATAGGCGTTTTCGCCTTTGTCAACATACATTCTTGTAACAGGATTTTTAGGCAAAGAATACCCAATAGCGGGCATAGTTTCAGTCAATGTATACCAGCCAGCATTAACTTTTGGAATGATAATCTGTCCGTTTTCATCTGTTTTGAACGTTCCTATATTCTTAACACCGCCGTTTGATGTTTCATACTCAACTTTAAAGGTCGCTCCCTTAACGGGTTTACCAGTTAAACCGTTGCTTTTCAAAAAAATAAGAACAGGTTTTCTAATATTATCGAATTTCAAAGTTTTGGTTTTTCCCCAATCTAAAGCTATTTCTTTTGATTCTGTATAAAAGTCATAGCCGTCTGGAGGCATAAATTCTTCAACTTTATAAATTGCCTCGTCTAAATTTTCAATAAGAATTTCGCCTTTTTCATCTGTTATATATTCATTTACAGTTTTATCCTCAACTTTTGTAACTCTAAATTCAGCGTTTTTTAATGGTTCACCAGTTATAGCGTCAACTTTTAAAATGCGAAGTTTTGGTTTAGCTTTGTTTGTAAAGACAAGCTGCTTAGTCTGCCCCCATTCAAGCTGTATATCTTTGTGCTGATTTTCAAGAAGATAACCAGCCGGAGCGACAATCTCCTCAACCGTGTAAATTTTATCTTCCAAATCGGTAATAAGAATACGACCGTTATTATCTGTTACATATTCGCTTGTAGTTTTGTTTTCAGTTTGAGTGATACGAAACTTAGCGCCCTCCAAAGGCTTTTTAGTTTCCTCATCAATTTTCAAAATTTCAAGACTTGGTTTTGCTTTATTTGTAAAAATAAGCTGTTTACATTTTCCCCATTCAAGCTGTATATCCTTGCGCTGATTTTCAAGAAGATAACCAGCCGGAGCGACAATTTCCTCAACTGTATAAATCTTATCCTCTAAATCGGTAATAAGAATACGACCGTCTTTGTCGGTTACATATTCGCTTGTGGTTTTGTTTTCAGTTTGAGTGATACGAAACTTAGCGCCCTCCAAAGGCTTTTTAGTTTCCTCGTCAATTTTCAAAATTTCAAGACTTGGTTTAGCTTTGTTCGTAAAAATAAGCTGTTTGCATTTACCCCATTCAAGCTGTATATCTTTGTGCTGATTTTCAAGGAGATAACCAGCCGGAGCGACAATTTCCTCAACAGTGTAAATCTTATCTTCCAAATCAGTAATAAGAATACGACCGTCTTTGTCGGTTACATATTCGCTTGTGGTCTTGTTTTCAGTTTGAGTGATGCGGAACTTAGCGCCCTCCAAAGGCTTTTTAGTTTCCTCGTCAATCTTCAAAATTTCAAGACTTGGTTTTGCCTTGTTGGTAAATACAAGTGTTTTAGCTTTGCCCCACTCAAGCTGTATATCTTTGTGTGTTGTATCAAGAAGATAGCCGTCAGGACTTTCAAATTCCCATACGGTATAAACGGTTTCTTCAAGGTCGTTTATAGTAACCGTTCCTGAATCATCGGTTATATATTCGCTTACTGTACCGCCCTCAGCCTTTTTCACATAAAACTTAGCGCCTTTAAGTGGTTTATTTGTCTGTGAGTCAACTTTCATTATTTGAAGTGACGGACGTTTACGATTATCAAATTTAACCTCTGTAACCTTGTTTTCTTCAAGTTTTACATCTTTGCTTTCTGTTGTGATTAAATATCCGGGAGGGGGAGCAATTTCGGTTATTGTGTACCAATCCGGCTCCAAATCCTCAATTTTTATTGTACCGTCTTTGCCTGTAATTCCCTCATAAACTATACTTCCGTCTTTTTTCTTTACTGAAAACTCAGCTTTTTCAAGAGGAAAACCTGTTCCCTCGTCAAACTTCTTTATCAAAAGTCCGGGTTTAGCTTTATTTTTCAAAGTAATTGCGGCAGTTTTTCCGCTTTCAATTTTAATAGTGTGAGGTGTTTTATCAAGTATATATCCGCTTGGAGCTGTAATTTCCGTTACTGTATAAGTTCCCTCCGGTAAGTCAGGTACTTTAGCCATTCCCATAGTATCGGTTATAACATCTTGAAATTTATTTCCTCCGTCTAAAGCGACACGAATAGTAGCTTTAGCAAGTTTTTCTCCCGTATCAGCGTCAACCTTTGTAATTGTAAGGTCTGTATTAGGCTTATTTGTAAATGTCAATACCGCCTGCGTGTCCTTTTTCACAACAATATCCTTATGACTGTTTTTATCAATCTGATAACCAATAGGCGGTTCTATCTCGTCAACATAGTAGGCTCCTATATTTTCAAGAGCGACTGTCACCTGTCCGTTTCCGTCTGTAATATAATCTCCTATAATACCGCCGTCTGCGTCTGTAACTCTGAATACCGCTCCGGCAAGTCCCTTTGTTGTTCCCGTTTCAACCTTAACAATTTTTAATGTTCCGGGTGTAGATGGAGTGGGGGTAGGCGTTGGAGTTGGGGTAGGTGTGCTTGGTGTTGTTTGCGGTTCAGTTTCTTCTTCGGTGTTTGGTTCGGTTGTTGGCTCAGGAGTATCTCCTGTTTCTTCTTTATAAGTTACAGTTGCAATTATATTCCCACCTATAGGCTTTTTTGTTGTAACAACATAATCCTGTGTAGCCTCATTAAGAGAACTTCCGTATAAAATTACTTTTGCGCTGCTGTCTGCTTTTATATTAATATTAAAATTACCTTTTCTTTCTGTATTTGTTTTAGGTATTAATACCTTAAACTTTTCACCTTGATTAAAAGATGTTTTATCATTATTTTGCTCATCAGTAATTTTTGTTCCTGTTGGTGTAGCATTGTCAAAAGAAACAGTATAATTGCCTGTTGAAGTTACTGTAAAAGTTTGAGATAAATAATTATTATCTTTACTATCTTTTTCTGCTATTTCCGGTGATGGCGTAGCAGTAACATTCCCGCCTTTTGGAATTTCCGGCGTAGACATTCCTGCCTGATAGATTGACTTCATAGCGTTGTATACGTGCTGATTATTCTCACCGTTAGGTGACCAGTCATTTATATTATTATAATGACTGTACATTATACACCATAAAGCCATTTTTGTGGCATAATAAGCCTCATAGTCGGATTTTAAACCTAACTGTGCGGCGGATTTATATGGATAACCGTTCATCACACAGCCCCACGCTTTGGGAGATTGTATAGAGGTATCAGCGTTTACGTCATAGCTTTTAGAATCGCTTTCCTCAACTCCCGGTTTATTGGGATTTATACAATAAGCCGGCATTTCTGAACCGTCTGTATCTTTGTACATAACCATAGCCGGAGCAAAATCCTCGTGAATTTCTCCCTGCCATTTTAAAAGCTGTGTTCCAGTACCTTTAGCGTACAGATGTACTTTTGACATTGCGTCTGATTCTGTTCCTGCCGCATAAGCTATTGGTATATTTGTAAATATAATAATAAACACAAGAATTGTAGATAAAATTCTTTTTGACATATAATTCTTCCTTTCTTTCACATAAAAAAGCGGTTTCGTTATGATTACGAAACCGCCTTAAAACAATAGTTACAATTATTTTTATTTATTTGCCGCAATATAGCCTGCAAGTTTTAAATTTGGAGATCTTTTTATAAATTCGTCAAATGTCATTTTTTGAACTACTCCGTCATATCCAAAATCAAACTCATTTTTATTTAAAGTATTATATCCGTTTGTTTCTGTAAGATAAATATTAATTGGTTTGTTATTAGAATCTCTTTCAACATACTCAATATAGACAAGATGTCCTGTATCTGAAATATTTTGGGGAACGAATACCGCTATCGAATTACTTTCAATATTATTTATATTAGTAATTATTTTTAAATCAGTATATTTTTCAGCATCTTTTAAACAACTTTTTATTGCACCTATATCATATAATTCTAAATTAATATTATGCACTTCATAAAATCTATTTTTAGCATACCAAGCACATACGCCTATACTTCCAAGTCTATAAGTGTCCGTATAGCTGTCAACATTTAAGGGGTCAAAATTATTTGTGTCTTTTAAGATATTACCGGGAGTATCTCCGACAACAGGTTTATTATCATCAGAATAAATAACAACAGGCTTTTGTTCTGTTTCTGTTGTTACTATGCTTGATGTAGTTTCTTCTGTAACCGTTTCAGCTACGTTTGGTGTAATTACTGTATTGTCCTCAACCTCTTTTTTAGTTGGAAGTTTATCCTTTGCTGTAATTGTAATGGTTTTAGTATTTCCATTCCAGTCAACATCACAGCCTAACGCCTCGGACACGGCTCTAAGGGGAATATACGTCTTTCCGCTTACAATCTGCGGAGGTACCTCAAAAGAAGAAACATTAACAAAACCATTACTTTCCGTTACATAATCATCAAGCATTACAATCATTTTGTTTTCGATTGTCTGAATGTTGCAGCGTATCCTCTTGTTGTCTTTTCTGCGTTCTGCGTTTATCTGTTTTCCCTCAGCTACCCAGCTAACCTCAAAGCCTAACTTCTCAAATATAGCTCTGAAAGGTACTAACGTCCTGCCGTTTGATAAAAACGGAGTATCTTCTGTCATAAGCTGTTCACCGTCAATAAAAATCTTAATCTGTTCATCGGCGTAAACACTGTAAATATTGGTATTGCTGAAAATTGTGGTACATAAGAGTAATAAAGCCATAAAGTTTTTGAAATTTTTCATAATGAACACCTCCGCAATTAGTATTTTTATCTATAATTATCCTAATTATATCATATACTAAAAACAGTGTTTTGTCAATATTTATTTTATTTTGTCAAAAACTTTATTTTTAAACTTGTACCCAAGTTGGGTACAAGTCATTTTATTTCTTCCGCTTGAACGCTCCAGCGGAGCGAGGGTTTATTCTCAACACAAGTAATAAGAGTAAGCGTATTTTTGTCTGTCCAGCCAAGCGAAGTATAGTCAGTATCATTTATTCTAACTTTATTGACTATTTTATAATTGCGGACACCATATCTTGTAGTGTACGTCATTTTATCGCCTATTTCCAAATCTTTTACAAAACCAAAATACCCTGACGCTCCTCGATTGTGTCCTGCGAAACCAACATTACCGTCCCAAGCGCTGGTACTCTCAAAGTGTCCTATGCCTTTTCTCATATTCTCCAAAGACTCACCCTCATATACTTTAAGGGTTTTATTTACCTTTGGAATATGCAGACTTCCAATACTTCCGTCATCATACTTCCAAGGGGAAGTATTCAAAACAGAAGTAGAACCTGCCGATGAAACAGAAGATGTTACTGTCACCGTTGGAAGTGCGGTATCAGGCAAACCTGAGTCAGATACAATATTACTTGTATTGTTTGTAATTACCGAACCGCCTCCGGAACCGGTATTTATTCCCGTACTATATGAAGTCTTATCATTATTATGATAAAGACTTGTTTGACTTGTGGGGATTTCTCCTGAGAAAATACCGTAAGACGGCGGAAAATAGGCAGCGTCCTTATTACGTCTTATATTTGTCGTTTCCTGATTTATCGGAACAATATCATCACTGCTTGTAGACTTGCCGAATGTGCTTTTACTGTCCGCTCCGCTTTCAAATTTATACTCGTTTGCGTATAAAGATAAAGGCATAGCGTTTGTGAAAACCGCCGCCAATAGAAACGCCGTTAAAAATCTTTTCATACATTTGTCCCTCCTTCCTCATTATTTTTATCTAATGATAAATCTTCATCATCAGAGCTTGTTTTTTTGTTTTTACGTTTTTTTAGTAATACTAAAAAAGCTGAGATAGCTATACCTCCCATAACGCTTAACATAATAATTAAAATTATGGATTTATTTATTTCCTTTTGGACATCACCTCCTTTCATATCACCAAAATTAGATGTATCTTTTTCTGATACACCGCCGGAAGACGTACTCAAAATTTCCTGTTCCGTTGTTTCCTCTGTTGTTTCAGATGATATTTCACTGCCGTTAAATATTGCCGTGTAAATCGTCTTTCCCGTTATAGCTTTGGATATTGAGCCTTTATAATTTGCCGTTGCCTTATAACCCGTTACAACAGTCTTGCTGCCTGTTGCCGTATAATTAGCGATAGCCGTATAAGTGACGGGCAATTCCTGACAATCAACAGAAGATGATGTTTGTGTTCTCCACTCAATCCCAGCAAGTGCCATAGTTTTTCCGTTATCTGTAATAGTTTTCGGAACAAGAGCCGTATCGTTGCTTGACAAATTCGGATATTCTCTTACAGCGGAAACAGTATAGCTGCTTTTTTTAGTACCGACTGTTTCAACCTTAATGCTTTTTGCGTCAAGATTTAAAATTCCGGCGTAACCATCGTCCGATTTATATTCAATCGTTGGAGCAAGTTGTTTTACAATAGCGTTTAACTCTTTTGTGTTTGTGTTTAAAGTAACGGTTTTTGTATGCTCCCTCACATCAGACGAAGTATTTTCTTTTTTGATAATATCTGATAACTCATAGTATATACCGCCGGTTTGAAAGCTCTCACGAGGTATATCCTCCGGCTTTTCATTATCTGATAACTCATAAGTCTTAATAATTTGGTTTATACCATTATCAGACGATTCATAAATACTAACGGGATATATTTTAACTTTTTCTTTTTCAGACGGTACTACAACAGTCAAATTCAGATTAGAGCCTGTCGGCTGTAAAGGCTGTTTTGTATTTTCCGCAAATACCATTGACGGAAAAATTAATACTAAAATAAAAGCGATAAAAAAAGATTTAACTCTCTCCACTTAAATCACCGCCGTATTCATCTGATTTTTTTTCTTCTGAAATAACATCTTCCTCAAAATCTTTCTCACTGTCAAGCTCTCCCTCACTATCTTCATACTCACTCTCAAAATCCTCGTCATTTGTTTCGTACTCGTTATCCTCACCCTCAAAATCTTCCTCAGCGTTCGCACTGTTGTCAGAATGTTTTGGTTTGTAAATTTTAATATAATAACCGATAACGCCGGCCGCAATCACAACGATAAAAATTAATATAACGCCTAAATTATTGCCCACACTTGAATCCGCCTTAGCTTGTTCTGTTTCCGTGGCCGGCTCTGTCTGTTCTGTTGATTCCGGTTCGGGAATAGCGCTTATACCTGTAGTTTCTTCTCCTTTTTCAGCTAAAGCGACTAAATCAGATTCTGAAACGGCGTTAAGAAGATACACGTTGTCACTTTCTCTTTGTCGGTCAACAATAAGATAAAATACATTATCGCTTTTTGTTTTAATTGTAAAAAACTCTTTGCCGTCACCGTCTTTGGCGTTGTCCATAACCTCACCGGTACCAGCCGGAGTAAAAGCGTTTTTGTTATTTTCTTTTTCCTCTATTTTGATTTTCGCCTGTTCCTCTGTTTTTGGCTTTTCACTCTCTTTTTCCGGTTCAGCCGCCTTATAGTAAGGATTTTTTATTTGCACAATATTCGATTTGTTTCCGTCAGGATCTACCGCTTGAACCGAAACATACTCGCTGTCACTTGTATAGTCTTTTAGCTGAACCTCTAATTTTTGATTTTCCCCCGTATTGATATTTGTCACATCAACTTGCAGCATTTCCCCGTCAATCCAAGCGGCGTTGACTTTCAGAGCCTCTTTGACTTCCTCGCCAGTTGAGGCGTAAAGAGATAAAGGCATAAAAAAAGCGCTTATGAAAAGCGTCAATATCAATAAGGATATATTTTTTTTAATCGTCACTTTCCATTTTCCCCCTTTGCTTGCTTTCTTTGTTATATTCAATCTTTTTGTTTGTCTTGAACATTTTAATAATTTCTCCCAATTCCTCAATAGAAATATTATCTTTGCGGACAATTCCCACAATCTCATTATTTTCAAGATTTATTTTTTCTTGTTCAAGATGTCTTAAAACCTGCTGTAACTCTTGTATCTGCGATTTTGTTTTCGCTATATTGTTATCAACTTTATTTATTGACTTATTTCTCGCCATTAAATCCCTCCTTATAAATTTTCCATAGCTTATTTGTTTTGGGAGGAAACGCCAGCAGTAATAACTGCTGCTGAAAGTGATTTTATTTGATATTTTGCTATTATTTAAAAATACATTTATTATCAATTTAAACGACCAAATGAGTAAAAATGCTCTTGATTATATCTTGAATTTAATGATGAATAACCAATAGGGTAGAGTAGGAAAGCACCGCCTTATTACATTGCTGTAACAGGTTTGTGCAGACCCCTCTCAAGAACCGTGCTTGCACCTCTCAATGCACACGGCTCGCCATCTATGCTCCATTACAAAAATAATTCTAAAATCCATTATGGATTTTCTTATGACACTCATAACATACAACCATTGTTTTTCTTCTTTTTGCAATCATTACCTGTTCCCAAAGTTCTTTGCCCTTGAGATTTTTCACTTTATTTATGTGGTGAACCTCATATTTTTTGCTGTCTGTACTACCGCACAACTCGCAAGATTTGGCTTTAAGACGGGCTTCCAAAGTTGTTTTGCTACTTGCGTATATAACTATTTCTCTTGGAATTTCATCAATAAAGTTTTCTTTTTTGATTTCATTGAATTTAGTTAAATGCTTTACCTTTTTTCCTGACTTAGTTTCATAAGGAATACCCCACCTTTTTGCACCTGTTCTGAATTTATCATAAATCTTTGATATTTTGGTGCGGTGCTTTGTTGCCAATGTTTTTAAGCAACTGTATTCCATAAGATAACTAAAATAATTAAGATTTCTGTAATTACTGGCTAAACTGTAATAATTACAAATTCCTCTTAATTCAGCGTCATAAGTAGAAACAATCTCCAAATCTGAAAGTCTTAATAGTGTATTTCTTTTACAGGGTTCAATTTTACCGTTGTCTTTTCTTTGTTTTACAATATTATTTGAAAACAAAAATTTCTCTATTTTATCCGAAAACGGTATCAATAGTTCAACGGTATTATTCATTGTGCGTTGTTTAACATTTTTCCACGGTTTTACTTGCTGGTCACGCCGTACTCGTATATCATATCCCAAAAATCTTGCATAGTTACTGCTATGGGTAATTAAAGTCTTTTCCTGACTTAATTCCATTTTTAATTCTTGGCTGATAAACTCTGTAAGCTGTGATTTTATCCACTCACAATCCTTTTTACAACCGTTTACTGCTATCAGAAAGTCATCTGCATATCTCACATATTTGATTTTCTTATCATCACATAATTTTGCAGGTGTTTTATACATTTCTTTTGTCAGTTTTTTATATTCTTCAATGAATATTTCTCGTTCTGCACCTTCACTTCGTCTATTGATTTTTTTGCTTAAATTCGCTCTTTTCCGTTGAATAGCGTTGTATTCAGGTGTAGTTTTGTATGGTGTTCTTTTGTCAAAACTTATTTTAAGTTTTTCAACAAATTTATCCAGTTCATTGAGATATATATTGGCAAGAATTGGCGAAAGTATCCCACCTTGCGGACAACCGCTGTATGTAGAATTATATTTCCAATTCTCCATATATCCTGATTTAAGAAATTTCTGTATAAGTTGCAATAACCGTACATCCTTGATTTTTTTATTGAGTGTTTGTATTAAAACTTTGTGATTAATGTTATCAAAGCACCCTTTTATATCTCCCTCTACAAACCATCTCGCACCAATAAACTCCTTTTTCAGCTGCGTTAGTGCTGTATGACAGCTTCTTCCACGGCGAAAACCGTGTGAATAGTTTGAAAATATAGGTTCATATACCGCTTCAAGTATCATTCTGATAACTTCTTGTATCAGTTTGTCTGTAAAAGTCGGTAAACCCAAAGGACGCATTTTACCATTTGATTTTTTGATATATGTGCGCCTTACGGGTTTTGGTTGATATGTTCCGTTTTTTAGTGCCTTAATGATTTTATTTACATATTCTTCGCTGAATCCGTCTGCTGTATCTTCATTTACTCCCTTTGTTCCTGCACCGTTATTTGTATATAAGTGCTTATATGCGATGTAGTAAATATCTGTACGCAGCAGATAACGATAAAGTCTTGTAAATATCTCATCATTGTTTTTTCTTGAATTTTCTTGTAATTTGTTTAAAATCTCTGTTGTTGGTTTCATTTGAGGTTTTCCTCCCTAATCAATTTTTGATTTTAATTCGTATAGACTGCCTTCCTTCGCCCTGTGAACGGCTTTCCCGTTTCCGATTTTACGGCTATCCCTGTCATTTCAGGGTTCTCTGACTACTATGAAGGCTCCGTTACCTTGCCGAATTTTCAATGTCATCTTGCTTGGTTACCCTTGCAATTTCTCACACTTTCGTGCATTACACATAGCCATTTAGACATTTCGGTTTAGGTAATCTCCAGTTAACGAAAGTAGTAGGTTAATGTGAATTGTCGGATATGCTTTCGTTTCATTATCATTGGTTCTCCAACGTACCGTATAAATTTATTGGTAACCTATCGGAAGGCGACCCTTTCCGACAGTATTTATACTACAGGTTTCAGACAAATTTCCTGTACCCACACTGAACAGGGGTTAGAAACTCACATTCAACAAATACAGTTTTATCCTCATATTCACTTATTCTCGCAATTCAGCCGCACTATATTGTCTTTAAGTGGCTTATTGCTTTTCTGTCGTGCTATTGTCCCATTTAGCTTTCACTTTTTGGTCAGACAGTTGAATTCCCGTGTCACCTTACGGGGTAGTACCTTGATTTTTCTCTCCTTTCATCTACTTCTACTTTCGTCCTATCTGGACGCACGTCGCCACAGTGTATCATTTTATCGTTTCCCACATAAATACCAACGTGAGTCACTGTATTTGATGTTGAGTAGGTTTTTGTAAAAAATACTAAATCACCGGGTTTTACCTCACTTTTTGGAATAGGCGTGCATTGATTGAAAATTCCCTGTGCCGTTGTTCTCGGCAGATTATGAACGCCTGAGTGAGTATATACCCAGCAGACAAAGCCGGAACAGTCAAATCCCGTACTTGGACTTGAACCGCCGAAAACATACGCTCTCCCCAAATATTTTTCAGCCTCGGCAATTAAAGCCTGATAACTTCCGTCACCTATTGCCGCTCCGGGAGTTCCGAAAGCTGGACTTTCAACCGTACCGTCAAATGATGAACCGCCGCCCTTGTCGTTTGTAACCACAAAATACATAGGATTTAGATATTTGCCGTCTTTCAAAATTTCTAAGTGCAAATGCGCTCCAGTAGAATCTCCGGTGTTTCCTGATTTCGCTATAATATCGCCTTTCTTTACTTCCTGACCAACACTCACAAGCAAGGTACTACAATGAGCGTATTTTGACTGTAACCCTTTTTCACCGTCTATAACAACATAATATCCGTAGCTTGAACTGTAAGCCGATTCTTTTACAACGCCGTTATGTCCCGACCGAATATCCGTTCCGGCAGGTACGGATATATCAACGCCTTTGTGATTATTTTTACCGTTATAAACACGATAGCCGTAATTACTTGACACTTTATTAAGCCAGTTAAAATCAAAAGGACTGTCCATATACTGACGATTGCCTTTTGTCTGCATATAAACATCAAATAATTGTTTTTCCTCATCATTCAGTAATGGAGCGATAACGTCCGTAAAAGATTTTGCCGTTAAATTTACATTTAGAATTTTCCACTCATAGGTTTGACCAAAAGCGCCTTTTCTTATCTCCGTGGTTTTAGTGTAAGTCAATTTATACTGTTTATCAAAAATATCACGCAAATCATCTTCTATATCTTCATACTCAAACTGATGATACTTTACAGTTAAGAAAGCCATTAACTCATAAGGGTTATGGCTTACATCAGCAAGATTATACTTATACTCGTTATAATCGGGGTGAGTATTCGGAGCGTCTTTAGCTTTAAGAAGTAAATCCGTTTCCCACTCCGTATAAGCTAACTCAGCTTTATCAATATTTGTATCGCTTGCCGTATAAGAAGTTGAAACAACAGGAGCTATACCACCGGCGGCTACCGATGAAAAAAGATTAAACACCGCCATAATAATAACGACTATTAATAAAATTACAGCCGCTATAATTATTACTTTAGGATTTTTTAATACCATATTAACAGCTTTCTTTGAAATATTTATAGCCGCTCCGGCGGTTTTTCTTGCTTTGTTTACCGTTCGTTTCGTTTCACGGACTTTTTTAGCGTACTGCTTTTTAATTTTTCTTTTCTGTAAAAATTTTGAGAATAAACTTTTACTTGTTTTCATATTTTCGCTTTTGATTTTCTCATAAGAGTGCTTAAAACTCAATCTTCCAGCCTTTTCTTCCAGTTTATTTACTCGGCGGTAAGGAGTGTTTCTTACAAACCGAAAAACGGATTTTTTTGTGCTGCCAAAACGCAGATAATTCTCAATAACCTGTTCCGTTCTATGAACGGCTTTAATTGATACATTTTCATTTTCAACCTCGCTCATTTTCTGATGAACTTTGTTAATAGCCTTGTTTTTCACAAAACCGGCTCCATATCTTACCGGCGAAAAAGATTTAGAATTGAACTTGCTTTGAGGTATAACTTCTTTTTCAAATTGAAGTTTAATTTTAGGCTTTTGCTTATTTTCATCAAACACACGTTTTGCTTTTAATTTCTTTTTTGACGGAAGTTTATTTTTAGCCTTTTCTAATTTTATTTCAGTTTTTTCAATCTTTTTTTCAAGTTTTTGAAGTTTGTTATAAGAAGTTTTTTCTTTTGGGGAAACTTCTTTTTTTGAAACTGAATTTTCATTCAAAGGCTTTTCGTCATCAAAAAATTTCAGACGTGAGGATTTATTGTTTTTATTTTCTCCTTTATTTTCACTTTCAGAGTGAATTGTATCAGTTTTTGTTTCTATTTCTTTTTCGGTTTCATCTTTTGTTAATTTCAGTCGTGGAACTTCAAATAAAATACCTTTTTTGTTTTCTTCCGTCTGCTCTTTTTCCGTTTCATCATCAAAATTTAAAGTTTTTTTACTGTCCGAAAACTGTAAATTTGGTTTAACTGAAATATTGAGGTCTTTTTTGTTTGTCTGTTTTTTTGGTTTATATTCTGTTTTTACATCATTACTTTTTGAAAATTCTTCATCATCTGAAAATATTACATTAGATTTATCGAAAGTATTAAGTTTTTCTTGTTTTACCGACTGTTTAATTTCCGTTTTTATTTCGTTACCTCTGTCTAAAGTTTTTTCATCATCTGAAAACCTTAAATTTGATTTATCAGAAATATTGAGCTTTTTTTGTTTTGCCAGCTGTTTGTTTTTAATTTTTTCTTTTATATTGTTACTGTTGCTTAAAGGCTTTTTATTATCTGAAAATCTTAAATTTGATTTATCAGAAGTATCAAATTTTTCAGACTTTATATGCTCTTTAATTTCTGCTTTTATCTCATTATCGGTATTTAAAGGTTTTTCATTGTCTGAAAACCTTAAATTTGATTTATCGGAGATATTGAGCTTTTTTTGTTTTGACGTTTGTTTTTGTTCAGTCTGTACTTCATTATTGATTTTTAAAGACGCTTTATTATCTTTAAATTTCAAATTTGATTCAGCTAAAATATCCTGTACATTTTCGGTTTTAGGCTGTTTTTGCTTTCCTTTAGTTTTTTTGTTATCTTCTAAAGAATTTTTACTGTCCGAGAATTGCAAATTTGACTTAACAGAAGTATTCAGCTTTGTTTTTGATAACGTTGTTTTATCTTTAAATTTTTTATTTGACGCTTTTTCATATTTTAAGGAATGGGCATTTTCTACAACCATAAAAGAAGAATTTTTTGTTTCATCTGAAAATGATTTATTTTCATCAGAATTTTTAAAAACATTGAAATTATCATCAATAAATTTTTCCTGCTTTTCGATTTTCTCAAATCTGTCTGATGAGCTTATTTCTCTGTTTTCAGCTTGATTAAATTTTAAACTTCTATAAGTCTGTGAGTGTTTTCTGCCTGTATCAGTATTATTTTCTTTGAAATCAGAATTTTTTACAGCAGCAGAAGATATGCCCGTATCCTGATATTCAGACTTGCTAAAAACATTATCCTCTTTTACTTCCTGTTTTACAAAATTATCGTTATATAAATTTTCCGATATTGTATATTCAGAATTATTTTTAATAATGTTCGTTTCGGAATTATTTATATTTTCCTCTGTGTTTTTTAGATTGTTTTCCCGATAATGATTTTGATATGCCTTTTTCATTGATTTTTTTGTTTCTGTTTCAGTTACTTTAAAATCAATATCAGCCGCTTTTTTATTATCGGAAAAATTAATACTTTTATCTTTTTTGCTTACTGCGTTTATTTCACCCGTGGCTAAATTCTGTTCAATAACCCCGTCACGAGTCAGCTTATTTACAACCTTTCCTTTAGATTTAAATTTTTTTGACATATTATCACCTTTGCCGTAAGGTATAACGCTTTATATTGTTATTTCATTTTTCTTTACTTTATTAACAGAATTTTTCGTATTGCATTGTTCCTTTTTTGCTTTTAAATCACTGATAATAGACGATTTCTGTACTTGTTTATCAAGGGATTCCAATTCTTTTACCGCTTTATCTATTTTATTTTCGGCAGCGTTAAGAGTTCTTTGAATTTTTCTTAAACCGTCTTTGATACGCATAAAATTAAGAGTTGAATTAATAGCGGAAATTCCTTTTCGTTTAATGTTGTTCAACGACTGATTTACATTTTGGGTAATATTATTTTTAATACTGCCTAAGAATCTGACTGTTTCACGCAGTTTATTCTCAATATTATTAATTGTATTTGAAACAGCTTTTTTTATAGGATTTTCACGCATTTTTGTCATTTGCTCTTTTAATGTTTCAATCTCTCCCATAAGTTTATCAAGCTTATTTTCCAAGTTTCCAACATAATCAAGAGTATCTATAAAATCATTTAAAAAATTATTCATCTTGTTATATTTAAGAATTTGTATAAATTCTCTCATATTTGCGTTATCTTTCAATGTTATTTCTGATATATCGTTCATTTTCCCTCCTGTATTATAAAATCGTAATATCCTGTACTATCTCAATATCGCTTTTTCCAATTCTTTCTTTCGCAAGCAAACAACTTTCCGGCTTAATCTCAATACCTATATAATTACGGTCGCTTTCAGCCGCCGCAAGTCCTGTTGTACCGCTGCCAAAAAACGGGTCTATAACAATACCATCTTTAGGACAGCCTGCCAATATGCACCTTTGAGCAAGCAAAGGAGGAAACGCCGCAAAATGTTTACCTTTATATGGAACAGTATTAATAGTCCATATATCACGACAATTTCTAAGTCCCGAAAAACCGTTTTTTCTTTTCTTGTCTGCGGCCGGTTCAGCGATAGATAAAGCGTCATAATAATATTTTTTTGATTTCGCAAATAAAAAGACGTGTTCATAAGAACGAGTAGGACGGTCTTTTACATTTTCCGGCATAGCGTTTCCTTTATGCCAGATAATATCACTTCGTAAATACCAGCCGTCAGAACGCAAAGCGAAAGCCAATAACCACGGAATACCGATTAAATCCTTGTGCTTGCAGCCCTCGACATTATGAGTTAAAGAAATTTTTTGCCCATTTCTTCCCATAGGATTTTTGGGATCAACACAATTTCCTTTATTTCCTGTACCGCAATAAGAATCACCTATATTCAGCCATAAAGTACCGTCATTTTTGAGAACCCTGCGTAATTCCGCAAAAACCTCAACAAGTCGTTCTATATATTTTTCCGGCGTTTCCTCACGCCCGATTTGTTTATCAATGCCATAATCACGCAAACCATAATAAGGCGGTGAGGTAACACAGCAGTTTACGCTCTCATCAGGTAATTCTTTGAGCGTTTCAAGACAATCGCTATTGATAATAATATTAGTTCTAATATTGTTTTCCATTATTACTCCTTTCCAATAAAAAAACCGCCGTATAAAGTTCTAAACAGCGGTTTTTTTATTTAAGGGAACACCGCATAATTAAAAAAATAAAAATAATTTTTAATATCTTTTTGGGGTATTTCCTTTATTTTTATAGTCACGCATTACAGACTGATGTCCTGCTTTTTATGCGGAATTTTCTCTTTTTTTATACTTTGATTTTTTTTAGCCGTTTTCAGTCCCTCAATAATTGACGGCTTTTTTTCTTTGTTTGATAACTTTTCGATATGCTTTTTAATATCGCCTTTCTGAAAATTATTTCTGATATTTTTTTCAGCATAAAGCAAATCAAATAAAACTGCCGTGTCTTTCGGCTGTTCCTCATAATTAATAAGTTTTCCCAAATGTGAATCAATAGGCGGTATAAACAAGTTACTCTCTTGTATTTTCTCTCCATACTCATAAATCAGTTTGGTATTTTCAATAGGCAAAGCGCTTTTTTTTACGTGATTATAATATTCAGAATAATTCAGCTCGTAAATATTGCCTTTTAATTTACCTTGTTCCATACCGCCAACCTCAACCACATAAGCAAGTATATTTTCTCTTGATTGTTCAGCGAAAAAACAAAGAGTATTATTTTGACTGCTGTTTTTTAAAAAAACATCTCTCTCACGTAAACAATGAGTTCCTGACTCACGGCTTAACCAAACATAATTTTTATCTTCCGGATTTTGGCTTTCAGCCGTTTCTTTGAATGTTTCAACATCATACTTGAAATCAGATTTATAATGTTTGGTTTTCGTTTGCATAATTGCGTTTAAACTTCTTAATATATCCACATTTTCAAATTTTTGTGCCATAATCAGTCCTCCTAAAACAAATAATGAATTTTATTTGTTAGCTTTTACTTCTTCCGGTTTTGTTGTCATTATGCCATACAACTGTGTATCTTTTGGAAAATGGTCTATAAAAGGAATAATGACGTTGCCGTAAAAAAGAAGTCCCTCACCGGCGTTTGACTGCGTTACATAAGATAACTGATGTGTTGATATTCCTAACTGTTTAGCCAATATCTGTCTGTCGTTTCCAGCTTGATTAAGCATAATTATAAAATCGCTGTTTTCAAAAATATTTTCTATTTCAGGACTTGAAAGGAAGTCCTTTACATTCTGCGTTAGCGCTGTCGGTATGCCGCCCCATTTTCTAAAGCGTTTCCAAATCTCAACGCAATAAGCCGCCGTCTGCTGCTCTCTCAAAAGCAGATGAAACTCGTCACAATAAAACCACGTTGATTTTTTCTTGTTTCTGTTGGCGCTTACACGCCCCCAAACCTGGTCTTGTAAAATAAGCATACCTATCTGTTTTAAAGAATTTCCTAATTCTTTAATATCATAGCACACAAGTCTGTTTTCAATATTAACGTTTGTTCTATGATTGAAAACATTAAGATAACCTGTTACATATAATTCTAAAACCTTTGCTATATAATCAGCGTCTGGGTCATTCTGACTGCGGAGCATATCGTATAAATCTTGCAAAGTCGGCATATTCTCCGGTTTTGGGTCTGCAAGATATTTTTTATACACAAAAGGAATACAACGGGCGATAATAGTTTTTTCTTCCGCTTTCAGTCCGTTTTTCGTGCCAACAATCAATTCGCACAACGATAAAATAAAATCTGTTTTAAGGCTTAAAACGTCCTCGCCATCACCATAATTAAGACTTATATCCATAGGATTTATATAATGTCCAGATGTAGGTGACATTTTAATAACCTGACCGTTTAATTTTTCCACTAATGGGAAATATTCCCCTTCCGGGTCTGCGACAATAATATCATCTTTAGTCATTAAGAAAACGTTGACTATCTCACGCTTTGCGGCAAAGGATTTACCGGAACCGGGCGTACCCAAAAATAATCCGTTAGGATTTTTCAGTTTTTTTCTGTTTGCCATTAAAAGATTATTCGATAAAGCGTTTAACCCATAATAAAAAGCCTCGCCTGTCTGAAAAAGTTCCTGTGTTGTAAACGGCACAAAAATAGCCGTTGAAGATGTTGTAAGAACACGCTGTATTTCTATTTGATTAAAGCCTAAAACAAGGCTGCTCATAAGTCCCTGTTCCTGCTGATAGTCAAGGCGTTTTAAAGCACAATTATATTTTTGAGCTATTCCCGCCGCTGTGAAAACATTATTTTCCAGCTTTTGACGAGTAGGCGCTGTATTCAGAATAATAACTGTAATAAGAAACATTCTCTCGTTACGTGACTGCAAATCCTCCAGTAAAGATTTTGCCTCATTTCCATAAACAGCAAGGTCTGTTGAGATTATATCCATATCATATCCGGCTCTTACAGCTTTTTTCTGCTCCTCGATTTTCATTTTTTGGAGGTCGGATAATTTGTGTTTAACATTTTTTATAGCCTCCGACTGGTCTATGGACTGTATGTGCATATTTACGGTAATGGCGCTGTCAATATCGAGAAAATCCGCAAGCAGTCTGTCCGTCAATTCGGGAGCGAGTATTTGAAGATAACTGACCGCACCATAATAATCTTCTATACGAAAGGTTTTGCGGTCGCCAAAATTAAAGCTCATAGGAGCGATATAATCTTTAGTTGACATACCTGTTTTTACAATGTCGCTCCAGTCAAAAACAAATTTTTCTTTACTGCCGGGGTTGAGCTGTCTGTATAAAATCTCAAGCCTTTCTTTTCCCGTAAGAGAACGAGCCTTTACTCCCAATGTTTTAAAATTGTTCATTATATCAGTTTCGACACGCTCAATTCTCGGTTTTGCCGCTTTCAGACTGTCAGATTCTATGCCAAAAGTAACATACTTGGTTTTAATTAAACCGTTATTGCCTTTGGCAAGCTGATTTTTGAGCATTTCTGAAAATTCCTGACGAATATCGTTGTAATCGTCCTCCTGTTCCTCAATACTGATACTATCTTGAAAATCCTGTAAATTTCCAAATTGATTTATAAACGATAATTGCAAATAAACGGTACTGTCAAAGTAATTCAGAAAATCGCACCAGCTTTCAAAAATCTGTGTTTTATCCTCGTTTTGAGCCAGCTGATAATTTATATCCTGAAAAGCTATCGTTTTTGTATAAAGTCTGTCATCAACACGGCATATACCGTCTTTATACATACATCTGTAAGGAATAGACTGCTGTACACTCGGCGGCTGCTCTTTTTTGCCGAATAATTTATTTTTCAGTTCATAAAAAAATCCCTCTTTTTTGCGAGGGGAATTTGAGTTATAAATTTGTTTTTTATTTCTCTGCGTCATAGAGGAAAGTTCTTTTTTATTTTTTTTAGCTTGTATTTTTTCCGCTTGCAGGCGGCTTTCCTGCTTTTTTTCCTGTCTTGTTCTTTGTTCCAACCATTCTAACCCCCTTTGTTAAATTTTTATACAAATTTTCTGTTCTATACGTTCGTATTTTAGGACGGATAAAACGAGTACGAATAATATTTCTGAGTATTTTTTCAGCCGGCTGTCCGTCTTTCTCATACATAGCTATGAAGAAAAACGGCAGCATACAGCCTATCATTAAAACTACGGCTATATCGTTTCCGACAAATGATTTTGTAAAAAGATAAATGGGAACACCGACAATCACCGCCGATGAAAAGCATATAAGCTGACGTTTTGTTAAATTTAAAGCTACTTTTGTTTTAACCTTTGATAAGTCCTTTGGTACGGGTACATATGGCATAAAATCACCTCATATTATTTTTTTCTTTTACGGGTTTGTTAATATTTTCCGGCTGTTTTATTTTAGTTTTATTCTCCTTTAAAGTTTGCGAAAGAGATTTTTTCTCACTATTTTTTGAGTAATTCGCTGATAATTTCTTTTCTCTTTTCTCCCAATACTCTGGAAAATATCGTTTTATGGAATCATTTAAACTGTTTTCATATTCTGTTTTATCCTTGATATAATCGGGTATTTTCCATATTTCTTTATCAAGAAATTCTCTTTGGGCCACAGCGGCGGCGCAGTCTTCCTCAAAATTGAGATAGCCGTTTTCTTTAAAGCCACATCTTCGAGCCTCCGGTGAGAGAATTTCCTTTGCGTATTCGGTTTCTATCATAATGCCGCCGTGTCCGGCTGTTTCAACAAAATAAATACCCTCGTTCATTTCCTCACAATACTGAACAGCTCCCCACGGCGATAATTTTGGTTCATCTAACATAAAAACCACCCCTTGTATAATATTTTATAGGAAATACCGCACAAAGGATAATAAAAATAATTTTTTAAAGTTAAAATTTCCGTTACCGTGTCATTTTTCAAGAAAAATAACACTATCACTTCAATTTTTTTAAAAAATTGTTTTTATTTTTTAATTTGTCGGTGTTTCCTTATAATTTAATATCACTTTCAACCTCATTTCCCCAAACGTCCCAGCCGTCCGTTTTTTGACGGGCGAACAACTCTATTCGGGGTAAATCTCCCATTAAATTAATAATTCTTTCTCTTGTTTCATCAGGTTTTTTACTATGGCGTTCTATGGGGGAGTCAATTATTTGTCTTACAGATTTTGATACTCGTTTTGGTTTTCCTTTTACCGCAAGCAGACAAATCTCAGAGTTGGCTCTCGTCCAATAGCCAAGTCCCATAAACCAATTTATAGCTTTTTTATTTCTCTTTACCCAGACAAAAGCAACCGTTCGATACTCAAACCCCCACGCCTTAATTACACGAAAAGATTCCTGTAAATTTGGAAAAGTAACCCACAAAAACAATACACTGTTATCCTCCGCAATATCAGCAACCGGCAGGGAACATATATCATCTGCCGACATTGTGGGGTAATGATTTTCGGCACTTCTGTTTTTTCCTTTTTTACTCCATACTCTATAAGACCAAGGCGGGTCGGCAAGAATAATATTATATTTTTTTTGTGATATTTACATCACCCCCTTAAAATGGCATTTTCTTAACTTAATGAGCGCTGAACACACTTTTAGCTAAACTTCCTGTCTTGAACAAAGCAAAACACAGCAAAACCGTATAGCCTACACATCCCCATATAGCGGAGTGAATGTTATCTGAAGATGTCGTTGTGTGAAGTAACACAGCATAAATAGCAACACATACCATTATTAAAAATCCTTGAAACGCAATAGCGAACAGTGATTTTAAATAGTTGTTTCCCATTTGTCCCCATTCTCTGTTTATCATTGTGCTGAAAGGAATAGGCGCTATTGAGATTGTCAGATATATTTCTATCATTCTTCCATATATAATGATAAAAACACAAAGGGACATAATTTTCATTCCCAAACTTAAAAGCAAAGACTCAAAATACAGTCCTAAAAGTTCTCCCCAGCCCATTTCGTTTAACTGTGTTTCAAGATTATCCATAGCAAGATCTATATTAAGGTTTCCGTTTATAATACCCGAACTGCCGTTAATGACGTGCTGTGCCAGCTCAAACACACCCATAACTATATCAAATGTATGAGTAAGCAGATATACAGCGACAAAAGTTTTAAAAATCCATTTGTATATCATATAAGTGTCAAAATCGTGCATATTATTTCGCTCAATAATTATGTGGATAAGCTCATAACATACCACGAAAGTTAATATAATTCCCGCAATCGGAACAATGACCGATTCAGATAAATTTTTAACCATAGAGAAAACGCCGCTGTTAAATGACTGCGGCGTTTGTCCCATCTGCTGAGAAATATCAACGACTTTCTCGTTTACTTCCTCAAACATACCACTAAAATTACTTACAATTCCGCTGATAAAAACATCTTTCAGCCATTGTTCGATTGTTTCAAATATAAAATCCATTATGAGAACAATCCTGACAGCAATGGTACAAGCGTCATACCGATGAGAGCCACACCTCCACCAGCCATAAGTTGTTTCATACCTTGTGATTTTGCGCCCGGATTGTCATTTCCGTAGCCTTCAAGTAAATTAATAAGTCCCCAAACTCCAAGTCCAGCGCCTAAAGCGATAACAAGAATTTTGAGGACGTTAATTGCCTGTGTGAAAAACTCCATATAGCATTCCTCCTATCTATTTTAAGAAAAACCGATTAAAAACTATAAAAAGTAATTTTTAATTTTTATCTAATCAATTTTTCGTTACATTAAAAAAGAGCCGTTCGGCTCTGTATCAAATAAATTTTCGTTATTTTTTGTAAAACTTAAAATATGGGCGATAACATCAACAGTCCAGCCATTTCCGATACATTTATATCTTTGAGTATTACTGATTTTTATTTTTTTGCCCGTATCGTCTGTTCCAAAACAAGTATAATTATCAGGTAAAGTCTGACACCTTTCCGCCTCAACAGGCGTTAATTTTCTAACTATATAATCTCCGTCCGGCAAATCAACTTCATACAAACCTGTTTTCGCTCCTCTGCCGCCGCCGTTAGAGGACATACAAACAGTTTTTCCGTAAACACTATATACTCGTTCTCCCTGACCGCCTTTACCGACTGTTCCTACTCTGATTGGCTGACAAACCACACTGTCTGTCAAAACCGTAGTTAATGAATTTAATTTATCATCTTTTCTTACTTCAAGATGTTTGAATTTACCGCTTTTATCCTCGCGGGTTCTTAAAGCCGCTCCAACCGGTTCATACACCATACCTCTTTTTGTACTCTGTCTGCCGGATAAAGAATGATTAACTCCTTTATAATAGCAGGCGTCTATACAAAGCGACTTTTCTCTTACCGTTATACCGCTTTCGAGTATATCTTTTAAAAATATTCCCTTATCATCAGGCAAAATAACATTTCTGATATTAGTCCAATACAGCCGTTTTCTTTGCTGTGCCGATACCAGCGAGGAATTTATCATTATCGGCTCAGTTTCAAATTCTTCTGTAATATATTCCTTAATATTTTTAGGCATAGACGCCACATTTTCATATAAAAAGTATTTCGGTTTGATTATTTTAACAGCCTCAGCAAATTTCATAAATAACTTCCAGCCTATACCATTTTTATCTGTTTCTCTGTTGTTTTTAGCAATCGACCAAAATGTGCAGGGCGAACCGCCTATTACAAAATCAGCTCCTTTAAATTGACTGAAATCAGCGTCCAAAACATCACCGCATTGTTCTATATCGGGATAATTATACCTACTGATAGATTTTGCGTATTTGTCTATCTCAAAAGCCTTATATGAACCAACTTTAATTCCCGCTCTCTCAAATGCCAATCTTCCGCAGGATATTCCGTCAAACATAGAAACCACATTTACACCAATTTTCAGAAACATACCTCCTTTATAATTTTAAACCTTGATATTACAATATTTCTATGGCGGCTCACCGCTGAGATAAATTTCAACACCTTGATTGTCGTTTCTGTAAATTTTAAATAAATAAATAATTTCCCAAACTACAAAACCGCCGTTTAAAGCTATAATAAGAATTTCAAGAATATCAGCCGCCATTTTTTCTGTTAAAAACTCCATACAGCGTACCTCCTATGATTTTTATGATTTTAAACTTTAACGCTACAGTATTTCTAAGGCGGCTCACCATTGAGATAAACACTTCTTTTCATAAATATTAAAAACATAAAAATCTCCTCCATTATAATCAAAATAATTATTTATATAAAAAAATTATTGCTTAATTCAGCAATAACTTTTCGATTTCAATATTATTCTTCCTCAATACTGTCATCTTCGTAGACCTCAAATACATCATCATCTTTAACTTTCAGATTCGTACTTAAATAACGCTCAATATCAAATGTGTTCTTTTTATCATAATCAGAAAGATATTTATAATTAGGATGTTTTGTAATATCATATTTGTTTGAGAAAAATGGTCTTACGCCCCTGAGCTGAAGAATACATTTACTTCCGTCCATAACGCTTAATTCATCAACAGACATAAGCTCTTTGCCTAACTTCTGAAAATTTTGTCCGTAAGAGGGAGAGTTGCCCTTTGTAATACTGTTGTTATACATATCTATTGTTTCCTTGCCGAGATTTTCGGAAATTTCTTTTAAAGTAGTTTTTTCCTTACCTCCCAAAAAAAGGGTAGTGTCGCAATTACCTATTACCGTTTCCGAATTATCTTTATAAATTCCTTTTAACTGGCTTTGTGCCTGTAATATAATACAAGCGGATATTTCTCGACTTCGTATAGTGGCTATTAGTTTGTCAAACTTTGGTATTTTACCAATGTTCGCAAATTCATCAAGCAAGCACCTGACGTGTATCGGCAAACGCCCTCCGTACTCATTATCGGCTTTATCACAAAGTAAATTAAACAACTGACTGTACATCAAAGCCGCTATAAAATTAAAACTGTCATCTGTATCGCTTATTATAACAAACAAAGCCGTTTTTCTATCTCCAACCTTATCAAGTTCCAGTTCATCATAAGACATCAATTCCCGTAGTTCTTTAATGTCAAACGGCGCTAATCTCGCTCCGCAGCTTATTAAAATACTTTTTGCCGTTTTTCCGGCGGCAAGTTTATATTTTTTATATTGACGAACAGCGAAATGCTCAGGATTTTCTTCCTCAAGAGCGTCAAACATTAAATCAATAGGATTTTTAAATGTTTCGTCATCTTCCCTGACTTCCATTGCGTTAATCATTTCAACCAAAGTATTCATATTCTGTTCTTCCTCCGGCGCCTGATAGTAAATATATCCTATTAATGCCGTATACAGCAAAATTTCCGCTTTTTCCCAAAAATCATCTCCGCTTTTGCCTTCGCCTTTTGTATTCGCTATTAAAGCCGTTACCAGTTTTAAAATATCCTTTTCATTTCTGATATAGGCGAATGGATTGTATCTCATAGATTTTTTAAAATCAATAGTGTTAAGAACCTTAATTTTATAAGGCTCATAAACAATTTTTCCTTTTTTATCTCTCACAATTTCCGTTACAATATTTCCTTTCTTATCTTTTACTGGCTTACCTTTTTTATCAAGTTTTACTTTAGTTTTAGGTGTTCCACGCTGTAACAATTTACCGCATTCCAAAATGATTGTGCCTTTCGGGTCAGTAATAACATATGACGAGTGCATTTGCATAAGATTCGGTTTTGCAAAAAATCTTGTTTTACCCGAACCGGAGCCGCCTATTATCAAAACATTTTTGTTTCTTGCGTATTTAGGATTTGGCGGTCTGCTGTTCATTGTTATACTCTCTGTTTCCGTAAGAATTACATTGTTTTCAGGTTTAGGGTCTGTGTATGGCTGTATATCTTCGGCAGTTCCCCACCTTGCCGAGCCATACTCCACATTTTTACGGTATTTTTTTGCGTCTTTGCCGTTCATATAAACAACAAGCCTGATAATTACAGTACCTGCAAAAGCTACGCCCATACTGTTATAAGGCAAAAAAGGATATAAACAATATATCCTCCAAAAAACGAAAAAAATTATTACGTATGGAAAATTGAGCAGAAGTATTTTTTTCATTTTGGGCGATATTTTCATCTTTCCCGCTCCTTATTTTTGTTTTTAACTTTATCAGCGTAAAGAGATTGAGAAAGATTTTTCATCTTTTTAATTAAATTCAATACAGACGGTCTTGATTTTCTTGCTGATTTTTTCAAAGTTTTAGCTGAATATTCTTTAAAAGCCGCTGTTAAAGCGTCAGCGTCACGGGCTTTAAAAAATACAAGCCATTTTGGAGGACTTACTGTTTTATCTTTTTTCAGAGCGAAATCAACGCCGTATTTTCTCGCTGTCCTCTCAAAAGATTTTATATTTTTATCTGTTATTTCAATATTTGAAACTCCGGCTCCTTGTTTTACAAGATTTTTGACGCTTTGTTTTCCCTGATATAATTTAGGCTGTTTTTGCTTTTTTCTCTCAATCAAAATTTTATTGATTGACTTAGCGAGCATTGTACTTGTTAATTTTGTCCCCCTGATTATTAAAGACACCGACTTTTCATTTATCTGCTCCTGCATTTTATACCCCCAATCTTTTTTTAAATTTTAGCGAATCTCAAATTAAATCAACCCCTTTCCGATAAAGTTTTTACTTTTAAATTTTGTTTATATTCCTTTTTTGTATTTATAATTGTTTTAAGCATATCGTTATAGTCTTTGCCTGTTTTAGGCAATTTGACATTTATAATATACTTTCCGCATATTAGCGGCTTTGTGTCCTCCAGTTTTTCTTTTATTCTTCTTGTTGTTTCAATTCCGGCTTTGTCATTATCCAAACATAAAGTAACAGATGATATTTCGGGAAAGTCCCGCAAATATCTGAAAAGTGCTTTATCACTTGTACCGCCGAGAGCAAGCCTGTGACAACTGTTCCACAAAACACCTGTTTCATTTTTATCAATAGTCGCTTTTGAAAGAGCGTCTATCGGTGATTCAAAAACAAACAAAGAATTTGAACTGTCTTTTTTTACAGGAATTGAAAAACTGTAACTTTTATCACTTCCGGCTACATCTTTCATATATCTTCCGTAAATTCCCCTTAAACAAGCGAATTTCGCTTTATTCTCCTTATCCCTGCCCACAAAAACGCAGCTATGATGTTCTCTGCATTCATACAAAATTCTTTCTTTTATACAAAAATCAATAATTTCTCTGTCAATACCACGGTTAAGCAGATATGATATAACACGGAAATTATCCCAAAATTTTTCCGGTAAAATAAATTTTTCTTTCGGTCTTTCATTTAAAGATTTAATCGGTTCAGATACAATTATCGGAGAAGCCCTGCTGTCAATCAGCGTTTTTACAGCGTTTACAAAATCCATATTTCTGACTTTAACAAGAAAATCCAAAGCCGACACGCCGCCGAAACTATGACTGAACCAATACCATTTTCCGTTGCTTATTTTTAAACTATTGTGTTCCGCAAGTTTATACACGTTATTTCCACATTTGATTATTGAGTTAGGCTCACAAGACCGCATATACGTTAAAAGGTCAATTTTTCTGACCGCTTCTATTTCTTCTTTGCTGACTCCTCCCAAAATTTCACACCTCCTTTCAAAATTTATCTTTTATACAAAAAGGCTTATCAACCAAAAAAAATTTTGGATTAATAAGCCTTTTCCTCTAATTGCTTAAAAAGTATTTTTAATTCCTTAAAAAACTCTCTGCTTTTTATATTCATTCCAATATTTTTACATTCTTCCTCAAATTCAAACCGCATTTCAAGCTGTTCAACTGTATAATCCACTTTGAATTTATTCCAAGTATTTTTATCAATTATTCTTAACTCGTTCCAAAGTTTTGGAAAATGTTTTCTTAATTTCCTTAAATTATCAAGGGACTGCAAAGGGCAGCACCAGCACGATACTCTGTCGAATATCTCATAAAGTCCCTCCCAGTCAAAACCTTTTTCATAACAATATTTAAGAGCCTCTTTTTCGGTCACTCCAAAATCATACAGCGGATATATTTTATCTTTTATTCTTTTTGGTTCGTCAGCCGATATGCCGACATATTGTTTTACAGTATAATTTTTATTGAGTTCTCTCAAATATTTATTAATAACATCTGTTTTTAATCTTGAGGTACACCAGCGGTTTGTTCCATTAGAAAACGGCCAGCCGTAGCCAATATCATTACTATGGTTTTTACTTTTTGCCTTATGCTGATATAAATAATAATCGTATTCCTTTTCAGCTTTTAACCTGATAATCGGACGTTCTATATATTTTTCCAGCTTATCAATATGCCTTAACATAGCCGGAAATTCTTTGCCTGTATCACAAAATAGAATTAAATCAACGGGCATATTTCTTTCCAGCATCATTAAAAGCATAGCCGTACTGTCCTTACCGCCTGATAGTGAGATAACATTTTTTACAGATTTTTCATTCAAACAAAATACCTCCATTTACAAAATAAAAAGACACTTCACAAAGAATGTCTTTTACAATAGTTTTTAAAATTTTCTTTTTTGTAACATCTGCCGTAAACGTATTTTTGAGCAAATATAAGCTGTAACTTATCTGGCTCAATCCCGATATTTCTTTCAGCCTGTGCGTATAAATTGAAACTTTTACATATTCGGTGAAGTTCCTGTACTCTTTTGTCAGCGTCCTCTAAATCCTTTTGTACCAAAATATAAATAAAAACTCTGCTTTTAGCTATTTTATGCTTATCAAACAGTTTTACTAAGTTTTCAAAATAAGGTAACTGATATGATTTGTCACAGCTAAAACGAATATATTTAATCCATTTCAATTTTTTTATAATTTCGCAAATCTCGTCATTCAGCAGAGTAACGTCCATACCCTGATTTAAGTCAATCTTATAATCTGTTTTGGATAGTTCTTTTAACTGATTTATGCCGTATTCGCAAGCAAGAATATTATTGTCCATAAGCACAAGTTTATCTGATGAATTTCTCACAATATCCCGCCAATTTGCGTAAGGACGTATGTTTCCCTCTTTTTTAGGAACAACACAGTATGAGCAGTTATTTATGCAACCTCTTGTCAAAAAACCAACGGCGTAATCACATAATGGGTAAAGACTGTAATCAGGGTAACAGTGGTCTGTTTCTTCGGGCAGTTCATCATACAATCCGTAGCCCGTGCCGCCTTTTATCGTGTTTTCCGGCAAATCTTTATTTATCGGAGTAAAATCAAAAACCTTGCTTGAAAATACCCTATCATAAACTTTATCTTTAACCCACCATTCAACCTGATGACCTAAATTTTTATAATACGCCGATATTTTCATCAAAGCAAGATTAGGAAAACTTTTATTCGCCATTTTCTCATACTCAGCGTCGTGTAATCCTATTTTCATTAAAGTGTCCCTCCTTTACAATTTATTTTTTTAACCGCTTTGCGGCAGACTGTATCCCATACAGTTTAAATAATTTATGCCGTTGTAAACGCCCTCTGTACGGGCATTATAAAGACAAGTCAATAAATATGTTTTTTTATGTTTTATCGGGTGTTTCTGCTCTTTAAATTTATTAATCGTATATATAATTATTCCGTAATCGACCTTTGAGATAACCGACTGAACAACAGATAAAGGTTTATCTTCGCTGCCTATTCTTATTGTGGGAGAATTAGACAGCATAGTTTCAGTAATAATAAAAATTAATGAGTCAACTTCCGCTTTTTCCACTAAGCTGCTTGACAATAAAGATTTATAGTTTATTTGTTCTTTTACATAATTTTCAATCTGTTTTTGCTTTTCATCTGTATTAATAAATGAATTTAACGGATACTCTGAATCATCTGAACAGTCAATGTCATAGTCGTTGTCATAGTCGTTATTAAATTCATTCTCGTTAATATGACAAGACACTGACTTTGACATTGACTTATTAAAATCATTATTATTAAAATCATTATTATTATATTTAGTATTATTAGTGTCCGCTTTTGAGAAGTCTGCACTTCCATTTTGCGGAAGTCTTGACTTCTCATTTGCGGAAGTCTGCACTTCCTGTTTTGAGAAGTCTTGACTTCCCTGTGGATAGCTTTGTGGATAACTTTTGTTTTTTTGTGGATAACTATTTTCTTCATCTACAAAGAATTTTTTAATATAAATTTTTGTTGGTTTTCCCTGTCCTTGCTTAACGCGCTCAATCAGGCTTAGCTTTTCCAGTTCGGCAATAATTTTAACGCCCTTTGTGTGGCCGCAGTTCATATACTCTTGAATATCCTCTAAGGTGAAGTATATGTAAATTTTATTATCCTCGTCACGCCAGTTATTTTTAATAGATAATCCCATTCTGTCAAGCATTAATCCATACAGAACCCTTGCGTCGTTAGACATTTTTTTGAAGTGCGGCTCCGTAAATAAAACCTTTGGTATACGATAAAATATATATTGTTCAGATTCATTGCCGTAATAGTAATCACTTTTAAATTCCATAAGTTCAACCCCTTTTTATGTTTTTGGAATAAAAAAAGACGCTGATAAACTCAACGTCTTTATGTACAAACAATCTATATCATAATAAAAACAAAAATCATTATAGATTCCCAATATTTAAATAAAACTTAACAATGATATAACTTCGACATACTTTAAATTCTTATGCTGCTTGTAAAAAATTATTTTCATAAACAGATTATTCTTTTAATTATCATTATATAAGTCCTCTGTTTACGTTTATATTTTTTTCAACATATTTTAAATATATATGACATATTTCTCGTTGGTAAAAATTTTTATTGCTAATATAACATCAATAATTTTTATTATAAATTTGTCTTAGTTTTTATCGGAAAAAATAGTAAACTATAACAAAGATAAACCTCAAAACCATTGAATATATGGGCTTTTTCTATTTATTGTTATTATACCATAATGGCATACATATGCCACACAATTATTTAAAGTTGGAGTAGAACTCTTGACAGTATCAA
>CAMTZM010000029.1 GCA_947086655.1 uncultured Eubacteriaceae bacterium
AGGTTCGAATCCTACTCGGGGAGTAGATAAGGCCCGTTGGTCAAGCGGTTAAGACACGGCCCTTTCACGGCTGTAACAGGGGTTCGATTCCCCTACGGGTCACTTTATTTTAATAGTTTTAGTTTAATAAAGCTATGTAAAAGGGTTTTAATTATGACTGGAGCAATGGCAGGTTAGAACTTTGTTTGCCCCCAAATTTTTATAATGGTTTTTATGGTTTTATAATTTTTCGGTGACGATGCGTTTATGGGAAACACCCGTACCCATACCGAACACGATGGTTAAGACATAAACGGCTGATGATACTTGACGGGGAACTGTCTGGGAAAGTAAGTGGTTGCCGGATTCATAACGGGGTGTAGCGTAGCTTGGCTAGCGCGCCTGATTTGGGATCAGGAGGTCGCAGGTTCAAATCCTGTCACCCCGAGTTATTTTCTCATGTACCTGTAGCTCAGCTGGATAGAGCAACGGCCTTCTAAGCCGTGGGTCGTGGGTTCGAATCCCGCCAGGTACACCATTTATTATTGTGGTGGGTGTAGCACAGTTGGTTAGCGCGTCAGATTGTGGCTCTGAAGGTCGTGGGTTCGAGTCCCATCATCCACCCTTATACTAAAAAGAAAAAGTAATAGTTTATTATGGGTCACTAGCTCAGTAGGTAGAGCACTGGACTTTTAATCCAGGTGTCTCGGGTTCGAACCCCGAGTGGCTCACTAAGAAAAAGAAGTGTTGGAAATCAACACTTCTTTTATTTTTTTTGAATAATAAAATTTAAAAAGGACAATTTATATATTAAAGAGTAAATGAATCAGGAAGTGATTATGTGAGGTTGTTTATGTATAGATTGTTTAAGTCATTTAAGTTTTATTGTTTTTTAGTTTTCTCGGCAATACTTGTTATAACTATGCCGTATTTTTTTGGAATGTTTTTTCTGCCTAATGAAGTTCATATAATTGCAGGAGAAGAACATAGTTTTGAGTTTAATATGCCTGTTGTTGTAAGTATTGCAGCTAATGAAAACGATGCGTCTATAAATGTAAATAACGAAAGACTTAAAGACGGAATGAGTATAAGCCTAAATGAACCGTTTTCGATAAAGTCAGATAAAGAATGCACGGTTGATATGAAATTGTCATATATGGGAATACCGGTTAAAAACGTAAAAATGGCGGTATTGCCTGATATATCTTTAGTGCCATGCGGAATGACTGTTGGAGTAAGGATTGATACAGATGGTATAATGGTATTGGGAACTGACAGCGTTGAGGGTAGCGATGGAAAATTGTATAAACCGGCAGTTGATGTACTTGAACCCGGTGATTTAATAAAACAGGTAAACGGAATAAATGTGTATGATAATTCTGAACTTATAAACATTATAGAAAAGGCAGAAGGCAAAGATGTAAATATGAATATTTTAAGGGATGGACATATATTAAAGTTAGGTATAACTCCCGTAAAAAGCAAAGACGGCAAAAATAAAATAGGTATTTGGGTTAGAGACAGTACACAAGGTATAGGAACGATTACTTATTATAATGACCAAACTATGCAGTATGGAGCTTTAGGGCATGGAATATCTGATGTTGATACAAGAAAAATAATAAGTGTAAAAGATGGAAGTATAATGGAGTCAAATATTGTATCGGTTAAAAAAGGCAAAAAAGGAAACCCCGGTGAATTATTAGGAGACATTAATAAGAAAAATGTATTAGGTACAATTGAGAGAAATAATGATTATGGTATATATGGAAAGCTTTATAAAGTAACTGACAAAATGAGAAATGAAAGTATGCCAATAGCGCTTCAAAACGAGGTAAAGGAAGGTCCGGCAGTGATTTTGTCTAATGTTGAAGGAGAAGAAGTTAAAGAATATGAAGTTTATATTGAAAATGTAAACAGGTATAAAGGTGATACATCAAAAAGTATGGTTATAAAGATTACAGATAAGGAACTTTTAAAAAAGACAAATGGAATTGTACAAGGTATGAGCGGAAGTCCTATAATACAAAATGGCAAGTTAATAGGAGCAGTTACTCATGTTTTTGTACAAGAGCCTATGAAAGGATATGGAATATTTATAGAAAATATGCTTAAAAATTCTTAATAATTTAGGATATTATATTATAGCCAAAACACTTGAAAAATGAACAAGTTCAGCGGCTTATAATCATTTTTGCTTATTTTAAAGTGATGACTATAAAACTTTATATAAGATGTTTTTTATACTTGACATAATATTTTTTGTTTGATATTATTTATTGAGACAGTTCGAAACCATCCTGTCTATAAACAAAACTATGGACTTTAGCGGAAATTTTATTAAATATTATTTAATCGACGGTTATGAGTATTTTTGCAAAGCAAAAATGCAAATAGTCTTTGACTGTTTTAAATATTGTCTTATGTGAATTAGTTTTTAAAACAAATTTATTCATAATTTTGGCTATTTTTCCGTGTGCCTTAGTTTGTAAGCACACGGTTTTTTTATTGTCAGTTAATGTAAGATTTAATATTTATTTAACTAAAATAACTAAGAAATGAGTAGGAGGTGATAAATATGTCAAATGAGATTATTTTATTAATAAGTCTTTTAGTAATATACATAGGTGTATTTATATGGTTTTGTTTATTTGGAAAGGAAGGTTTATACTGTTTTACAGCCATAGCTACAATTACTGCTAATATAGAGGTTCTTATTTTGGTAAGGGCTTATGGAATGGAGCAAACTTTAGGAAATATATTATTTGGAGCGACTTTCTTAATAACTGATATATTAAGTGAAATAGGCAGTAAAAAAGAGGCACAAAAGGCAGTTAATATAGGTATTGCTACATCTGTAATTTTTATAATTATATCACAGTCATGGTTTTTATATACACCAAGCGAAAACGACTGGGCTATGCCTTCAATTGAGGCTATATTTACAAATACACCAAGGCTTATGATAGTGAGTCTTTTAGTATATGGTATTGTACAAAGCCTTGATGTTTGGATATATCATAAATGGTGGCAGTTTACGGAGAAAAAGTTCGGAGACAAGCGTAGATTTTTATGGCTTAGAAATAATGGCTCGACGCTTATATCGCAGCTTTTGAATACTGTACTTTTTACATTGGGAGCATTTTTTGGAATGTATACTTTTTCAACTTTGTTAAGTATTATATTATCGACTTATATTATTTATATAGTTACAAGTTTATTTGATACACCTATAATTTATATGTCAAGATTTGTTCATGAAAAATTTTTTGAAAAAAGTGTTGACAATAGTTAGTCTATGTGGTATTATAAGTACAACCAAAGTAAATATTGCCCAATGACTTTATCGGTTGTTTGATTTATTTCAAATTATGTAGTTTTGGATTCACAGGTTTATCCTTAACTACTCCGGTAAACGATGAAAAAAAGTTCTGATTTAATCAGAACTTTTTTTTGTTTTTTAATTTTATAAAGCTATATAAATTTTTTGAAAAATTGTATTTTTATATAGCTTTAATAAATATAGGTCAAATATTCATAACCGACGGTTAAAAAGATTGATAAAAATTTATGTAAATAAGTTTTTTATTTACATCAGCGTGTCGACAAAGTCGACAACGCTGTCATCGAAAAAAAAGTTTTCGATGATTTTAAGCAGAAGAATAAAGAGACGTTTCTTCGTACAAGGCTTGAAAGCCCTTGAAACGTCTCTTTTCCTCAAACGGGCAAAGCCCGTTTTGCGGATTAAAGTCTGCGACGCTTTTTCCATAAATTAAAGTTTAAAAAAATTTTGACTTTTTCTACAGTCTGATGTAAATAAGTTTTTTATTTACATTTTAAATGTTTTTAGTATTAAAGTGTGTAAATTTTTCCGTCAATATTTACAAACCATTTAATGCTAATTATATTTCCTCCGTTATAGCAATAAGCAAGTTTTGCATTTTTTATATTCCCAAAGTTTTCGTTTCCGGTTTCTAAATTATATTTTATTATTGCATTGTCTATTGCTTTTAAAAAATCTGTTGTTATAAATTCTATAATATCATTGTTTAAATAAAAATCACATATATATCTTTTATATTTTGTAACTTTTCCATTTTCACAAGTTATCTCAATAAAAGAATTCATTGAGGTTTTTTTCATTGATGACTGTGACATAAAGATAGGAACATTATTAAGCCTGTAATTAAAATAAAATGTTATCTTTCCGTCTGAAACTAAATAATCTTTTAAATAATAATCATTTTTTATATTTGTATCTCTGTTTAAAAACGCTGATGCACTCTTATAATTATCAAAAAAACTTATTCCTTTGTTTTTGGAATCGTTGGCACTATATCCCGAATATTCAAGCACTCCGTTTGTGTAATATTTAACTACTGTATTGTCGTCACTGTAAGTATATATTCCGTTTACCGTAGAAGGCCATTTAGCGGCAGGATTTTTAAAAAACACATTTACATAACTTTCAAGTTTTGATATAATTACACTTTCACCGTCGCTTAAAGGATTTTGCGCTGTAATACTGTTATAACTAAAATTATTTGAGTTCCATGCCGGAATAAAAATATTTTTTTCAAACACATCAAATCCGTTTTGGTCGCTTGAAATATAATATAATTCGTCTTCCGATTCAATAAATGTATTAATATTTTCCATAACTTTTTTTGCTGATTCGTTTTTTACAATATACTTAAATCCTTTAGACTCTTTTGTATTAATAAACATAACTGTTAAACTGTTTTCTGTAATAATGTTTGGTATAATTATAATGCTGTCTATGGACTTTGTAATTTCTGCTGCTTTTCTTGATGATACGGAGAATAGTTTTGCTATATTTTTATTTTCTATTTCAAAATTATATTCATAAATAATAAATTTTCCCTTTAAAGTACTATTCCAATTAATTTGTTCTTCTCCTATAAAATTTCCTTTGTTTAAAGCCGCATAAATTGCATTGTCAAAATCTTCCTTATATTCGGAAAAAAAGTAACTGTCGCATTTTTTTATAATTTGTCCGTTTCCGTTTCCTATTAATATACCTTCTAAAAGAGATGTATATGCTGTATCGTTTCCGGCGACAGAATCCGCCGAAGAAAGTTTAAAAAGGCTATGATTTGAATAATCCTCAAACCATAGCCTTCCTGTTTGGTATACAGCTAATAAAACGAAAAAGGTAATTATTAAATTTTTTGCTCTTAAAATACGCATATATAACCACCCTTTTAAATATAAATATTATCCTCTTTGTACAGGAAGGACAATACCTTGCTGTAATATTTCTTTTATTTCGCTTTTTTTGCGATTAATGTAAGCCTCTGCTTTTGAGTAGCAGTCTCCGTCTCCATAAGCTTCTACCGTAATATAGTTTTCACCTATATAAAGGTCAATAGTCTGACTAAAAAGTTCTGAAACACCGGCACATGTCTCATATGTATCCATAAGAGAATAACCTTCTTCAGATGGAGTATAGACCTTTATAACTATATCTGTTCCTTTTTCCGCTTTGCCTATGATGTTTCTGATTTTATCGAAAGTTGTTTCCGTATCCTTATCCATATCAATGCCGCCCGTTATTGAAAACACCTCAACAGGATTAGCAGTTTCGCAAAGGGAACCGGCAAACGCAGTAAAGCTGCCAGCAAAGCATATGGAGAAAGTCAAGACAGCCAGTAAAACAAATTTTTTCATAAATATGCAGTCCCCTTTCTAAAAAATATTACAAATTTACGGACAAACCGTATAAATAATAAATAGCTGTAAGAAAGCACCTTTACGAAAAAATATACTTTCTTACAATAAATATTATACAATATAAATATTACATTTTAGTTACAATACAATTACTTTTAATTAACACTTACTCCAATTCAAGGTTTTTTAAAAATAAGTATCATATCAGTTCCCTTAGAAGGCTGGCTGTATGCTTTTATAGAACCGCCATGCCCCTCCATAATTTCTTTGGCTATGGAAAGACCAAGACCATTTCCGCCCATTGCACGGCTTCTTGCTTTATCAACACGATAAAATCTTTCAAATATTCTTTTAAGGTCTTCCTGACTTATTCCCATTCCATTATCTGATATTATAACTTGATAATTATTTTCTTTTTCTTCAGCTTTAATTTTTATATCAGCGCCTTCACCGCTGTATTTTATTGCATTTGAAATTATATTATTAATAACTTGTCCTATTCTTCCGTAATCGGCATATATAATCATGTCTTTTTTTGGCTTATCGAATTTAATAGATTGGTTTTTGTTTTTTGCTATTATAATATTTTGTTTTATGCAATCTTCAGTAAGTTTTACAAGACTTATTTTATCCATATTGAATTTTACTTGTTTTGTATCAAGCTTTGACAGTTCAAGAAGGTCTTTTGAAAGAAGACTCATTCTGTCGGCAGCATCGTTTATTACATTTAAAAATTCTATGGCTGTTTCTTTGTCGTCTATCGCTCCGTCTATAAGCGTTTCAGTATAACTTTTTATTGTTGTAAGAGGAGTTCTTATCTCATGAGATACATTTGCAACAAATTCTTTACGCATATCATCAAGACGTCTGTGTTTTGTTATATCCTGTAAAACTGCTACAACACCTTCAACCTGTTTAGAACTTATTGTATAGGGTATAAGAGAAACGCTTAAATATTTCTCTTTTTCCTTAATGATTTTTTCAAGTGTGACATCAGGGGCAAGTTCTTCCATTTTTACATTTACAGTTTCAAGAAGTTCATTAAGGTTTATATCTTTTTTTATTTCTGAAAGCATTTCATAAAATACCGAATTGGCGTGTATAATACTTCCATTGGCATCAAAAGCAGATACTCCGTCAGTCATATTGTGCATTACTATTTCAAGTTTATTGTTTTCATTTTTAAGCTCTGAGAGAGTTTTTTTCAGTTTGCTTGACATATAGTTAAAGCTTTTTGTAAGCCGGCCTATTTCATCGTCGCTTTTAACTGGTATAGCAGGTATATCAATTGTATTAAATTCATCAGCGCCTTCAGCAAGCATATCAGCACCATTTGTAAGTACGGAAATAGGTGATGTTATAGTATCGGCAAAAATAAGCCCTAATATGCCGGCAAGTATAAGCGCAAGTATAACCGCAACTAATATTGTTCCGGCACTTTGACTTAGACTTTCCTTTATTGAAGCTCCGTCCATTTGCACATATATAACATATTGTGTTTTGCCTGACCCATCAAAGATTGGATAAGCGTAGCTTATCCAATCTTTTATATACGAGTTTAAATCTATGTTTCGAGATGATGAGCCAAAACTTTCTTTTCCGGCAAGAGCAGATATTACAACTGAATTTTTATAATCCGTAAACAAGTTTTTATCATTTGTAACACTTGAAGCAATTGTATGCCCGGAAGAATCAAGTATGTTTCCTTGTATACTTCTATTTTGACTTCGCACTAAAAACAGATTTTCAAAACCTGTTTGAAAATCATCAGGATTTTGATATTCCTGTATTATTTGCTCGTTAATATACAAAGCACATTGTTTAAGTTCTTGCTGTGCGTTTTCAGTTTCCTGGCTGTTAAGACGAATTAATATAAAAGTACCGCTTACAAGCATAACAATAAAAACAAGAGTTATATATATTGAAACAAGTTTCCATCTTATACTCATATCTATCAATCCTTAATTTCTTTTTTAACATGTAAAATAGTAGCCTAAACCTCTTTTTGTTATTATATATGTTGGTTTACTGGGGTCGTCTTCTATTTTTTCCCTAAGCCTTCTTATTGTAACATCTACTGCTCTTACATCTCCAAAATATTCATATCCCCATACTTTTTCCAAAAGAGATTCTCTTGAAAATATTTGAGGTTTTTGAAGCGCTAAAAATTTAAGAAGCTCAAATTCTCTAAGTGTTAAATAAATTATTTCACCCCTTTTTGAAACTTCGTATCTTTCCATATCTATTTCAAGGTCGCCGAATTTAACAGAACCTGACGCATCTAAAACATTTTTAGAAGAAAAAGCAGAAGTTCTTCTTAAATTTGCTTTTACCCTTGCCATAAGTTCACGATTTCCAAATGGTTTTGTTACATAATCGTCTGCTCCAAGCTCAAGCCCTATTACTTTATCAACTTCTTCAGCTCTTGCTGTAAGCATTATTATTGGCACATTGCTTTTTTCCCTTATTTTTTTACATACTTCGTATCCGTCCATTTCAGGCATCATTATATCAAGAAGTATAAGGTCGGGTTTTTCCTCATCAAACATTTTATATCCGTCAGCTCCGTTATTTGCTGTTATAACTTCATAACCCTCTTTTTTTAAATTATAAGATATAATATTTACTATACTTTTTTCATCATCAACTACTAATATTTTATTTTCCACGATATAGAGTCATCTCCCTTTATTTATTAAAACATTCAAAGTTATTTAAAATTTTAATGTTTCCTTAAGGTTATAATCTTTATTATACTAATAAAATACATTGTTATCAATTAAAAAATACGTGTTAATAAAAAAGTTTTGTAATAGTATATATAAAGTAAATTGGCATATATTTATAATGTATGGTATAATGATTCAAAACGGCAAAGGAAAGATTTACAAATGAGTTTTGTTAAAAATTTTTATGAAATACTTATAGACAAAGAATTTAAACTTGTTGAAAATTCTTTTGACAAAGATAAACTTGATGATGAAAGCCGCTGTGTGGCAGTATGTAAAGAAGTAGGAGCTGTACTTTATATTGTAGGCATTATAAACGGAAAGTTTGAGTATAAAGAAAACGTAATAAGATTTGAGAATTATTTTGAGAAAATTACATCTAATCTTGAATTTAACAACGTAGTCCTTATAAATGTTATTGCTGCCGAAAATATTACAAATGACATTTTGGAATTTGTATCAATAAACAGGTATACTCCTTACAGTAAATTTATAAATGTATGCTGGGCGGTTGATATTTTAAATGAAAATATTATTGTGGGAAAAGGACAGCCAGATAAGATTTTAAATATTAAAGAAATTATAGCCGATACGTTTTCTAAAGATAATTTTGAAAAAAATGAAAGTGTTTTTGTAAAAAACTACGCTTTTAAAGCATATGAGGAAAGAATAGACAAGCTTAAAAGCGGAGGTAAAATATCATTTTTTATTATTTTATTGAATTTTTTTATATTTTGCCTTATGGAGCTTAACGGCGGCTCTGAAAACACAGATGTTTTAATTATGTTTGGAGCGGTTGAACCAAATCTTGTGATTTATTCTAAGCAATATTACAGACTTTTTACGGCTATGTTTCTTCATATAGGATATATGCACATAATAGCAAATAGCTGGGCGCTTTGGCTTTTTGGCTCACGTTTTGAAGCTTATGTAAGTAAAGGCACGTTTATTTTTGTTTATTTGATTTCAGGCATATGCGCATCTTTATTAAGCGTGTTTTTCAGCGGTTCTGTTTCGGCAGGGGCTTCAGGAGCTATTATGGGAATTTTAGGCGGAATGGTTTCTTATAGTTTTGTTAATGGAAAATCCATAGGCGGATTCTCACTTTATTTTATAATTTTATTTGTAATTGTTTCGTTTTCTTTTGATTTTATTATACCCGGCATTGATAATGCGGCGCATTTAGGCGGATTTATTGCTGGTGCTGTTTTTACTTTTATTAAAGAAAAACTGATTTTATTAAAACAAAAAAATAACCGGCAAAAAGTGTAATATTATAGTCAAATCAAGTGATTTGACTATAAATGCTGTTTGAAAGATTGATAAAAATTAAATGGTATTTAGTATAAAATAGAATGTGACCGCAAAAAATAATTGCATATTATACATTTATACATTTAAGGCGGTGTGGATATGGAAGAAAAAGATATTTTTAACTTAGTTGACGAAGCAGTTGAAAATGAGTATTTTACTGATGAAGAAAAGGATATTTTATTGATTTTTCTTAAATTTGCTGAAAAATATTATAAAAATACAAATATTAACAAGACTCTTTGCGAGGGAGCAGATATGTTTCTGTCTTTATGGCTTCCGGAGAATATAAAAAAATGTATGTCTTATTCTCCAAAAGCTTTTATATCATGTATTAATAAAGTGAGTTTCTATGCAAATAAACATTATGGATTAAATGTTTCTGTAAGAGCAGATATGTTTGTTTCTATGCTTGAGAGAATTGCAGATGTAAATCGTGAGTTTGACCGTATATTAAATAACCCTATTCTGTCTTACGAGCCTTTTGTTATAGATTTGAACAGATATAAAAAGAAAAAAAACTATGAAAAAAGAAAAAATAATTCCGCAGCTTTTTCAAGAGATAAAGGCTATTATGTTGTGGCTGATATATTTTCAGGACCGTCGGTTGTTTTAAGAAAAATGTTTACGGGAGAGTTTATAAAAGTTTATATTGATAAGGAGACTGCGGCAAGAGTCAGAACAAATGATATTTTATATATAAGCGTTGTTCAAAACCCTTTTTTCTCATGGGATATTACTGAGATGAAAAAGTATTTTCCGCCGCAGGCAGAAAAATATATTAATCGTAAAATAAGGAAATACTGAATAAGACTACGAGAATTTTTGTGTAACAAAAATTCTCGTAACTGCCATGCTAAACATTAGCCTTTATATTTAGTGTTTCCTAAAAATATAGAAAGGACTTTTTTGTTATGATAGAAGATATATACAAAAGAATGAATGAAGAGGCAAGCAAAATATTTAAAGAGAGAAAAGTAGTTTTCGGAGAGGGAAATACAGGCGCTGAAATTATGCTTATAGGAGAAGCGCCGGGAGGAGAGGAGGAAAAACAAGGGCATCCCTTTGTTGGAAGTGCCGGGAAAAATCTAAATGGCTTTTTAGAAATACTTGAGTTGAAAAGAGAAGATATTTTCTTATCAAATGTAGTTAAAATAAGACCTTTTAAAATTAATGAAAAAACCGGACGTAAAGTAAACCGTCCGCCGGATAAAAGTGAAATAGATTTCTTTAAGCCTTTTCTTATAGAGGAAATAAAAGAAGTTTCTCCAAAACTTATTGTTACTTTAGGAAATACTGCTTTAAGAGCTGTTACTGATGATAAGTCTGCTTTGATAGGGGATTTTCATGGAAAAGTTACTGAGACAAAACAAGGCAAGCTTTTCGCTCTCTATCACCCAGCTTCAATTATTTATAATGTTAAACTTAAAGATACATATAATAGTGATTTACAAATACTTAAAGGTATATTAAAAAATTAAATTTATAATATATTTATAAAAACTGCGATAAATTAATCTTGATTTAAATTCTGTCAGGTATGGGTAAGTTTGTTAAACATCTTTGCTCATACCTTTAATTTTTTGATAAGTTTTATTTTTGTTTAAATTTAATGAATTGTTAAAGAAAAGTCTTTTGATTTTATTAGTTATATGTACATGATAAACAAAATTTTATTTAATATGCTTAAAATATTTGAAAATATAAATTAAAAGAAGTATAATATGTACGTACAGAGCTTTTATTTGAACGCTTATTATGTATTTATGTTTTCAAATACTCTGAAGAACCATTTTTTTAGGGGGGGGGGAAAAATTAGTTATCTTAATTTTATCAGTTTTTAACATAATATTATAATCAAGGAGGTAACTAATATGAGTTTTAAATTTAAAAGAGCATTAAGTTTAATAGTATCTTTAAGTATGCTCTTTAGCTGTGTTATTAATAATACTGTTATTTCATTTTCAGAAGAAATTGCGGGAATGGAGCCAGGACAGTTTTATAATTTTACATTGAATTCTGATAAGGGAAATGCTGCAATAGCTGATGATACAGGAGCAAAGTCAATAACCCTTCTTGGAAAATTCAGCTGGCATTCTATGGGCGGTTATAACGCTATTAACGGCGAGCTATTTCAATTTGCTGTTGGAGGAACAGAAGGCGAGACTTATAATAACTCTGAAATAAAATTTAATTTTTTGAATAATAAGGCAGACGGAACAGTTGAGATATATGATTCAACTGATTCGGAATTTGCAAATTCTTTAGGCAGTGTTACGGCTGTCAACGGAAGTGCAGATACTGCTAAATTAAAGTTTAATGCCGAAAGCGGACATAGTTATGTTGTAAAAGGTACTTCTGCTAATTTCAGCTATTTTATGGCTACAAATTTGGAAATAGCTATTAGCGAGGCAGGCTCAAACGGTGTTGACAGAGGAAGCTTAAAAGAAAATAAAACATATACATATGATATAAGTAAAGATATAGGCGGAGCTGAATTGACTGACGCTGACGGAGAAGGAATGATAACTCTTTTATCCTATAATAGTAAATTTAAGTATCACACTTCAGGCGGATATAATGCTGCTGCTGGAGATGAAAACTGGTTTGAATTTACAGTAGGCGGAAATAAGATTCATGAAAATTCAGAACTCAAATTTATATTTTTAGATAAAAAGACTGTAAAAGGTGCAGCTAATTTATATGATGCTGAAGATACTTCATATTCTAATCCATTAGCGACTTTAAGTGCTGATGATACAAATCCTATAACAACAGGAAGCGCTGTTTTGACTTTTAATGCAGAAGGCGGACACACATATGTAGTAAGAGGATTATCTACTGCTACTTACAGTTGGTTTTTAGCAAAGGGGCTTGAAATAAAAATACCTGAGGGTAAAGTTGTTGAAGTTCCAACAGAGTCTACAACAGATGGTGAAACAGAGTCTACAACAGACGGTGAAACAGAATCTACAACAGACGGTGAAACAGAATCTACAACAGACGGTGAAACAGAGTCTACAACAGACGGTGAAACAGAGTCTACAACAGACGGTGAAACAGAGTCTACAACAGATGGTGAAACAGAGTCTACAACAGATGGTCCGGTTGAGGAATTAAAAGGTTTAGACCCAGCTAATTCTTATACTTTTGATTTAGGTTCTGATAAAGGCAATTCAGTTCCTGTTGAGGATTCAAATGGAAAAGCTGAAATAGAGTTAATGTCTAAATTTACATGGCACAGCATGGGCGGATATAACGCTGTAAGTGGAGATTGGTTTAAATTTAGTGTAACTGGTACAAAAGCGTATACAGAGTCAAAAATAACATTTAAGTTTGCAAAAAAAGACTTTGCTACTGGAAAGGCAGCTATATATGATATGGCTGACACTAATTTTGAAAATCCTTTAGCTGAAGTAACAGCTAATAAAACAGAGACTGCTGAATTAATATTTGACGCTCAAGGCGGACATAGCTATATTGTAAAAGGAACTGGAGACAGTTATAGTTACTTTATGGTTAATCAATTGGTTATTGATATTACAGAACCAAGCAACGAATTGATACAAGGAAATAAATATGATATAAATTTAGGTGAAAATAAAGACGGCGGCGAAATATCTGATGCTGAAGGAATATTTAAAGTTCAAGTTGACGCAGGATTTACTTATGATGAGGCTAATAAAGCTTATAAAATAAGTGCAGCATCTCAAGCGGCTACTATGTTTAATTTTAAAGTAACAAAAAAAGGTGACAAAAAATATTTTAAATCAAAATTAGCTTTGGGAGTTTTGGAAAACGCTGTTGGAACAGTAGGCGTTTATGATTCAACTGATTCAGCATTTGCTAACATGTTAGCGTCGCTGACTTTAGGAACAAAATCAACAGTAAAAGAAATTGAGTTTGATGCCGAAGCAGGACACACATATGTTGTAAGAGCTGAGCAGGGTGCAGAAGTTTCTTTGGATTCTGTTTCCTTTACTTTGGGAGCAGATAATTATATAGACGTATATAAAAATATAAGAGTAGGTAAAAGCGATAAAGCTAATTATGCTACAATTACAGAAGCTTTAAATGCTGTAAAAGAGGCTAAAACTCCAGCATCTGAAGAAGACAGAATTACAATTGAGATTGAGCCGGGACAATATAGAGAACAAGTTATGGTAACTACTCCTTATGTTACTTTGAAAAAAGCAGCTGATGCACAAGAAAGTGATGTAGTAGATGTTACATGGTATTTTGGAATAGGATACGCATATGACAACTGTGGTACAAATGGTTTTTATGACCCTAATGTAGACTGGTCGGCAGATGCTACATGGAATGGTTTAACTAAAGTAAATATAGGTGATTATGTAAAGACTGTTACTTATTATGACAAACAAGGACAGCTTCATAAAGATGAGAAAGTAGAAGGCGGCTGTTTAGGAAAACCTAAAAGCTGGGGCTGTACTATAATGGTAAACGCTAATTATGTAAATCTTGAGGGTATTTATTTTAATAACAGCTTTAATATTTATGTTTGCCAGGAAGAATTAGACCATCATGTAACACAAGAAAATCAAACAGATAAGAAACCAGCAAGAAAGAATCTTACTGTATGTACAGAGGCTACCGGTGAAACAAAAGTAGCTTCATTTAACCCGGAAAAGACAGATTACACTGCTGAAGAATCAGCTTATCTTGTACGTTCAACAAGTTTTTGCGAGAGAGCAGCAGCTATTGTTACAAAGGGAGCTTATGTAAAAATTAAAGACTGTAAATTTGTAAGTAATCAAGATACTTTAGGCGTAGATGTTGGACCTACATATTTTGAAAATTGTTACTTATCAGGCGGTACAGACTATATATGCGGAACAGCTACTGCTGTATTTAACAATTGCCAGCTTGTATCTTATGGTTACAGTAACGACTCAAAAGGCGCTACTATAACAGCAGCATCTACTGATGCTAAAACAAAATATGGATATTTATTCTTTAACTGTACAATAGACAATAAGAGAGAAAGTACAGCAGGCACTAATTTAGGACGTCCATGGGGAGGTATAGGCGGTCCTCAGACAACATATTATAACACTACTGTAATTAAACCATCTTCTATTAATGCTAAGCCATGGGCATCTATGGGATGTGACCCAAATGAGGCTCGCTTTATTGAATATGGTTCAGTTGATAAAGACGGAAATATTATTGATTTATCAGGCGGTATTCAAAATACATTTTTACCTTATGGTATAGGTGTTGATGAATGGCATATACTTGAATACAATCCTCGTAATTATTTAACTAAGGATTGGGACCCAATGAATTTTGGAAAAAATCTTGAAAAAGTTGACGCAGCGCTTGATTCTGTTGAAATAAATGTTCCAACAGGTGCAGATACTATTGTTTCACTTCCAACTGCTCCTGAAGGTGTTGAATATTTCTGGGAATCATCATCTGTTAATGCAATTGTAAATGAAGATAAAACAGCTATGACTATTGTACGTCCGGGACTTTCTGAGCCTGACATAAAAACATCAGTAGTATTATACGCTAAAGATTCTTCAAATAATTACGGAGATAAGAGAGTAATAGAATTTAATATAGCAGCTACAACTGATACTGAAAATGTATTTAATGTTCCAGTTACTATTAAACAGTCGGCTGAAAACGATAAAGCTGTTGATTATGAAGTTAAGTTTGAAAAAGGCGGAGCACTTATTAAATCTGCAACTATAACTATGCCGGCAAATGAAAAATCAGTATCTGCTACAATAGAAAATATACCAGCTGATAGTACAGGTATAGAATATGATGTTACAATATCTTCTAATGATGATAATTATATAGTTAAAACTCCGGTGGACGGAATGACTAAGGTGACAGGAAAAGTTGGAGAAAATGTTGAATTGTCTGTTTATGCTGAAAAGGCAATAGATGATAAAGTAAATGCCGGTGAGGATTATAAAACAAACGGAACAACAACATTTAAAGCATATGATTTAATAGCAAAAGCAATAGAAAATGGTGCTGATGAAGATAGTCTTAAAAATTCAGATATTGTTGAAGTATACTATGATGTAGTAGTAAAAGCAAGACCAACTGTAAACGCTTATATTGATATAGTAGCGGCAGAGCCAAAAGCATCAGCTACAACAGGTTCGTTAAATTCACGTTTCTTGCTTACAAAACTTAATCAAAGCTGGCAGCAGATTGATACTGTTGACTGCTCGCAGGGATTTAGCGGTTCATCAAACGGCGGCGGACAATATTTGAATCTTACAGGCAAGTTTACATATGCTGATGAAATTTCACATATTAAAACTATAATTAATTACAAAACTAAAACTGTTTCTGTAACAGCATGGGGCGGCGCTAATAATATAAATGAGGCAGACGCAAAGGTATATTCATTTGAATCATTCCCAACAAGTTTTGAAAAGGGAAAATTATATCTTGCTGTTTATCCTGAAAATGCTAATAACGATTTTACAGTAAGCAATATAAATGTAAACTATAAAAAGGTTATATCAGGAGAAGAACCTCCGGTTGTTGAAGATGTTTTAGGTGATGTATCAGGAGACGGAACGGTAGATTTTAATGATGCAGCTATTGTATTAAAGTATGTACTTAATCCAGATGATTCTGAACTTAACATGGAAGAAATTAAAATTGAAAATGCTAAAGTTACTCAGTCAAATCATATTACATCTTATGAAGCAAGTTTAATTTTGCAAAAAGCTCTTAATTCGGAATTTAAGTTTCCGGTAGATAAATAAAATTTTAAAATCAATATAAAAAAGAACAGGTGAAAAGCAAATGCTTTTCACTTGTTCTTTTCTATTTTAAATAAATTTTAGAATTTTTATTCCATATGGAATATACTTTCATCAGGAATTGCTCCTCCTAAAGTTTCGGGATTATACTCATAAAGTATATTAAATAAACTATTTAGCATATCTTTCATTTCAGTACCATCTATAAAATTAATATTGCTGTTTTCAAGAGCTTTTTTGGAATCAGCGCTGTTATCCATAATTTTAAAATGTTCCATTAAAACAGAATTTTCATCTTTGTTTTGAATAGCAAACTGTGCTGATTTTTTACACTCCTTTATAAAATGTTTTAAAAGACGGGGATGATGTTCTTCATAATAAGCAGTGGTTATAGTAACATACATTGGAAGGTTTTTTTCATTAGATATGTTTTCCCATTCTTTTGTAATGTCAATAGCTTTTCTTATATTTGTATTTTTATTTGATATAATAGTAATATCCGGCTCACAAAGCATAAAAATTTCAGATTCATTTGATGTATCTGAGTTAATTAAAGCATCATAATTTGATACATAATTGATTTTTACATTTTCAATTGAATTTTTGTCAATTATATATTTTAATATATATTCAGATAATGAATTTTGGTTTTCAGTATTTATATTTATAGTTTTATTTGATAAATCACTTATCGAATTTACGGAATTAGAAGTATCAATAATATAAATTCCGCCTAAAACATTTATACCAGTAATCCTTATATTTTTATCTTGACTGTTGTAAAGTACTGCAGCTTTATCTGCTGGTACTATTATATGGTCTAAGTCTCCGTTTAAAAATTTTGAAATTATATCTTCTGTATTTGAGTTGGAAAAATGATATGAATTATACGCCTCTTCTTTTTCTTCCATATCCATAAGTTTAGCAAAACCCATTAAAGCGGTGTTTCCAGCCGTTCCTATATATACGTCTGAAATTTTAAAATTTCCTTCTGGTTCTGTTTTTTTTATGTCAGTTTCCGGATTTTCGTCTTCTGTAATAATCTCAATTTCAGGAGATTCCCCACAGCCTGTGAAAATAGTGACAAAAACTAATAAAAATGATAACAGCGCAAAAAAAGATTTTTTGAAATACATAAAAATAAAACCCCCTTATCTATACCGAAACGTATCTAATACTAAACACCTAAATTAAAATGGTGTTTAGTGTAAAAAAACTTATTTTAGATACGCTCTAAACATCTTTAAATGACATTTAGCATATAAATTTTGTAATAAATTCTTTTATTACATAGTAATATTATAAGAAGATTTTGTCAATCAAAAAAAGTTGTCGAATGTTTTTTCGAGCATATCATATTCTTCTGTTATAGCAAGAAGAACAAAGTTGTTTTTTGTTTTTAAAATATGATTTTCAATTTTTTCTTTATTAACCGTATCTTCTTTCCATGCCGAATTTATACCGCTCATTTCACTTTGCAGCGCTTTTTCAATATTTTCAAGTGTAGCCTCATCCTTTGCTTTTATAAGAATTATTTTATCTGGTATTTCGCTTTGTGGCGGCTTTGTTGGTGTACAAATAAAGCCTTCCTCAATATCTTCGGGAGAAATTCCAAGCTGTGATGCCGTTTCTATTTCTTTTACGTTTTCGGTAACTGTTTCATCAAATCCGGCGACAGACGATAGTTTATTTATAATTTCTCCGGCAGATGCACTCTCTTTATTATCATCTGATTTTAATGAACAGCCTGTAAAAATTATAGATGTTAAAATAATCGTAAAAAGCTTTTTATATTTCATATTATACACCTCTTAAACTATATGTTGCCGTTTACAGTAAATATTGACTGACGGTTTAATACTAAACATCATTAAAGAGATTAATAAAAATTTTTTATAAAGGTTAAACGGTGTTTAGTAATAAATATAGTTTGTTCATTGTACAGGCTTTATATTCAAAAAATTTTTAAAACTAATTTTCACTTACGGAGTTATTTTTGAATATGCTGTAATATAAAGAAAATGATAATTGATTTTTATAAGTTTAAAAAGTATATTAAAAACAAAATATGCGCAAATTTTTTTGAAAATATATAAAAAATTCCGGAGCAGTACTCTCCGTTTATATAGATACAAATTTACGGTACCGTTTTGTAAAAATAAATGCCCGATGCCTAATTGGCACGGGCTATACTGTTTTTAAATATTGTTTAAATTTTTATTTAATAATGCAAATAATTCAGACGGCTGTTTTGATTTCATAAATTCTGACATAATACAAGCCCCGTTTGCCCCTGTTTCTTTTATTTTATTTATGTTAAATTGGTTTATACCGCCTATTGCGATTACAGGAATGGAAACGGAAGAAACGACGCTTTTTAAAAATTCCGTTCCACGGGGAGCAAGATTTTTTTTGCATTGTGTTTTAAAAATATGCCCGCATGTTATATAATTAGCTCCGTTTTTTTCAGCAAATACGGCCTCTGATATACTATGTACTGAAACGCCGATTAAATTAAAATATTCTAAATTTTTTATATTTTCGTGAAAATTTTTATATGAGAGATGAATATATGGAATTTTAAGCTCTTTAACAATTTTTATGTGATTATGCGGTATTATTTTTGTTTCTTTTTTTGTTGTATTATAAATATTTTCCAATAAATTTCTATATTCGCAATCGTCCATATATTTTTCTCTTATTATTATTGCAGAAACTTTAGAATATACTATTTTTTTTATTTGCTCAATATAATTAAATGGGCATATGCTTTTATTTGAAACAGCTATTATTTTAAACATATATATAATCACTCATTACAGGCTGAAGTCCCTGTTTTATTATAGCGTCGTAAACTTCTTTTACATTTCTTGTATCAGATATTTCAAACTGTTCGTCACCTTTTGCATTATTATTTCCATGTCCGCCTATTCCTACATCTACGCCAGCTGAAATTTTTGTAGCGGCTATTTTTATTATATTGTCTCTTACTCTTTGACATTCTCTTGTTGATATTGTAATATTTGCATAAGGCATAAATATACGATAAGCCATTACGGTTTGTAAAAGCTGTGTTTCAGTTACTTCATTATATTTTATTTTATCGTTGTTTGCAGCCGGTCTAAGCCGTGGACATGAAAAAGCTATTTCAGCATGAGGGAAACGCCGTTGTATAAGATAAGCGTGAAGTCCTGTTGCAAATGCATCCTTTCTAAAGTCATAAAGACCTAACAATGCGGCAAATCCTACTCCTCTCATTTTTCCTTCTAAAGCACGTTCCTGAGAGTAGAAACGATATGGGAATACTCTTTTATGTCCTGAGAGATGTAATGTTTTATATTTATCAGCGTTATAAGTTTCTTGAAATACAGTTACATAATCAACTCCGCATTTGTGCAGATACTCATATTCGTCACTGTTCATCGGATATACTTCAATACCTATTGTCTTAAAAAATTTTTTAGCCAATTTTACCGCTTCACCTATATATGAAACATCAGACATTTTGCGGCTTTCTCCTGTTAAAAGAAGTATTTCCTGTAAGCCTGTTTTTGATATTTCATACATTTCTTTTTCTATTTCCGTATAGTTGAGTTTTGCACGCTTAATATTGTTATTACAGTTAAAGCCGCAGTAAATACAATGATTTTCACAATAATTTGATATATAAAGAGGTGTAAACATATATATATTGTTTCCAAAATATCTTCTTGTTTCTTTTATAGAACGATTGGCTATTTCCTCTAAATGATTAAGTGCCGCCGAAGATAACAAAGCCCCAAAATCATATGGTGTAAGGTTTTCTTTTTTTAAAGCTTTTAAAACGTCATTATCGTTGTACTTTGATTCGTCATATTCGTCTGTTTTATTTAATACTATATCAAGCATATCAGATTCTTTTATTTCCATATCAGGCATATATATCATATGGTCTGAACTCATTTTATAAACCTCCTAAGTCAAAGACTATTCTCATTTTTGCTTTGTAAAAATACTCATAACTGACGGTTAAATTATATAAAGCTAAATATAAAAAAAGTAAAATAAATTATGCCTATTCATGCAAAAATCCGGTGAGAGGTGATGATGCCTCTGCTTTGTCAATTATACGTCCGAGTCCGGAAATATAAGCTTCACGTCCCGCCTCAATCGCCTTTTTAAACGCTGATGCCATAAGTACAATGTCTCCTGAGGTAGCTATTGCAGTATTTGCCATAACGGCTGCTGCTCCCATTTCCATTGCTTCACAAGCTTGAGATGGTGCACCTATTCCGGCGTCTATAATTATAGGCAGATTTATTTCATCTATAAGTATTTTTATAAATTCTTTTGTACACAATCCTTTGTTAGAGCCAATAGGAGCACCTAAAGGCATAATGGCAGCAGCTCCGGCGTTTTGCATATCTCTTGCCGCATTAAGGTCGGGATACATATACGGCATAACTATAAAATTTTCTTTAGCAAGTATTTCAACTGCTTTAGTTGTTTCATAATTATCAGGCAAAAGATATTTACTGTCTCTTATTACTTCTATTTTAACAAAATCGCCACAGCCTATTTCTCTTGAAAGGCGTGCTATTCTTACGGCTTCGTCAGCATTTCTTGCTCCTGATGTATTTGGAAGTATAGTAATGCCTTTTGGTATGTAATCAAGTATGTTTGCTATATTTCCTGTTGCTGCTCGTCTAAGTGCAAGGGTTATTATTTCAGCTTTAGCGCTTTCTATGGCTGCTTTTATTAAGTCAAGTGAATATTTTCCGGAGCCTAATATAAAACGTGAATCAAATTCATGTCCTCCAATTATAAGTTTGTCATTATTTAGCATTTTTTTTGTTCTCCTTTTTTATTTATGGATTTGTTTCATCTAATATAATGCGAAGTGCCATATTTGCCTCGTGTCCGGCACATACCATTACACGAGGGGGCATAAGCGGCGTATTGTCGGATTCTGTTACAAAATCGCCTGATATATAAAACCGATTGTTTATTTTTTTTGTTATAATATCATTTGCGCTTTTATATCCTGCCATTCCTGATGCTGATATTATTTTTGTGTTTTTACATTGTGATAAAAGTGTATTTACAAGCATCGCTTTTTGTTCAGCTATGTCAAAAGCCTCTATAACAATTTTGTATTGTCCGAATATATCGGCAGCATTATAAGATGTTACTTTTTTATTTAATGTTTTTATATCCGTAAATGGGTTTATTTCTTTTATCTGTTCTTTTAAAGCTTCTGTTTTGTATTTTCCTATATGTTTTATTGAGTAATGCTGACGGTTTAAATTTGATATATCAACTTTGTCAAAGTCAACAAGCAAAAGACCGCCTATTCCGGCACGTGCAAGACTTACCGCTATATATGAGCCAAGACCGCCTATTCCGGCTATGGCAATTTTATTTGAATTTATTTTGTTATGTACTTCTTTTGTATGTCTTTTTATAAGATTTGAATAAAATTCATCTTCTGTAATCAAATTCAGCCGCCTCCTACAAATGAAACAATAATTATATTGTCTCCTTTATTTATTACATAATTTGAGTAATCAGATTTTTTTATTATTACTCCGTTTATTTCTACGGCAATACGTTCTTTTTTAAAGCCGTTTTCATTAATGTATTTTTCCAATAAAATACCATCTGAATTTTCAATTTCTTTTCCATTAACAATAAACAAAAAATATCCCTCCTAACAAAAAAATACCACACGAAAAAATACACCCGTGGTGGTGTACCCCTTCGTGCGGTATTAAGCACTCTTTTCAAATTATATCAATTTAATTATTTTTTGTCAACTTTTATTAGATTGTATATGAAAATTATATTTTAATTGTTAAAACTGTATAAAAGTAAAATTATTTAAGGAAACACCGCACAATTAAGATTTTATGGTTTTTGATAAAATTTTCCATTTCTTTGTCAATGTCGCTTAACATAGACTCCGACTATGTTTGCGCTCCATTTCCTCGAACTGAAAAATTCTCTCTGAAAACCATTTTATTGAATTATGCGGTATTTCATTAAAAAATTTTATATAGCTTTATAAAACCAAAAAAATTGTTTCCTTAACTTCCAACTTGTTTTTTGGCATAAAGTGATATATAATAAAACATAAAAGTTTTAAAGGCAACAATGTAAGCGTATTATAAAAAAACGCTTATGTGACAGGGAGAATGAAAAAAATGAAGCATTATAAAACAGGAATTGATATAGGTTCAACAACTGTAAAAGTTGTTGTACTTGATGAATTTAATAATATTGTTTTTAGTGATTATAAAAGACACATGTCAAATGTGCAGCAAACAATGTGCGAGCTGCTTGAGAAGGCCTGCAATGAACTTGGAAATATAAAGTTTAAAGCTATGATTACCGGTTCGGGCGGTCTTTCTATTTCAAATTGGATTGGAATACCATTTATACAAGAGGTTGTTTCTGTTTCAAATGCTATTGACATAATGGCTCCGGGAACAGATGTAGCAATTGAAATAGGCGGAGAGGACGCTAAAATAATATATTTTACAAATGGCATAGAACAGAGAATGAATGGTATATGTGCCGGTGGTACAGGTTCTTTTATCGACCAGATGGCATCGCTTTTGCAGACTGATGCAGCCGGCTTAAATGATTATGCTAAAAAATATAGTGTAATATATCCAATAGCGGCACGCTGCGGTGTTTTTGCAAAAAGCGATATACAGCCGCTTATAAACGAGGGAGCGGCAAAACCTGATTTAGCCGTTTCAATTTTTCAAGCAGTTGTAAATCAAACTATTTCCGGTCTTGCATGTGGAAAACCTATAAAAGGAAAAGTAGCTTTTTTAGGAGGTCCGCTCCATTTTCTTACAGAACTTAAAAAAAGGTTTATTGATGTACTTAATCTTTCGGATAAAGAAGTTATAAATACTGAAAATTCGCACTTATTTGCAGCAATAGGAGCGGCTTACTCGTCTAAAGACAGTGACTTGTATGATTTTGACACTCTTTTATACAATTTAAAAAATAAAAAGCATGTAGCAGTTGAAATAAATCGTATAGCGCCGCTTTTTAGAAGTGTTGATGATTATACAAGCTTTAGCAAAAGGCATGATAAAGCCGTAATAAAAAAGGCAGAACTTAAAGATTATAAAGGTTCAGTATTTTTGGGAATAGATTCGGGAAGTACTACAAGCAAAATTGCGCTTATAGGAGAAAATGGAGAGCTTCTTTACTCATTTTATGCCGGAAATGAGGGCAGCCCTCTTGATGTAATAACTAATACACTAAAGGAAATATATAATAAATTGCCTAACGATGCCAATATAAAATACTCATGCGTAACGGGATATGGTGAGGGACTTATAAAAGAGGCACTTAGGGTAGATTTAGGAGAAATAGAAACAGTTGCACATTATAAGGCAGCGTCTTTTTTTGAGCCTAATGTTGATTTCATACTTGACATAGGCGGACAGGATATGAAATGTATTAGAATAAAAAACGGCGTTATAGATAATGTGCTTTTAAATGAGGCTTGTTCTGCCGGATGCGGTTCTTTTATAGAAACATTTGCAAAAAGCCTTTGTTACAGTGCATCAGATTTTGCTAAAATTGCTTTGTTTGCCAAAAACCCGATTGATTTAGGCTCAAGATGTACTGTGTTTATGAACTCAAGAGTAAAACAGGCACAAAAAGAAGGAGCAGATGTAGGGGATATTTCAGCCGGGCTTGCTTACTCGGTTATAAAAAATGCTCTTCAAAAGGTAATTAAAATAACAAATCCTGAAGATTTAGGAAAAAATATAGTTGTACAAGGAGGTACTTTTTATAACGACGCTGTACTTAGGGCTTTTGAGTTTATATCTGAAAGAGAGGTTATACGTCCTGATATATCTGGTATAATGGGGGCGTTTGGAGCAGCTTTAATAGCAAAGGAAAGATATGACGGACAAAAAAGCACACTTTTATTAAAAGAGGAACTTGATGATTTTACCGTAAAAAACTCACTTACAAGATGTAAGGGCTGTTCAAATAACTGTCTTTTAACAATAAGCCGTTTTTCAGGAGGAAGAAAGTTTATATCAGGAAACAGATGCGAAAGAGGTCTTGGAAAGGAAGTACTTGAGAGTTGTGTTCCAAATTTGTTTGAATATAAATATAAAAGACTTTTTGAATATAAACCTATTGATGCATCCCATGCTAAAAGAGGGATAGTTGGAATACCCCGTGTCCTTAATATGTACGAAGATTATCCTTTTTGGTTTACTTTTTTTACAGAACTTGAATATAGTGTAATGCTTTCTCCAAAATCTTCAAGAAGCGTATATGAAATGGGAATAGACTCTATACCAAGCGAATCGGCATGTTATCCGGCAAAGATTGTTCACGGACATATAAAGTCTTTAATTGATAATGGGGCTAAGTTTATATTTTATCCTTGTATAGCATATGAAAAAAAGGAAATAAGCGGAGCAGATAATTATTATAACTGTCCAATAGTAACAAGCTATCCCGAAAATATAAAAAACAATGTAGAGCAATTAAGAGAAAAAAATATTGATTTTAGGAATCCATTTTTTAATTTTAATAATAAAGCCCATTTTATAAAAAGACTGAAAGAGGAATTTAAAGATATAGATTCTGCTCTTATTGAAAAAGCTGCTAAAAAAGCTTTTAAAGAACAGGAACAATATAGAATTGATATGAGAAAAGCCGGAGAACAAACTATTAAATATATAGAAGAAAACGATATGACAGGAATTGTTGTAGCCGGACGCCCATATCATACAGACCCTGAGATAAACCATGGAATACCGGAACTTATAGCCGGATATGGAATAGCTGTTTTAACAGAAGACAGTATAGCACATTTAGGAGCAGACACACTTGAGAGACCTCTTAATGTAATGGACCAGTGGGCATATCATTCAAGACTTTATGCAGCGGCAAATCTTGTAAGAAATTCAGATAATCTTGAACTTATACAGCTTAATTCGTTTGGCTGCGGACTTGATGCAGTTACAACAGATGAGGTATGCGACCTTCTTGAGGCTTATGGAAAAATTTATACACTTATAAAAATTGACGAAGTCAGTAACTTAGGTTCAGCTAAAATTAGAATACGCTCACTTTTTGCTGCTCTTGAGGAAAGAAAAAGAAAAAATGCTAAGATACGTAAAACAGATGAAAAAAGAACAAAAATAATTTTTACAAAACAAATGAAAAAAGAACATACTCTTTTATGCCCTCAAATGTCTCCTATACATTTTGATATTATAAAAGAGGCGGTTGCGGCAGCCGGTTATAAAATTGATGTTATGCCGGCTATTGATAAAGATTGTGTTGACATTGGGCTAAGATATGTAAACAATGACGCTTGTTATCCGGCTCTTATTGTTGTTGGGCAAATATTAAAAGCTCTTAATTCAGGAAAGTATGATTTGAATAATGTGTCTGTACTTATTAGTCAGACAGGCGGTGGATGCCGTGCTACAAATTATATAGGTTTTATAAGGAGAGCCCTTAAAAAAGCAGGAATGGAGCATGTTCCGGTAGTATCGGCAAGTCTTCAGTCAATAGAAAAAAATCCGGGTTGGTATTATACTCCAAAATTGGCAAACAGCGCTATTCAAGCAATTTTATACGGCGATTTGCTTATGAGAGTATTGTATAGAACAAGACCTTATGAAAAAGTATACAAAAGCGCCGACGCTATGTATAATAAATGGAATGAAATATGCAAAAAAGCTGTAAGAAAAGGAAGTTTTAAGGAATTTAAAAAAATAGTAAAAGATATTGTAACAGATTTTGATAATTTAGAAATTAAAAATGTAAAAAAACCACGTGTAGGCGTTGTAGGTGAGATACTTGTTAAGTTTCACCCAACAGCTAATAATGATATTGTTAAAGTTATAGAAAATGAGGGAGGAGAAGCAGTTGTACCCGAACTTGTTAATTTCTTTTTATATGGAATGTATAACGCTACATTTAAAGAAAAATATTTTGGAATGAAAAAATCATCAAGGATAATAAATAATATAGCAATAGCTTTTATTGAAAGATACAGACGGCCTATTAAAAAAGCGCTTGAAGAAAGCCGCCGTTTTGAACCTCCTGTTGATATTGAAAAACTCGGAAATTTAGCTGAACCTATTGTCTCTCTTTGCAATCAAACGGGAGAAGGGTGGTTTTTGACTGCCGAACTTGTTGAACTTATTCATTCAGGAGTATATAATAACATTTGTACTCAGCCTTTTGCATGTCTTCCAAACCATGTTACCGGAAAGGGAATAATAAAAGAACTTAAAAGACAAAATTCGCTTGCTAATATTGTGGCAATCGATTATGACCCCGGTGCAAGTGAAGTAAACCAATTAAACAGAATAAAGCTTATGATGAGTGTAGCACATAATAATCTTAATATAAGTGAAAAGGATATAAGTATTAATATGCTTAAAAATTCTCAAAATGTTAATTTATAATAATTAAAAATAACAATATATTTAATGAACTTGTTTTTAAAAAGTTTATTGATTAACTGTTCCACTAACTCGTGACTTTAGTCATGAGTTAGTGGAACAAATTAGTTGATGACAATGGTTTTAAAATATTAGAATGTAATGGAGATAGAGATTATGTACATTTACTGATAGATTGTTCTCCTCAACACTACATACCTAATATGATAAAAGCATTAAAGGGAGTATCAGCTAGATTATTAATGAAACAGTACAAAGATAAATTAAAATCTAAATTGTGGGGAAAACACTTATGGTCACCTAGTTATTTTATAGCCACTGTTTCTGAAAATACAGAAAGTCAAATTAGACAATATATTCAAGGTCAAAAAATAAAGTAAAGTAAGGTGAAATATAGTGAAAGAAATATATAGAGCATATAAATATAGAATTTATCCTAATAAAGCACAAAAAGAATTAATCAACAAAACTTTTGGCTGTTGTAGATTTGTATATAATTTTTGTCGTGCAGAACAAAAGAAACAAGAAGACATGTGGCAGCTTGTTAAAGAAATGCAGCAGCAAGGCTATTGTTTTAATGATTATAAATCTAAATTCTTTAATAGATTTGAAAATATAAAATTTATAACAGAATTGAAGAAAACTTATACATGGCTTAAAGAAGTAGATAATACAGCACTTCAGTCTTCTGTTGAAAACTTAGCAAAAGCCTATGATAAATACTACAAGAAACAAGGTGGAAAGCCAAAGTTTAAGAGTAAGAAAAACCCTGTTCAATCGTATATTACTAAATATAATAAAACAAATAGTGGCGGTACGATTAGAGTAATAGGTAATTATATAAGAGTAGCTAAAGTTGGCAGCCTTAAATTTAGGGATAAATCAAGACCTATGGGTCAAATAGTAAATGCAGTAATTTCAAAGGAAAACAATAAATACTATATTTCACTTAATTGTAAAAATGTTTTAGTTCAAGAATTTGAAAAAACCAACAAAAATATTGGAATAGATTTAGGAATTTGTGACTTTGCAATTTTATCAAATGGAATTAAAATTTCTAATAAAAAATTCTATGAGAACCAAGAAGAAAATTTAGACAGACTTCAAAGACAATTATCAAGAAAACAAATTGGCAGTAATCGTTGGAGAAAAGCTAAAATTAAAGTTGGTAAACTTCAAACACATATTGCAAACCAAAGAAAAGATTTTTTACAAAAACTAACTACCAACATAGTAAAACAATTCGACACTATTTGCATTGAAGATTTAGAAGTTTCTAAAATGAAAGAAACTGATAAAAATGGGAGAAATAAGAGGATATCTGATTTAGGATTTTATGAGTTCCGCAGACAGCTGCAATATAAATGTGAATGGTACGGAAAAATATTATCTGTTATCAATAGATATTATCCAAGTTCACAAATATGTAATTGCTGTGGGCATCGAAGTGGAAAGAAAGACGAAACCATTAGAGAATGGATATGTGAGAATTGTGGTACTAAATTAGACAGAGATACAAATGCGAGTATTAATATTCTTAAAGAGGGATTAAGAATGCTGACAGTTTAAACAATATATGTAAGAACCGTAGGAACTACGGGGATTGCTCGTGGAAAAACATTCAAGAGAATGTGGAACGAGAACCCCGCTACTTTAGTAGTGGGAGGTTCAGGGTTATTATTTTTTTTGTGGTGAGGTTTTCAATTTTATTCAGAAAGAAGTTTTTAAGCGGCGATGTAAAACATAAGATTATTTAATGTTATTATTGTTTTTAAGTGTTTTTTATTTAGTTTTAGTATTATAATATGTCTAAAAAATAAAATTCATTATACGCCTTTTTAGATACTATATTAGGTGTTCGATGTTATTTGACATAGTTCGACAACTATGTTTTGTTTTTGTGTAAATGTGCCGGAGAAATTCGGACGGGCTGGGCTAACAGCCCGTTAATTATAAAATAGCACTTGCTTAATAAAAGTCAATGCCGCCGCTTTAGCGGCGTGTATTTAGCATTGACTTTTTTTGTGGGCAAGTGCTATTAGTATATTTAGAGCCCCGCTACTTTAGTAGCGGGAGTTTCAGTTGTTTATTATATACAATTAGCCGAATAACTTTAATTCCCAATATTTATTTAATGCAACTGAAACACACTAATTATGTCGTTTTGGTATATAGAAAAAAAGTTTTAGCGTTAGCGATTGCAAAACGAAGTATTTAACGAATAGTTTTCAGCGTTAGCGTGAAAACTTTTCGTTAAATGCCCGGTCGTTTTGCGAAAACTTTTTTGACTGTATGGGATTGATATTGAGATTGTGTTGCAAAGTCAGTTAAGGGGGGAATGTGAATGAATGTAGTGTCTTATTGGAATTAATTTAATATCTTATAAGAAACATATTTTGTTATGGTGGTGATTTGTATTGATTAAAGTTATTTTGAAGGAATTGTTTTCAGACAGAAAGGTAGTAATGGATACTTCTAATTACCTTTTTGAAATTGGTGAGTTAATTTATCTTGACGGTGAGGGGTTTATTGTTGAATATGTATTAGATGGTCTAAAGCCGAGCGAACTTAAAAAATTTTGGTGACTGACTTTTTTCTTTTTTATCTTGTAAATGACACTAAATTTTGTTAATCTATACTTGAATTATTTATTACGACTTCCGATATAAAAAAATATAGCCGATACGCTTTAAGTTTGAATTTATGATTGACATTCTTCTATTATAAGCTTGTTTATATCGGTTACAAAATGCCGCAACTATAATTTTTCGTACTCTTTGGTCTTTTGTGGGAGCGGCTTTTGTAACATTTGTATATGAGAATTTTTTTAAAAATGAGAATTTTTTTAAAAAAAAGTGAAAAAAGGTTGAAAAAAAACACCGCTTTTGTTATGATTTTTTTATCCCACAAAAAAAATCTTTAAAAGAGGTGTTTTTATGTATAATGATTATAACATTAATGGTGAGCGAATGCAAGTAGTTAAAACTAAATCTATTGACATTTCTTATGACGCAATTGTTTCGGCTTGCAGACAAGGCGATGATTATATTGACGTTTCGTATTCTGCTCGCAAATGCGGCGCAACTGTAAGGCGTATAAACAAAGATGAGTATTTATGTGTTTCAACTGGTGACATTCGCAAATATTCTAAATGTCCGAAAAATAAAACACAGGTTCAGTTTAGAACTTTGAAACGTACTTTTGAGAGGCTTAGGGGGCTTATTAGACATAATTTTAGCGCAAAGAGCGAAAATCAATTGTTTATTACTCTGACTTATAAAAAAAATATGAAAGACCCAAAAAAACTTTATAAGGATTTTATAGCTTTTTATAAACGATTGAAACGTGCTTTTAAAGAACATGAGTTTGAATATATTGTCGTTGCTGAACCACAAGGGCGGGGCGCATGGCATTTACATTTAATGCTTAAATCTGTCAATAAACCTGTTTTGTATATAGACAATAAAAAATTAAGCAAAATATGGGGACATGGTTTTACTGATGCTCAGAGATTGAAAAGTGACGACGTTGGTAGCTATTATTCAGCTTATTTCACTGATTTGTTGGAAGAAAACAAACAAAATAACAGCAAAAAACGTAAAAAAAATGCAAGATTGGTTTATTACCCTGTTGGATTTAGATTGTATCGTTGTTCTAAAGGGATAATAAGACCTAAACGTGAAAATGTTAGATATGGCGATATTGCACTCTCTGATAGCTTTAGTTGTTCTTTTGTTAATGCTTATAATATTGTTGATTAACTATTCCACGCACACTCGTGACTTTAGTCATGAGTTAGTGGAACAAATAGTCAGCATATAGAGAAATCTGTATGTAGAAATAG
>CAMTZM010000030.1 GCA_947086655.1 uncultured Eubacteriaceae bacterium
CCGTTTTCCACGTCCTCTATCATGCGGGAGTAGGCGGAGCGGTCAAAAAATCTGCCGCTTTCGTCATCGTCAATGTAGTGTCGGATATTGGTTAATTTTAACTATCGGGTATAGCTTTCCAGAAATTTCTTCTGGTTCTGTATGCTGTTGCTTTCGCCGCCGTCCCTGTCCTCGTCCCCTACGGAAAGTCGAGAGTACAGGGCTGTGATTTTACTGTAATCGTTCATGTGCGTACCATCCTGCGTCAATGTATGTAGTGATTACAGTTAAAATTATGCACTCCATCTTGCCGAACCGTACTCAACATTTTTGCGGTACTTTTTTGCGTCTTTGCCATTCACATAAACGGCAAGTCTTATAACCGCCGAACCCGCAAGAGCCGCTAAAGCGCTGTTATAGGGCAGTATTGGATATAATGAATGTATTCTCCAAAAAGCGAAAAAAATTATAAAATAAGGAATATTCATAATAAGCAATTTTTTTGTTTTAGGAGTTATTTTCATCTTTCCAGCTCCTTGTTTTTGTTTTTCGCTTTATCTTTAGCAAGAGATTTGGAAAGGTCTTTCATTTTCTTAATTAATTGAATAACGGACGGTCTTGACTTTTTCGCTGATTTTTTAAGCGTTATTGCGGAATACTCTTTAAACGCCGCTGTTAATGCGTCTGCGTCACGAGCTTTAAAAAACACAAGCCATTTGGGATGACTTACAGAAGAATCCTTTTTTAAAGCAAAGTCAACGCCGTATTTTCTTGCGACATGCTCAAAGGATTTAATATTGCTGTCCGTTATCTCAATATTTGAAACCCCGGCGCCTTGCCTTACAAGCTGTTTTACGCTTTGTTTTCCCTTGTACATTTTAGGCTGTTTTTTTTCCTCTCCGCTAAAAGCCTATTCAGCGACTTAGCAAGCGTTTCAGCCGTCAGCTTTGTTCCTCTAACAGCCAAAGATACAGAGCGTTCATTTATTTGTTCCTGCATTTTCTCCCTCCAATCGTTACAAAGACTGCACCTTTGTTTTTTGATGTTGTATCTTATTTTCGTTAATGATTGCTTTAAGCATATCATTGCAGTCTTTTCCGACTGTCGGAAGTCTGATATTTACGTTATATTTCCCGTATAAAGGGTGTTCTGTTTTTTCAAGTTTTGAGATAAGTTTTTCAGCCGCTTCAATTCCCGCCTTATCGTTATCCAAACATAATACAACAGACGATATTTCAGGATAATCGCTTAAATATCTCATAAGAGCTTTATCGCTTGTGCCGCCGAGAGATAAACGATGAACGCTGTTCCAATCGCCACCCTTTTCGTATTTGTCAACAGTCGCTTTTGAAAGAGCGTCTATCGGTGATTCAAAAACGTATAAAGAATTTCCGCAAGGCTCTTTTACGGGAATAGAAAAGCTGTAACTTTTATCGCTGCCCGGCAAATCTTTCATATATCGACCGTAAATACCCCGCAGACAGGCAAATTTCGCTTTATTTTCTTTGTCCCTGCCTACAAAAACACAGCTATGATGTTCTTTATTTTCGTAAAGCGCTCTTTTTTCTATGCAGTAATTAATTATTTCCCTATCTATTCCTCTGCTTATCAGATAGGCTATTACACGAAAGTTATCCCAAAATTTATCGGGCAGTACAAACTTTTCTTTCGGTTTATCTTTTATAGGTTTTATCGCTTCCGCAATAAATATTGGAGAAGCTCTGCTGTCAATAAGTATATTTACAGCGCTTACAAAATCCATATTTCTGACTTTAATCAGAAAATCCAATGCCGACACGCCGCCGAACCCCCGACTGAACCAATACCATTTGCCGTTGTTTATTTTTAAGCTGTCGTGTTCTCTAAGCTCGTAGGTTTCTCTGCCGCATTTTCGGATTGATGTTGGCTCACAAGACTGCATATAGGTTAAAAGGTCTATTTTTCTAATTGCTTCAAGCTGTTCTTTGCTTATTTTAGCCAATTTAACACCTCCTTTCGGCTATGTTTTTATTTTTTAATGTAACAGAGTTTTAAGCTCCTTGAAAAATTCTTTATTTTTTATGCTCAAACCCTTGCTTAGACGATATTCCTCAAATTGAAATCTCTTTTCTAACTGCGGGACGGTATAATCGAATTTAAAACAATTCCATGTTTTATGGTCCATTATCTTTAATTCCTCCCAAAGTTCGGGAAAATACTTTCTCAGCTTTCTTAAATTATCAAGAGATTGCAGCGGACAGCACCAACAGGATACTCTGTCGAATATTTCATATAGTCCCTCCCAATCAAATCCTTTGTCATAACAGTATTTAAGAGCTTCCTTTTCCGTTATGCCAAAATCATATAAGGGATATATTTTATCTTTTATGCGTTTTTCTTCATCTGCCGCTATACCAACGTACTGTAAAACATTATAGTCACTGTAAAAATGTTTCAGATAATTATTGATAAGGTCTGTTTTTAACCTTGATGTACACCATCTGTTTATCCCGTTTGAAAATACCCACCCATATCCAATATCATTTTTATACTTGCTTTTTACTTTATGCTGATACAAATAATATTCATAGCTTTTTTCGCTTTTCAATCTGATAACCGGCATATCTATATATTTTTCAAGTTTGTCTATGTGACTTAAAACAGCGGAAAATTCTTTTCCGGTATCGCAAAATATAATCAAGTCAACAGGCATATTTTTCTCCAGCATCATCAGAAGCATAGCAGTCGAATCTTTGCCGCCTGAAAGAGAAACAACATTTTTTATCGCCTTTTTATCCAATTTTTTATTATCTCCTTTACAAAATAAAAAAGACTATTCACTGCTTTTTAATGAATGTCTTTTACAATAGATTTCAAAATTTTCTTTTTTATAACATCTTCCGTAAACGTATCTTTGAGCAAATTCAAGCTGTAATTTATCCGTCTTAATTCTCTTATTTCTTTCAGCCTGTGCGTATAAATTAAAACTTCTGCATAGTCTGTGCAGCTCCTGAACACGTCTGTCGGCATTTTCTAAATCTTTCTGCACCAGCACATAAATAAAAACCTTGCTTTTAGGTATTTTATGCTTGTCAAATAATCTAACCAAATTTTCAAAATGAGGAAGCTGATATAACTTATCACAGCTAAAGCGAATATATTTAATCCACTTTAATTTCTTGATAATAGCGCATATTTCATCATTCAGCAAAGCAACGTCCATTCCCTGATTTAAGTCTATTTTAAAATTTGTTTCCGCTAATTCTCTTAACTGATTTATTCCGTATTCGCAAGCCAAAATATTGTTATCCATAAGCGCTAATTTATCCGATGAGCTTCTCACAATATTCCTCCAATTTGAATAAGGTCTTATTTTTCCCTATTTTTGTGGAACAACGCAAAATGAACAGGCATTTATGCAGCCCCTTGTCAGAAATCCAACGGCATAGTCACATAATGGATAAAGACTGTAATCGGGATAACATCTGTCTATTTCTTCCGGCAGTTCATCGTATAAGCCGTAACCGGTGCCGCCATTAATTGTGTTTTTTGGCAAATTTTCATTTTCAGGCGTAAAATCGAACACTTTACTTGAATATACCAAATCATATTTTTTATCCGGCACCCACCATTCAACCTGACAGCCAAAAGATTTATAATATGCCGATATTTTCATCAAAGCAAGATTAGGAAAACTTTTATTTAGCATTCTTTCATATTCAGCGTCATGCAATCCTATCCGCATAATTTCCCTCCCTTTTTTATCCACCTTACGGCAGTTCATAGCCCCTGCTGTTAAGATAATTTATACCGTTGTAAATTCCCTCAATATGGGAGTTGTAAAGGCAGGACAGCAAGTAGGACTTTTTGTATTTTATCTCATGTTTCTGCTGTTTGAATTTATTTATGGTATACATTATTGAGCCGTAATCAACTTTCATAAACACCGATTTAACAACTGACTGCGGCTTATTCTCTCCATCAATGCGAATATAAGGCGAGTTTGACATCAGCGTTTCAATTATTAAGAGAAGCAGCGAGTCAACCTCTGATTTGTCCGCTGAGTTATTGGAAATCAGAAAATCATAACCTATTTGATTTTTAATATAGTTTTCAAGCTGTTTATGTTTTTCGTCAGCCTGAAAAAACGGATTTGATTCGCTGTCTGAAAAGTCATAGTCATTGTCACTGTCATAATTGTAATTGTAATCGTTATCACAATCGGCTCTTTTTACATGACAAGACTTTGACATTGACTTATTCAAATCAATATCGTTAAAATCATTATTATTATATTTATTATTAGCGTCCGTTTTTGTGAAGTCTGCACTTCCTTTTTCGTGAAGTCTTGACTTCTCATTTGCGGAAGTCTGCATTTCCTGTTTACGGAAGTCTTGATTTTTTGAAGCGTTTTGTGGATAACATTGTGGATAGTCTGTGGATTTCTGTGGATAAGTGTTATTATCGTTTGTAAAAAACTTCTTAATATAAATCTTTGCCGGCTTTCCCTGTCCCTGCTTGACACGCTCAATAAGATTTATCTTTTCAAGCTCGGCAATAATCTTAACGCCCTTTGTGTGGCCGCAGTTCATATATTCCTGAATATCTTCCAATGTGAAATATATGTAAATTCTTCCATTATCGTCACACCAACCATTTTTTATTGATAAACCCATACGGTCAAGCATTAAACCATACAGAACTCTTGCGTCATTAGACAGCTTTTTAAAATGCGGTTCTGTAAACAGCACTTTCGGTATACGGTAAAATACATATTGTTCGGCTTCATTTCCGTAATAGTAATCACTTTTGAAATCCATAAATATTCACTCCTTTATGTTTTTTGGCAAAGAAAAAAGACGCTCTAAATTAAAGCGCCTTTGATACATAGTTATTATTTTCAGGCAGTGTTAAAAGGCTTTGAGTAATGGCAGTAAAATATTTATACCCTGCAATTTAACAGGAGTAAAATATATACCGTCAATTTCAAAGCCTATGTAATTTTAACACAGTTCATAAAACTAAAACCCTTGTTTTTATTGTAAAAAAGAGTTTAGTCATTTATTTTTTTTTAATTATTAAAATTTGTTTATCGTCTTATTTCAACAAAACCCCCCCTGTTATCTTATAATAATTTTTTAGCTCTAATATAACATCTGCTAATTTTTAATACAGTTTCGTCTTAATTTTTCTTGGGAAAAAGAGTGAAAAATAATAAAGACAAACCTCAAAACCCCTGTAAATATGGGCTTTTTCCTTTTGTCTTTATTATACTATAAGGGCATTCCACGGCTACATTATTAGATAAATATGGTGCTAATCCAGTAACAATTAAAAAGATATTAGGACATTCCACACAAGATTTAACAAGTTCTGTTTATATACATAAAAGTTTAGAGGAATTAAAAAAGGCTATTAATGTTATTCCATAATAAGCCATTTTTTTATAATAAAAATTGTATATTACACGTAACTTATTTGTATATTGCTTATGTAATACTTTTATAAATTCTTATAGGTTATAAAGTCTAAAAAAGCCAATAAATGTAGATTTATGACTTTATAACCTTAAATATCTAAATATTTAATATAATTTCTTATTAACTATTAACATATTTATGCCTCCATTTGTTTAGATTATTAATAATAAATAATAACGAAAATTTGTACTCAAAATGTACTCAAAAGCTAAAAATCAACCCCGAAAACCTGCTATATATGCGGTTTTCGGAGATATTTCTGTCTACTCCCACTCTATTGTTGCTGGTGGTTTACTTGTAATATCATAAACGACCCTATTAACATTAGGTACTTCGTTAACCATTCTGACGCTAATTTGTTCAAGAATATCAAAAGGTATTCTTGCCCAATCGGCAGTCATTGCATCAAGGCTTGTAACAGCACGAAGTGCGATTGTATAGCTATATGTACGTTCATCACCCATAACTCCGACTGAACGAAGACCTGTAAGTACTGTAAAGTATTGCCATATTTGTCTATCTAATCCAGCTTTAGCTATTTCATCTCTAAAAACAAAATCTGTTTGCCTTAATATATCAAGTTTTTCCTTATCTACATCACCGATAATCCTTATAGCAAGCCCCGGACCCGGGAAAGGCTGTCTTTGAACAAGAAAATCTGGTATTCCAAGTGCTGTTCCAACGGCACGCACTTCGTCTTTAAATAAATCTCTCAAAGGTTCTATAATTTCTTGAAAATCCACAACATCAGGTAAACCGCCTACATTGTGATGACTTTTAATAACAGCTGAATTTTTAGTACCGCTTTCAATAACGTCAGGATAGATTGTTCCTTGAACTAAATAATCAACATGTCCAATTTTTTTAGCCTCTTCCTCAAAAACTCTAATAAATTCCTCTCCGATAATTTTTCTTTTCGTCTCTGGTTCAGATATTCCTTTAAGTTTTGAAAGGAAACGTTCTTCTGCATTAACTCGTATCAAATTCATATCATATTGTTTTCTAAAAATATTTTCAACTTCGTCTCCCTCGTTAAGCCTAAGTAATCCATGGTCAACAAAAACACATATTAATTGCTTTCCAACAGCTTTATGAACAATAAGTGCAGCAACAGAAGAATCCACACCTCCTGATAATGCACACAATACTTTTTTGTTTCCTACTTTTTGTCTAACAGAATTTATCATTTCCTGTGCGATATCAGTCATTATCCAATCGCCTTTACATTTACAAATTTTATAAAGGAAATTATTTAATATTTTATTTCCCTCTTGAGTATGTACAACCTCTGGATGGAACTGAACTCCATATAGATTTTTTTCACTATTGCATATAGCGGCTGTATGACATGTTTTAGTAGATGCAATAATGTTAAAATCCGTAGGTTCTTTTGTAATAAAATAAGTATGGCTCATCCAACAAATACTTTCTTTTTTTACATCATCAAATAATATATTATTATTATCAACTTTAAGTTCTGCCTTTCCATACTCTTTTTGCTTTGCTTTTCCAATTTGTCCGCCAAGTAAATAACCCATAAGCTGACAACCATAACAAATACCAAGTATAGGAATACCTAATTCAAATATTTTTTTGTCTATAATGGGAGCATCTTTTTCGGTTACAACATTAGGTCCTCCTGTAAATATAATTCCTTTTGGATTTTTTTCTTTAATTTTTTCAATAGAAGTATCATAAGACAGAACCTCGCAATAAACCTTTGAATCACGGACTCGCCTTGCAATAAGCTGGTTATATTGTCCTCCGAAATCCAAAACTAAAATAAGCTCATGTTTCATGAATTTTCCTCCTTAAAGTAAATTTTAATTCATCATTATACAATATAAAACTTAAATTTGCAATAAAAAATCCTTTTTTTAATTTTTTATTTTTTAATTAGACCATCATTTATTATACTTTTTTTGTGAAGTCTTCTTGGAGTTAAAATCAAATTCATAGCTTCAATCATTTCGTTGTTAGGCTCAAGAATAAGTTTTATACCAAACTTTTCGCCTTTAACGATTGCTAAATAAGCTTTAGAATAATTTTCTCCGCTTGAAAAGTCTCTTACTTTTTTATATCCCTCGTATCCCTTAAAATATTCGTTTTGGTTATAAGGTGCCATAACCAAAACATCGTCAAATTCAAAAGATGCTGCTTTTTTTCTGCTGGACTGGTTATAAATTATATCTATATCCAGTGTACCGTTTGTAAATGTATATTCATACTCTATATTCAAGCGTCTAATAAAATAATAAAGTAACAATGAATAAACAATAATAATAGGAAATGCGCTTTTTGCGCCTAAAGCCGCAATAGTTAAAATTGAAAGAATTATAAATACCGATACATAAATTACCTTTTTTATTTTATCTTTTGTAGTTTCAGCTTTTTTTATAATTTGTTCTTTGAATACATCTGCCATTTAAAACACCGCCGTTATTAATTTTAATTTTCCATATCATTATCAGCTTTTTTATCATCAGAACTTTTTTTGCTGAAAAATGAGTCAAGTTTTGTTTTTGATATAATACCTGGAACCATATCAATAAGTCTGTCAACACTTGAAGGATTTTTTATATTAACAAGCTGTACGTTTCCATCTTGTATTACTAATACAGCAGATGGTGTTATTTTTGCGCCTAATCCTCCGGCACCTGTCTCTTTTCCGTTTTTGTCTTCATTTTGGTCCGTAGAGCCAGCACCTACTCCAAATGTAACCTCAACAAGAGGTAATATAATTACATTATTTATATTAATAGGGTCACCTATTACAGTTTTTGTTGATACAAAACCCTCCATTTTACTAAATAAAGCTTCAAGATTTGTGTTTAAATTACCCATTTAATTTTCCTCCCTATTCATTAATAAATTCCATATTGGTTTTTTTAAAATATATTTTAAAATAGGAAAACCTATTAACCATAAACTTGTTTTTCCATTAAAGCAAGTATCTATATTAAATATTTCATTATTGAAATCTGTTTTTGTATTTATTTTGTAAGGAAAAAAAACAGATATTACACTCATTAAACCTAAAAAATAGCCTGTTTTTGCTGGATTATCAAATCCCGCCAAAATATTTATACGTACATAATTAGGTTTAATGTTATTGCTTAACTCTTTAACAAACTTAATGGTATATTTTATTATTATATCCTTATCTGGATATTCTAATAATTTTTTTAAATTTTCTATACCTTTGCCTTTTAAAAAACTTTTTTTATGTTTTTTTGATTTTAAACTTTTTTCAAAATCTTTATTAATTTCATTTTTATTTTTTATTTTTGTCTTTTTTTTATTTGATTTTTTATTAAATTTACTTTTATGCTCTTTTTTATCATTTGATTTATGTTTATCAGAACTTTCCTCTTTAGAATTTTTATATATACCTTTAGGTTTATTTTTTTTATAATCCCCATATTTTAAAAACAAAATTCTAAAATAATTTTCATATTTACTTCCATTATATATAAACTTATACTCCCAAATTTTAAAAAATGTAATATAAAGTTTTGCGTTTATACTATCTTTTTTTTCAAAAGACAAAAAATATTTAAAAGGCATAAAAGTAATAAACATTATTATAGTCATAGTTGTAACTAAAACCGCAAGTAAAATTATCACAAAAATTTTTAATATTAAAAATATCAATATATCACATCTTTCACTTTAAGTGTTCAGTTGTTTTATCCCTTGTCATTAATCTATTTACAGCTTGTTTTGTATCTTGTCCATTAAACAATACGTTATATATTTCTTTAGTTATAGGCATATCAATATTATATTTAACAGATAAATCATAAGCAGCTTTAGCTGTATTTACACCTTCAACTACCATGTGTACCTCTTTTAATGTTTCATCAAGACTTTTGCCTTGTCCAAGAAGTATACCAGCTCTCCTGTTTCGACTATGCATACTTGTACATGTTACTATCAAATCACCTATACCGGTAAGCCCTCCAAATGTGTCCTTATCAGCGCCTAAAGCATGTCCTAATCTTGATATTTCAACCATACCTCTTGTCATAAGGGCAGCTTTTGTATTATCGCCATATCCTACACCATCTGATATTCCAGCCGCTAAAGCTATTAAATTTTTTAAAGCGCCTCCTAACTCAACTCCAACTATATCAGAGTTTGTATAAACTCTAAAAACACTATTCATAAAAACCTTTTGTACTTCTTCAGCTACAATTATATCTTCTGAAGCGGCAACACATGCAGTAGGCATTCTTTTACCGACTTCTTCCGCATGACTTGGACCTGAGAGTGCAGCAATTCTGCAATGTCCAATTACATCTTTAATAACTTCTGAAAGCCTTAAAAGAGTACCATTCTCAAGTCCTTTAGCTACATTTACAATTATTTCGTTTTTCTTAACAAATGGTTTAAATCTTTGAGCAATACTTCTTACAAACTTTGAAGGAACTGCAAAAACAAGCATATCCGCTTTAGCTACAACTTCGTCTTCAGTTGTTACATATACTTTTTTTGGTATTTTAACATTTGGAAGAAACTCTTTATTTTCTCCATATTTTATAATACATTCAGCCTCTTCTTTTTTAAAAGACCACAAAGTAACATTATATCCATTATCTGCAAGCAATACGGCAAGTGCCGTCCCCCAACTCCCTGAACCTATTACAGCAATGTTTTCCATATTTTTAACAGCTCCTTACTTTTTTATACTAAATTTTCGTTCTTCTCCATTTAACAATCTTTTTATATTAGAAATATGTTGCCAATAAGCAAGTGCACATATAACAAACATAACAATTGCTGCTTCACTTTCAAATTTAAAAAAGACCATTAAAACAGGAGCAATAAGTGTCATTACAAGTGATGATAAAGAAACATATCTCTTTGCTATAAAAACAATAAATCCTATTAAGTATGTAATTAAAGCAACCTTTAAATCAATACATAAAATAAGCCCTAATGTAGACGCTACACCCTTACCCCCTTTAAATTTTAAATAAAACGGAAAATCATGTCCTATAATTACGCCAAAACCGGCATAAACACCATATACAATAGAACCGTTGCTAAAAAATGTACCATTACCGTCAAAAATAAATGAACATATACAATATGCAATAACTGCTTTTAATATATCTGCTATAAAAACAATAGCTCCGGCTTTTGCACCTATTACTCTTGTAACATTTGTTGTTCCGGCATTTCCGCTTCCAAATTCTCTTATATCAATTTTACCTAATAATCTTCCTACAATAAACGCTGTTTGAATACAACCGATAAAGTAACCTATAATTAAACAAATTACCCTTTCCATACGCACTAAACCCTTTCAATATATTAATCTTTTTCAGATCTATTTCTGGCAATAAAATGTATTGGAGTTCCCATAAATCCAAACGCTTGTCTTAATTGGTTTTCAATATATCTTTTATAAGAAAAATGAAGTAAATTTACGTCATTTACAAATAATACAAATGTAGGCGGCTTAACAGAAACTTGTGTTATATAGTAAATTTTAAGTTGTCTTCCTTTTTCTGCCGGAGGCTGATTAAGCGCCATAGCTTCGATTAAAACATCATTTAAAAGTCCTGTCGATATTCTAAGAGTACTATTTTCTCCAACAGCTTTAATCATATCAAAAAGCTTTGATATACGCTGCCCTGTTGCCGCTGATATAAAAATAGATGGAGCATAACTCATATATTTTAATTCAGTTTCTATTTCTTTTTTATATTTGTTAATAGTTTTATCATTTTTTTCTATTTTATCCCATTTATTTACTGCGATTATACATGCTTTTCCTTGTTCATGTGCAATACCGGCTATTTTTGTATCTTGGTCAGATATACCATCTTCAGCATTTATCATAATTATACAAACATCAGCTCTATCAATAGCTGCTACTGCTCTTATAATACTATATTTTTCAACATTTTCTTTTATTTTGCTTTTACGTCTCATTCCGGCAGTATCTATAAATATATATTTTTGTCCGTTATAAATATATTCTGAATCAATAGCATCTCTTGTTGTACCGGCAACATCACTTACTATTAATCTTTCTTCACCTAAAATTTTATTTATAAGAGAACTTTTTCCAACATTAGGTTTTCCTATAACAGCTACTTTGATTGAGTCATCTTCCTCGTTTAAATCCTTATCTTTAGGGAAATGACTTACAAGCTCGTCAAGCATATCCCCAAGACCTAAAGCCTGTTCTGCTGAAACTGCCCACGGGTCTCCCAAACCTAATGAATAAAACTCATATACGTCCATTCCGTATTTTTTTAAATCATCAACTTTATTAATTACAAGTACAACAGGCTTTTTAGTTTTTCTTAAAATATTAGCGACTTGCATATCTGTATCTGTTACACCGCTTTTAACATCAACGACAAAAAGTATAACATCAGCCGTTTCCATTGCAATTTCAGCCTGAGCATATATTTGTTTAAGCATTGAATCATTTGAATCAGGCTCAAGTCCTCCTGTATCAATTAATGTAAAATCATAATCAAGCCACTGAACATCGGCATAAATTCTATCTCTTGTAACACCTGGAGTATCTTCTACTATTGAAATTCTTTCACCGGCTATTCTATTAAATAATGTTGATTTTCCAACATTAGGTCGACCTACTACCGCAACAATTGGTTTAGCCATCTTCTTCCTCCTATAAACTAATAATTTGCTTTATAAATTCAGTACCGTTATTTTTTGATACAATAACTTTAACATTAAGCTCATTTTCAATATTTTTTATATCAATATTATCAAGAAAAATTGTGCTGTCCGCCATTAACGCATTCTCAGGAACAAGCAAAAAATCACCCATTTTTTTGTCTTTAAGCTGATTTATTATATCTGTACCTGTTAAAAGTCCCGAAACAGTTATGGTTTCTCCAAAAAACTCATTTTTTATAGCAAACACATCTATACTTAATCCTTTAAACTTATTTTCTAATATTTTGCATAAACCGCTTATAAAATCATATGCTGCTATTCCAGTAGCAATGGAAATACTTACATTTTTATTATAATCAAAATTAACTTTGTTTATATAATCGTCAAATTCTTTTTTCATAAGTGTAAGCATACCAACACCATTTTCAAGCTGTACAAAATCTTCATAACAACAATAATCCGGAAGCGGCTTTCCTGCTTTTAAATAAAATTCATCCGATAAAAATACAAATCTTGTCCCATATTTATCATAAAACTTGTTTTGCCATTTTTCAACTTGTTTTATTATTTTAGCGCTGTCTATACTATCAAAAAGTTCAAGATTACAAAGCTTGTCCCTATATTTTGTAATTCCCAAAGGCACAACCGACACACTTACAGCCTTTGGTATAAAAAAGCTTAAATCTTTTATAGTTTTATCAAGCTTTTCTCCATCATTTATACCTTTACACAATACAATTTGAAAATTCATTTGAATTCCGGCATCTGAAAACTTTTTAATATACCTAAGAATATTATTTGCATTTGGATTTTTTAACATAAACTTTCTTAATTCAAGGTCAGTAGTATGGACAGAAATATTTATAGGAGATAAATGATAAAATATAAGTCTGTCAATATCTTTTTCTTTCATATTTGTAAGTGTCACATAATTTCCTTGTAAAAAAGACAAACGAGAATCGTCATCTTTAAAATAAAGTGTTTTCCGCATCCCTTTAGGAAGCTGGTCTATAAAACAAAAAATACATTTATTTGAACAGCTTTTAGCTTTGTCCATAAGACCACTTTCAAATATAATACCTAAATCCTCATATTCTTCTTTTTCTATTTCTAAAACCCAATGTTCTCCGTTAGGCTTTTTTATCTCAAATTCAATATATTCATCTTGTATTAAATATCTATAATCAAATACGTCCTTTACTTCATTTTCATTTATGCTTACTAAAATATCTCCTGTTTCAACACCTAATTCCTGCGCAATACTGCCATCTTCAACTTTTATTATAACATTTTCTTTTGTCAATTTATACACTCCAATATCAGCAAAGCTGTAAAAGTCCTGCCATTGCTCCTCTTGAACTTCCCATTCGTCTATGCGAAAACATTAAATCAATTTCACATTTTGTACATATATCTGAAACTTCTATGTTTTTTTCGGACAGCCCTGCATTAATCATTATTAATTTATTTATTTCTTTTAAATCAATTTTATATTTTCCCTCTTTATATAAATCTTTTTTTACATAATCAATAGAGAAAGGAAGTTTTTGCATAAACTCTTCGGCAACCGGACTATCAACCTCAAAACAGCATTTTCCAATAGAAGGTCCTATGCCAGCTATTATATTTTCTTTATTACAGCCAAATTCATAGACCATTTTGTTTATAGTTTCTTCTCCTATTTTATTAACTGTACCTCTCCACCCGGCATGTGATACTGATATAACCTTTTTACATATATCTAAAAAAAATAAAGGTACACAATCGGCATAAAAGGTCGTCAGTAAAACATCTTTTTTATCAGTAATAAGTCCGTCAATATTTTTTATATCACTTTCTTTTAAAAGTCCTTTTCCTCTGTCGGTTTCATTTGCGTAATATAATCTATTTCCGTGAACCTGATTTGAAAATACTACATTTTTATAATTGCAGCCTATTGCACTACATAAAATTTTGTAATTATCAATAACATTTTCTTTTAAATCATCTCTAAAGCTTAAATTCATAGAAGAATAACAACCTTTTGAAACACCGCCTTTTCTTGTTGAAAAACAATGTTTCACTAATCCCGTAGTATCAAAATTATCAAATGTAAAATAAATTAAATTACCTTTTATATGTTTATTCATAAATCTTCTCCATTTTACCAAAACGCATTTTCTATATGTTCAATTTTATTATCCAATATTTCAATAACATCAAATCTAAAATTGTTATCTTCAATATTTTTTTCATATATAAAATACATAGCTGTTTTTTTAATCCTGTTTTGTTTTTCTGTATTTACAGCCTCTCGAGGATAACCGTTTTTAGTGTTTTTTCTATACTTTACTTCAATAAAAATAATATAACTGTCCTTTTTAGCAATAATATCAATTTCTCCGGCGTTAATCGTATTATAGTTCCTATCAATTATTTCATAATTATTTTTAATCAAATAATCACACGCTAAATTTTCACCATATTTTCCTTTTTCATAATTGTTTCGAACCACTTCGCCTTATTGCCTCCCTTTCGTCTAAATCACTTACAAAAACTAATATTTGAGCTACGACCTCATATAATTCCGGCGGAATATTGTTTCCTAAATCTATTTTTGTAAGCTCGTCTACAAGTTCCTTATCTTCATATACAGGAACATCTGATATTGAAGCATTTTCTAATATTTTCTGAGCAACATAGCCTTGTCCTTTCGCAACAACTCTCGGAGAAATATCTGAAACATTATACGAAAGCGCGACGGCTTTTTGATTTATATCGGCTTTTTTATTATTTTGTTTTTTATCCAAAAATATCACACCCTCATATCAAAAGAATACCTTTTACTTTCATTTACCTCTTTTTTATGAACATTATCATTTACAACAGTAAAAGACTCGTCAATTTTTTTATAATCAACTTTATTTATAATATAACCTTTTTCATTTAAAACAGAAGTTAATTCATTTATATGTTTTTTAATTGTTTTTAATGTATTTTCATTTTCAAGTCTAAATTGAAACGAAACTACATTTAAACTTTTCTCTATAAATGTTTCAACTCTTCCAAGATATGCATAATTAATAGAAATAAGTGCACTTATATATTTATCACTGTTTTTACCGCTTTTTTTATTTTTAAACACATATAAGTCACATTGCTCATTTTTATTATTAACATTAATAGGAATTTGAACAAATTCTTTGTAACTGTCAACATGTTTCATAAAATCAATGCTATTTTCCACATTTTTGACACTTGTATCAAGTTGTTTATACTCTGGCTTATCTTCTATTATTTTTTCAGCATCTTTCATAGCTTTATATATAGTCTCAAATTTCTTATTAATATTTTCTAAGCTTTTTCCGTCTTTAATTTCCAAAAACAGCTTTTTTTTAAGCTGTTCAATATTATGGTTTTTCTTATCCAAACCAAACAAATTAAAAAGCTTTTCCTTTACATCTTTATCATCTATTTTATCTATAAATTCTGCTATATTGTCAAGTTCACTTTTTATGTTTGTTTTATTGCTTAAAATATTATTAAGACTGTTTACGGATAATTCTGATGTCGGAAATTTTTCCTTTATCATAAACAATACTTTATCCAATAAATTTGAATTATTTAAAGTTTCAGTTTCGCCTTTTGCACTTAAATCAGTTTTATCACCAAGCATAAATCTAAAAAAAGAAGCTTTCTCAAGAGTATTTTTATCAGCCGGAAAGTTATTTTCAATAAGAGTTTTTACCAATTCTATATTTTCTTTTGTAAAAGACATTCCAGCCTGCGATAAAAATTCTCTTATAACATTAATATTGACAGGTAAATTATCATCTCTTGCTATTTCAACAAAAATTTGTCCGGAACTATTTTCTTTTACATTAAACATTGCTTCTTGCCCAATTCTTAAATCCGGTATAACAAGTGTTTTAGCGTTTAACATAGAATTATCGCCTAATTTTAAAACAACCATATCCGGTTTTATGTCAACGACCTCAGCCTTAAAACTATCTCCTGATTTTAAATCCATAAGGTTTTTAGTTACATTTTCATATATACTATTTTTAATACTGCTTAAAAAGTCTGAACTTATCTTCATAAAATCATTCCTTTTTTTAATAATTAAAGAAAGTATTTTTTTAATTTATTAATACAAAATATAATATAACTTAATGGTGCTAAAAGCTATTTTTACAGCTTTCATGAAAACTTTATACAAAAGATTTTGTAAAACTCTTTCTATGTATATCGCATAATCCTACCTTTTTTATTGTTTCAATATGGCTTTGACTGCCGTAGCCTTTATTTTTAGAAAAACCATATTCAGTATAAACTTTGTCATATTTAATCATTATATCATCTCTATAAACTTTTGCAATTATACTTGCAGCAGAAATAGACACGCTTTTTTCATCTCCTTTTATAATTGCTTTTTGTTTTATTTTTATATCTGGTATTGTTACAGCATCTACAAGCACAATATCAGGGGAAATACTTAGTTTAGACAATGCTTTTTTCATTGCTTTATATGTAGCATTTAATATATTTATCTCATCAATCAATTTATTTGATACTTCGCCTATTGCATATGCTAAAGCCTTTTCTTTAATTATTTTATCAAGTTCACGACGTTTTTTATCAGTTATCTTTTTTGAATCGTTAATACCTTCAATTTTTATATCCTTAGGCAATATAACGGCAGCGGCTACAACAGGCCCGGCAAGAGGCCCTCTCCCAACCTCATCAACACCTGCTATGTATTGGACACCCTCATTATAATATAAGTTTTCAAAAAAAGACATTTTATTTAAACGATTTATTTCAGAAATATAATTTTCATACTTCTTTTTATATTTTAAAATCAAATTTACAACGCCTTTTCTATCATCTTTTTCATACTTAATTAGTTCATCATTAATATCATTTATAGGAATTGTATCTAAATAATCTTTTATATATTTAATAGACTGTCTCATATAAAAATCTCCTTATATTATAAAAACATCCTTTAATTCTATTATTATACACTAAATAATAATTTATTAAAAGCATTTTTAAAATTTTAAACTATGTCTATATAAAAAACATTCTAATGCACAATATATAGTTGATTTTTTTATTATTTTGTTATAAAATCACAATATGTTGTAATAAAATTTATAAATAAAGTCATTTTTGAAAGTAATTTTCTATTTTAATTTTAGATAATATTAAAAATTATTTTTATGGGAGGTATAATATTGAGTATATATAAATTTGAAGTTAAAACAAAACAAGAGGGTTTTACAGATATAACATATAAAATTAATTCATATATTGAACAAAGTAATGTAAAAGAAGGAATATGCGTAATATATACACCGCATACCACTGCCGCTATAACAATAAATGAAAATGCCGACCCTGATGTAGTAGATGATTTATTATTTGCATTAGATAAAATTTACCCTCAAATGCCTGAATTTAAACATTTAGAGGGCAATAGTCCAGCGCATTTAAAATCAAGCTGTATAGGTGTAAGTGAAACTGTTATAATAGAAAATTCAAAATTACTTTTGGGTACATGGCAAGGTATATATTTATGTGAGTTTGATGGACCAAGAACAAGAAAAGTATATTTAAAAATTATAAAATAGACTGTAAAAATATTATTTAATAATTTATATCTCTAAAACGACATAGAAAAACTATGTCGTTTTATTTACTAATATTAATGAAATACCCATAAACCATAAATTTTTTTATAATACGCAAGAAAACAAGAAATGACTTAATTTTGCATGCTTTATTGAGTATAATTAAAAAAAATGTTTAATTTGAACAAAATTGTTGTGATTGTAGTAAAAATAAGTATTTGCAAATATAATTTTTTTTATGCTATAATAATTTTGTTACTCGGCAGAGTGTAAAATATAATTTTTTTAGGAGTGTGATGCTTGGTGGACCCTGCCAGTTCGTCGCAGTTTGTAATTTTATTTGTGTTGTTTATGCTTTCAGCTTTTTTTTCGGCCTCTGAAACTGCTTTGATGTCTTTAAGTAAAATAAGACTCAGAACTATGGTGGACGAAAATGTTAAAAATGCTGAAATAATTCAGGAAGTATTGGAAAATCCCAGCCGACTTATAAGCGCTATTTTAATCGGAAATAATCTTGTTAATATAGGCGCATCTTCTCTTGCTACATCAATAGCAATTAACATGTTTGGAAATAAAGGTGTTGGTATTGCTACTGGTTTACTTACATTGTTTGTACTTATATTTGGTGAAATTACTCCAAAAACATTGGCAACACAAAAGGCTGAAAAATTATGTATATTAGTAATTAAGCCTATAAAATTATGTATATTTATATTTACTCCTGTAATAGTAGTTCTTAATGTTATTACTGGTTTTTTATTAAAATTACTTAAATGCGACCCAGCAAAAAAAGAGCCTGCCATTACTGAATCTGAATTGCTTACTATGGTTAATGTAAGCCATGAAGAAGGAGTTCTCGAAGTTGATGAGCGGGAAATGATAAGTAATGTTGTAGATTTTGGAAATTCTGACGCAAAGGATATAATGACACCTCGTACAGATATGGTTGCTGTACCAATTGACTCAACATATGAGGAGATTGAGAATGTTTTTGTAACAGAGCAATTTTCAAGAATACCTGTTTATAAAGAAAATATTGATGATATTGTTGGTATAATATATTTTAAAGATTTTATATTTTCTGCTGACAAAGACAATTTTGATATAAACAGCCTTTTGAGAGAACCATATTATACTTATGAGTCTAATGGATGTCGTGAGTTGTTTTCTCAAATGAGAGCAAAAGGAATGTATTTTGCGATTATACTTGACGAATATGGCGGTACTTCTGGTATTGTTACTCTTGAAGACCTTTTTGAGGAGATTGTTGGTGATATATCCGATGAGTTTGACGATGAAGATAAAGAAATTGAAATCATAAAAGAAAACGAATATATTGTTGATGGAAGTGCAAAGATATCTGATGTAAATGAAATGATAGGAACTAACTTTGAATCAGATGATTTTGATTCAATAGGAGGTTACGTTATTGGTGTAATAGGAAGATTTCCTAAAAAAGGTGAAACTATTGAGACTAACGACATAAAATTTATAGTTGAGGAAATTGATAAAAACAGAATTGAAAAGCTAAGAATATTTATATAAAAAGATAGCTGATTTAAAGACCTAAAATGTTTTTTAAATCAGCTTATTTTTTTATAATTCTAAACACTTTCTATAAAATAAGTAAATTGTTTATTTCATATTAAATGTTTTTCTTAATGATTATAATTATAATAACTATTCTATAATTTTTACTGTGTATAAATTGTATCTATAATAGACATATTTCTAATTTGTTTTGATGGTTTATATACTGCGGAAACAGAAGCTATTATAGTAATCACTATAATTATTATCATTGGTAAAAGCGGTATTGTCCATCTATCACCCCAATAATTAGTTATCATAATTTCAAATAAAAACTTGTGAATAGGAAGTCCAAAAAAACAGCCCGTTAAAACTCCAATAACCGCATATGTTGCAGTTTCTGTACTTACCATTATTGTAAGCTGTCTTATACTCATTCCTATTGATCTCATTAATCCATATTGTTTTATTCTTGCTGATACACTCATAGAAATGCTATTTATTATATTAAAAACAGTAATCATAGCAATAATTGTTAAAAAACCGTATATTAATAGACTAAACACACAATATGTTCCTGTAACTTCTCTATTTATTTCACGTCTGTCAGAGAATGTATAGTTATCATTTGCTAAATTACGAATTATATTTATATCGTTATCTGTCGCATCACTTGTAAGCTGTATATCAATAACAGTATAATCTTTTTCACCTGTTAAACGTATAAATGTTTCTTCAGAACAAATTATTGTTGGAATCCCATTTAATTCAAATTGATCTGTTAACAATATTCCTGAAACTTCAATTTCTATTTCGTTAATTTTTAATTTATCACCAACATTTAACAAATTCGTTTTGTCATAAATTGCCAACACATAATTATTATTTTCACGCATATTTAATAAATTGCCTTCTATAATATTGTCTTCTGCCAAATTTAATTGATATTCATCATATGAAATCAAATCAATTGTATTTATATTTTTATTAGATATTATAGGGATATTACTTTTGAACATACGCCCAAAAATTTGCTTTATATAAGGTTTGTATTTAATTTTATCAATCAAATTTCTATCTACTGAACAAGAACGGTCATTACTTATAATTGATAAGTCAGGATTATAAGGTCTTAAAGGAGTTAAAGCATGATGAGTAAAATCAAGAACTGTGGAAAAACTAAGAAATAAAATAATACTTAATGCAAATGAACCTGTCATAAGTATAAGATTTTTTTTCGATGATATAGCATGATGAATACCAAGAGCCATTTCAATTTTAAAAATACGAGTATTTGCCGCATGGCGAATATTTTTAATATTTAATGAGTTTCCTGATACAGCTTCTAAAGGTGATACTTTTGCCGCTCGTTTTGCCGGAGCTTGTGCAGCAAATAATACCGTCAATATACCTACGATAATTCCACATATAATCCCTATTGAACTTATCTCAAAAATAGGAATATAAAAAAACTCACCGCTAATTACAAATTTTAATATAAAACATAACCCCCACGTTATTATAATTCCAAGTAAAACACCTATTGGAATAGCAATTTTACACCAATTAAGCGCTTCTAATCTTACAAAATATATAATTTGTTTTCGGCTTGCACCTATACATCTCATCATTCCAAAAAACTGCGCTCTTTCACAAATATTACTATTTATGCTGCCTGCAATCATAAAAACTCCAGCTATCAATATTAAAACAAACAATACTAACGCAACTATATATAATCCAAACATATATGAATTGCTGCTAAATCCTGTTATCCCCAAAAGAGCAGTATTCTCAGATATATTCTCATCAGTAAAGCCATATTGTTCCTTTATATCAGTAATAGTATTTCTTATATTTATATGCTCATTAAACTGAACATAATATACAGGGTTGTAATTTTCATCTTTATTAATATTTAAAATTTCATTAAATGCTGTCATATTCACAAAAACACCAATTGCGTCATATTGTATAATAAATGGTGTGTTATTACAAAAACCTGATACAGTATAATTAATACTTCCAAAAGGAGTTTTTAAATAAACGCTGTCTCCTATATTTATGCCTAAAACACTTCTTGCATTATCTGTAAGCATTATTTCTTTTTCATTTTGAGGATAAACACCATCTGATAAACAATTCATTATGTCAGTAATAAACATTTCATCAATACCACAAATTGCCGCTTTTTTGTTTTTTATATAATAATCTTTGTCTATTTTATAGTTTAAAACATCATACCACGATACGGCGTTAACATCAGGACGTGAGCCTATAAATTCTGCCTCGTTTTTTTCTACATTGCAAAGCTGTATATGCCAATTTCCATGTTTTTTAATTATGCGTGTTTTTTCCATTCTAATACCCATATCTGCCATAGAAAATATTATAGTAACAAGAAAAACAGAAAGTATTATACAAATAATTGTCATACGATTTTGTCTTTTATGAACTTTTGAGGATATTGGTATAAGGCTAAGATAACTTTTCATCATATTTACCTCCCAAATCCGTTAAAACTCCGTCACTAACTTGAAATACTCTGTCTGCTGAAGAAGTGAGATTGATATTATGAGTAATCATTAATATTGTTTGCTTATAATATCGAGAAGCTTTTGTAAGTAAACCCATAACATCATAACTGCTTTTACTGTCAAGATTGCCTGTTGGCTCATCAGCCAAAATTAAAGATGGTTTTGTAATTAAAGTACGTCCAATTGCAACACGCTGCTGCTGTCCTCCACTAAGCTGATTAGGTAAATGTGTACGTCTGTCTGAAAGTCCAAGCACTTCTAATATTTCATCAATATCTTTTTTATTAGGCTTACGATAATCCAATAAAAGAGGAAATATAATATTTTGTTCAACATTTAGTTCAGGGATAAGATGAAATGCTTGAAAAACAAAACCTATATTTCTTCTTCTAAATAGTGTTAATTGATTTTCTTTCATTGAAAAAATATCTATATTGTTTAAATACACCTTTCCTGATGTAGGATTGTCAATTCCGCCAATACAATTAAGTAACGTACTTTTTCCGCTGCCGGATTCTCCTACTACAACAGCAAATTCACCCTTTTGCATTGTAAATGAAACATCAATAAGTGCTTTTACAATATTTTCGTTTTTTCCATAGGTTTTACATAAATTTTGTACTTTTAAAATTTCCATAATCAAGTACCCCCTTTATGTTTTATACTATCATATACATCTTACAATATGGTGAATTTTAGCTTACAGTTTTGTAAGGAAACATAATTGAAAAAGTTGTCCCCTCTCTTAGTTTGCTTTGTAAGGAAATAATTCCGCCCTGTCCCTCTACAACTGCTTTTGCAAACGGCAAACCAAGACCAATGCCTTGTACATTTTTTGAACCTTTGCCACAATAAAACCGTTTAAAAATATGATGAAAATCCTTATCTTGAATACCATTACCATTATCAGCAATAAAAATATAAATTCCTATTGGCGTTCTCTCCCAGCTTATATTAATTTGACCGTTTGTCTCAGTATGGTCTAAAGCATTTTTTACAATATTTCCAATTGCCTCGCTTGTCCAATTAATATCGCATATTATTGTTTCATTTTGATTGCCTTTTATAATAATTTTCTTTTTTTCATTTTCTGCCCTTATGTTAAGGTTTTCAATTGCTGTATTCACTAACTCTATTACTAAGTATTCCTTTTTTTCAAAATCAATACTTCCAGCGTCAAGTCTTGTAATTTTCAAAAGTGTTAAAATCAATATTTTGATTCTTTCAATAGCAATACATGATTTCTTAGTAAATGATATAACTGTATTTACATTTTTGGGTTCATTAAGAATAATTTCATTATACATAGAAAGTGCAGCAAGAGGCGTTTTTAACTGATGAGATATATCTGAAATTGTCTTTTTCAGAAAATCTTTTGCATTATGTTCAGTTTCATGTTTAGATTTCAAAACATAAGCCATATTATTAATACAACCAAACAAATGATAGATAGAACCTTCATCTGACTGAGGTAAATAATTGCAAAAATTACCGTTTGAATAATCCAATACAATTTTTGCTGCTTGTTTATATAAATGCTCACGTCTATAAAGATATAGTATAACTGTTATTAATAAAAATGCTGTAAGAAATACAAATTTTATACAGTTTATAAATATAACTTTATAGTTAAAATTTGAAATAAAAGACAAAAAACGTATATCTGTATTTCCATTAATTCCAAGTTTATAAAGTAATTTCTCACCATCTTGTGTTGTTTTTATATTGGTAATAGCCTTTGCTATTATGTTTTCAGAAATTCCTTGCTCAAGTAAATAAGAAACAACAGCATTATCATGATTTATAATGGTTTTTTGTACTATACTTTTCTGTATTTTCCATATAATTATATTAAATAAAAATGAAAGTAAAATAAAAAATATTATTCCAATGAAAAAATTTCTTGAAATTTTATCATGAAAAAAACTCATTTTTTCACCTCATTCCATTGATATCCAAATCCCCTTACTGTAATTAAATGTTTCGGGCAAGAAGGGTCATTTTCTGTTTTTTCACGCAAACGCCGAATATATACGGATATAGTATTATCATCAACAAAATTGCCATTTCCGTCCCAAAGTTCATTTAAAATAACATTACGAGATACAACATTATTTTTATTGCGTACTAATAAGCAAAGAAGACGATATTCTGCACATGTCAAATCTAATATTTTTCCATCAATGTTTACACGATTTCTTTGTAAATCAATAGAAATATCTCCACATTTTATAAAATTATTATTGTTATTTTTTGATATATTTGAACGGCGTAAAAGCGCATTTATTCTTGAAATAAGTTCACCTAATTTAAAAGGTTTAGTAATATAATCATCTCCTCCACTGTCAAGTCCTCGTATAATATTTACTTCTTCATCGGAAGCTGTAAGAAAAATAATTGGAACAGAACATCCTATGTTTCTAACATATTCACATATTTCAAATCCTGTCCCATCAGGAAGAGTTACATCAAGCAATAATAAATCATATTTTAATTTTTTTGTAAAACTTTCCATTGCTTGTGATATTGTATTTACTATATCAAGAGAAAAACCATTTTTTTCCAAAGAATATTTTAAACCATCTATAAGACTTATATCATCTTCTAAAAGTAAAATTTTGTTCATATTTTTCCTCTTTTCGTATTATAAACTATGTATATAATAATTTTTTCATTACATTTTAACTTATAAATAATTAACTTTTGTATAAATATATATTATACGAAATTCAACAGTAAATTCAAGTAATAAACTTATTTAAACTGTAATACAATTAATATACTTTTCTTTTTTATAATTTTCAAATTTAATAATTATAAATTTTCTGATTTTTTCTTTATAACAAATTCATACCTTTGTTAGTGGTATATTATTATAAAATTATAGTAAAGAAATTTTAATATTAACTTTAAAAATATCATGTTTTCTTTATACTCTCTTCTAAAAAAGCACCTAATATAATCATAGCAGCTCCTAAAATTTGTATAGGCGACATAGTTTCTTTCAAAATTACAACTGCAAGTATAACGGCTGATAATGGTTCAATATAACCAATTAAAGATACAGTTTGAACAGGTAAACATTTTATTGATGAAAAATATAGATAACACCCAAAACCTGTATTCAGCAAACCAAGAATTATAATCCATAACAAATTACTTAAATTTATATCAAAATGGTAATTTGTTTTTATGCCAATATAAACTGCAACTGTGAAAAAGCTTAACATAAGTTGCAACATAGAATTTTCAAGCCCATTTATTTTAGACGCTTTTTTGCTGAATATAACCATTAATGCGTGAGCCAATGCTGATATAATGCCGTATAACAATCCAATATTATCAGTATTTCCCGATACTTTGCCATTTGCTAATATTATTCCCAATAAAACAATAGCAAAACTTATTATTTTAAAATATGTAAGTTTCTCTTTAAACAATATTGGAGAAATTATCATAACTATTACAGGTGCACAATAATATATTAATGATGAAAGGCTTACCCCAATCATATTATAAGCTTCGTAAAGGAATATCCAGCTTAATCCCATTGAAATGCCCGATAAACATACATATACAAAATCTTTACAATTACATGTAAAAGATAACTTTTTTCCTCTTAAAATAAAAATAGAAATTAATAAAATACTTCCTATCATTGTACGCCAAAACACTGTTTCAGTACTTGAAAGATGTATAAAACTTGCTATAATTCCATTTGAACCAAAAAGCAGTAAAGAGGAGATATATTTTATATAATGTTGTTTCATATCTAAAACTTCCCTCAAAAATTAATTTTAAAATTATTTACATAATAATAATTTCTGCACTGTGTTTTGTATACGGTAATAATATATTTATAATATCATTTGTTTTTATTTTCATATATCCGGTAGTTGTACCATCAGAACAGCCATAAAATTCATTCGATACAACATCATTATCGAAAATAATTCGTATAGTGTTATTATTATCAAGCAAAATGCTGAAAACTGTTGCAGCACCAATTTCAGCACCAAGCATTTTTTCAAATAATTCCTTTGGAACAAAAGAAACTCTTGAAATTTTTAATGAACAACTGAATGTTTTTGAACTAAATACTTTATTATTTGTTGTAATGAAAAGATAAAAAGCTGTCTTCTGACGATTACATAAAAATAAAGTTTTAACCATTTTCATATTAAGTTTTTTATCAATTTCTATACAATCATCCATTGTAACTGCAACATCAGTATCAACTCTTTCAAAAGGAATTTTAAGTTTAGATAAAGTTGTATATGTCATCTTTTGCAGCGGAGTTTTGAACTCCTTAGGTATAGTTGTTGTTGGTTCACCTACAAAAAACATTATATTCAATCCTTTCTTGACAAATTTTATATAATATTATATCATTCTTTTAAGTATTACACAAATGAATGTTTATCATAATTATTATTACAAAATCAGATGTAAGGAGTTTATATATGAATATACAAAAATACTTTGCTTTTGTAAAAACCGTAGAATATGGCAGTTTTACAAAGGCTGCCGAAATACTTAATTATTCACAATCGGGTATAAGTCGAATGATTAACGACCTTGAAACAGATTTTAAAGTATCATTATTGGAACGTGACCGTTCAGGAATAAGACTTACTTCAGATGGGGTGACTTTATTGCCGCTTGTAAGAAAAATATGTGACGATTATCAAGCGTTACAATCAAAAATTGATGAATTGAATGGTCTTGAATCAGGATTTATAAGGATAGGAACTTTTTCAAGTGTTGCTACTCACTATCTTCCGAGCATTATCAGGCGTTTTCAAAATGATTATCCAAATATTGAATACGAATTGCTGTTAGGCGATTATAATGAAATTGAAAAATGGATTTCAGAGGGCAGAGTAGACTTTGGTTTTTTACGTATTCCTACATTACATGAAATGGAAACAAAATTTTTAAAACAAGACAAATTAATGGTTATACTCCCTGAAAACCACCCTATGAAAAATTGTGACAAATTTCCTGTTAAAAAGTTGAGCGATTACCCGTTTATTCTTTTGGAAAAAGGTTCAAAGTCTGAAATTTCAACAATATTTGAGAAAAATAAAATTGTACCGAATGTTCGTTTTACAACTTGGGACGATTACGCTATTATGTCAATGGTAGAGAGCGGGCTTGGTATAAGTATTTTACCACAGCTTATACTCAAACGAATTTCTTATAAAATTGTTATAAAAGAACTTGACGTGCCTGCATATAGAAATATTGGTATTGCCTTGCGTGATTTTAAAGTTGTTTCATTAGCAGTTAAGCAGTTTTTAAATTATTTATGAAAATGTACATTCTTTAATATATAGTCAGAACACATACAAATTCCTTAAAGGAGATAATAAGGAATTAATGATTATTTCTGGAGCATCTCACACTGATTTATATGACAAAATGGATATTATTCCTTTTGATAAATTAGAAAAATTCTTTAACGATGCGTTTTCAAAATAAATTATTTTTTATATTTATAATATACAAAAAAGATTACAAAAAATAAAGTATAAAAATATTTAAAAGACCTAAACTTTCTATTATTGAAATGTTTCGGTCTTTTTATTAAAATACACATAATATAAAATGCTTATATGAAGTTATCATAATAATAACAAATTCAAAAATCATATATTTTATTAATAAATAGACATAGATTATTTGTAAGATAAAATTTTTAAAATAACATTTAATAAAAAATTTAATAGAACCTTTTTAAATCTCTGTTTGTGTACATTTTTTCAAAATATCTATTATAACAGTAAATTCGGTACCTTTTTCTTTTTCGCTTTTAACGGAAATTTTCCATCCAAGCTGTTCTGAAATATCCTTAACTATCGACAATCCAAGTCCTGCGCCGCAAAGTTTTCTTAACCTTGAACGGTCGGCACAATAAAAAGGCTCCAAAATATGAGTGAGGTTTTCTTCTGAAATACCAATTCCTGTATCGCTTATTTTAACTATTAATAGTTCATTATTTGAAACATTTATTTTAATATTTCCATAATCATAATTATATTTTATTGCGTTTTCAATGATATTTACGAAAACACGTTCTGTAAAACCTTTTGGTTCATTTATTTGAACACCGTTTTTGGGAAAATCAAATTCAATTTTTACGCACTTTTCTTTATATTTTTGTAAAATATTGTTTGAAATTTCAGTTAGTAATCCACATAAATCAAATGTTTCTTTTTCAGGAACAACAGTGTTTGTAAGCATCATTAAATCATCTATTACTTTTGATAAACGCTCAATATTTCTTAAAATAATTTCATTTGCCTCTTTATAATCATTAATTACAGGTTCATCAATTTCCAATGTCTCAAGTGATTTTATACTTGAAACAAAATTTAAAGTTAATGAAATTTCGCAAATTTTTTCTAATAACTTTAATATTTTTATAAAGCAAAATAATTTAAACATTAAAGAAATTGCTAAAGAAACTAATGTAAACTTAGAGGTTCTAAAAAATTGCTTAGATGGAAATGGAAATATTGATATAAAAGATATTAATACAATAGCAAAATATATAAAAATTCCATTAGAAACTTTATTACTAACCAATGAACCCGTTGATAACAAAGATGACTATAATATAAAAGCTGTTAAAGCGTTTTTGGATGAACTTAAAGGTTCAAATAAAGTACAAGCTGTTGTAATGTTCAATGAAGGAGATTCCCAACAAATAATAAACCTTACAGAAGAACAATATAAATCAACAAGAGATTATCTTGATTTTATTAAGAGTAGAAACAAATAATAAGCATATATAGGACTTTTATAAAAACATTATTAGATTTTTATACATTGCTTTTAATACTAAACAAAAATAAGTTAATATACACGATATGGATTCATCATTAATAAATTATAACTTAACAATAATTAATATATAGTTGACTTTGTAGCAAATAGTCCTAATAATTTAATTAATAAATTATTAAGGAGATGTTGGAAATGAGTTCAAACATTAAAAAAATTGCATATGATTTTATAATCAAAAATAAGATTAATAACTTCAAAATTAGTCTTGATGAATTAATTCATATAATAGAATCTAACGGTTGGAATATTAATAGTTTTCAAGATTCACATGAATTAATCGAAAAATTACATATTCCTAATACTGCTCTTAATAAAAAGGGGTTAACTTGTATGTTGACTACCAAAGGGAATAGGGAATATTTTATATTTTATAAAAGTAATTTAGCTTATGAAGAAAAGATTTTTATAATTTTGCATGAAATAGGTCATATTCTTTTAAATCACTTTGATTATTGTGCTGTACCTATAATTGATAGTGTATGTATAAATGATGATACCACTACAAAGGCACAAGAAAAAGAGGCAGATTTATTCGTATATGAAGTTTTAGCGCCGTCAAGCATTTTAAATTATCTTAATATAACAACAGCTGAAGAAATAAATAATATTTCATACCTTGATTTTGAAAATTCGTTAAGGTATGTTACTGAACTACATAAGTCTAAAATTAATGATAATGAAACAATGGTATTAAATAAATTATTAATAAAAAATTATAAAGAATATATAAAAACATCTAATAAACTAAAATTTAAACATATGCTAAAAGAAACTCCAATTTTGAAAAAAAGCAGCATATGCATTAACGATTGTTTTTGTAGCAGTTTCATCTATAACTTTATCATCACTTTATTTTAAACAAAAACAGAGTAGTACAATTAATACTTCATTGTTTAATAATATTAAATTTTTAGATAGTAAGCCAATAGAAACTACAACCGAAGAAATTACGGAAATTAACACGGAAATGGTTACAGAGGTTCAAACAGAGTCTTCTAATATTGAAAATAATGATATGATTGTAGTAATAAATAATTTAACAAAAAAATACCATAAAACTACATGTCGTTATGCAAAAAGCCAAAATACACGAAAAATAACATTATCAGAAGCAAAAGAACAAGATGGAATAGCTTGTTTAGTTTGTAAGCCGGAATAAAGACAACAAAAAAATGATAATTAATAATTTAAAAGGTGTGGTTAAAATGAGTGAAATTTATTCAGACGACTTTATAATGTCCCCAAAAGTTGATTTTGTATTTAAAGAACTTATGTCGAATCCTAAAGTTAGAAAAGGTTTTTTAAGTGCTGTTTTAAATATTAAAGATACTGACATAAAAGAAACAATACTTGAAAATACTAACCTTAGGGTTAGGCATGAAGATGAAAAGCTAAGTATACTTGATGTTCGTGTTTTAATGAACAATAATACTGAAATTGATATTGAGATACAGCTTGCTTATTACGGCACATGGTCAGAACGCTCAGCGTTTTACCTTTCAAAAATGCTTGCAGAACAAGAGGGCATAAACAGAATTTACAGTAATATAAAAAAATGCATAGGTACAGGACAAACGCATGAGTAAATTTTTTATGAACAAATTATGAACGAAAAGCA
>CAMTZM010000031.1 GCA_947086655.1 uncultured Eubacteriaceae bacterium
TCTCCACCTTTTCCTTGACAACTTTATTCTCTATTAAAGTGTAACCCATCATTGATACTTTAACAATAAAATGTAATTTGATGAATAAATCACTATTGAAACAGGTTTATTTTTATGTTATAATTTTACATGGTATTTTAAACATAAAAATACACAACTTAGAAATTATTATTAATCTAAGGAGGAATTTAAAAATGAGTAGAGTAGTTTGTTTTGGGGAAATTATGTTAAGACTTGCTCCTGAGGGATATTTAAGATTTTGTCAGGCTGACAAGTTTACAGCAGTTTACGGAGGAGGAGAGGCAAATGTTTCAGTTTCACTTTCCAATTATGGAATTGATGCGGCATTTGTAACAAAACTTCCGGATAATCCTATTGGACAATGTGCGGTTAATTCTTTAAGACAGTACGGAGTAAATACTGAAAACATTGTGCGTGGCGGAGACAGAGTAGGTATTTATTATTGTGAAAAAGGTGCGTCTCAAAGAGCGTCTAATGTTGTTTATGACAGAGCTCATTCATCAATTGCTGAGGCAAAGGTTGAGGATTTTGATTGGGATAAAATTTTTGACGGAGCTGAATTTTTCCATTTTACAGGAATTACTCCGGCAATAAGCGATGATGCTGCTAAAATTACTTTAGAGGCTTGTAAAGCAGCAAAGGCTAAAGGACTTAAAATAAGTTGTGACCTTAATTTCAGAAAAAAACTTTGGTCTACTGAAAAAGCAGGCAAAGTTATGGGCGAACTTATGCAGTATGTAGATGTTTGTATAGCTAATGAAGAAGATGCTGAAAAAGTATTTGGAATTAAATCAAGCGGTACTGACGTTACTACTGGAAAACTTAATAAAGAAGGCTATCAGGAAGTTGCAAGAAAGCTTAAAGAAAAATTCAACTTTGAAAAAGTTGCTATTACTTTAAGAGAGTCAATAAGTGCATCTGATAATAATTGGGGTGCTATGCTTATGGACGGAGATAATTTCTATTATTCAAAAACATATCCTGTTCGCATTGTTGACCGTGTAGGCGGTGGAGATTCATTTGGCGGCGGATTGATTTACGCTATTTTAGAAAATTATGATTCTCAGGATATTATTGAGTTTGCTGTTGCGGCTTCATGTTTGAAACATACTATTGAAGGTGACTTTAACCATGCTACTTTAAGCGAAGTAAAAGCGCTTATGCAGGGCGATGGTTCAGGTCGAGTTCAAAGATAATTTAAGCTTTTTAAAATTTTGTATAATTAAAGGTGTGGTTGCCTTTTTTAGGCGTCATACCTTTTTATAATATGTATGAGGAGGATATTTTTATGAAAATGGAAGTAAGATACTCAAATCATTTTGATGATGTAAAACATTATGATACAGAAACTCTTAGAAAACATTTTTTAGTTGAGAATATATTTGTAAATGGTGAGATAAATCTTGTATATAGTCATAATGACAGAATAATATTTGGAGGAATTGTTCCTACAAATACTGAATTAAAACTTGAAGGCAGTAAAGAACTTGCAAGTGATTATTTCCTTCAAAGGAGAGAATTAGGTGTAATAAATATTGGCGGAGAAGGTTCAATTATTGTTGATGGTACAGAATATGTAATGAAAAACAGAGATGGAATATATATTGGAATGGGAGCGAAAGATATTGTATTTAAAGCAAAAGACGCATCAGAACCTCCTAAATTTTATATGAATTCCGCTACTGCTCATAAAACTTACCCAACATTGCATATAAAATTTGAAGATGCTAATCATAGACCTATGGGTTCACTTGAGGATTGTAATAAAAGAACAATTAACCAATATATTCATCCGGAGGTTTTAAAAAGACTTCATCCAGATGGAGCAAGCTGCCAGCTTGCTATGGGTATGACTGTACTTGAGCCAGGTTCAAACTGGAATACTATGCCATGTCATACACATGAAAGAAGAATGGAAGTTTATCTTTACTTTGATTTTGATGAAAACAATGCTGTTTTTCATATGATGGGACGTCCTGATGAAACGAGACATATTGTTATGAAAAATGAACAAGCTGTTATTTCACCAAGTTGGTCAATACATTCTGGTGTTGGTACAAAAAATTATACTTTTATTTGGGGAATGGTTGGAGAAAATCAGGAATTTGACGATATGGACCATTGCAAAACAGGAGAACTTAAATAATGAGTAAAACAAATGCAATAAAAAACATTGTAGCGTTATTATCTTTTTGCATTTTATTTTCATCAAATGCGTTTTCTGATGACAGAATTATAGTGTTTTATAATGGAAATGAAGTTGAGTTTGAAAATACGCTTATTATGGAAAACGGTAAAATATTTGCTCCGTTAGATATTGTAGTTAAAGTATTTTTTAAAGGAAATGCTTTAAGTATATCACATGGTCTTGTTGTTAAAAATGGTAAGATTTATGTACCTTTGAGATATACGCTTGAGCAAAACGGTGCTAAAGTTGATTGGGATGAAAAATTAAAAACAGTAAACATAATGGACATAGGCGACAATGTGGAAACTAATATTAATGAGACTTATATAATTAACTCAAGTTTAGAAAAAGTTTATGTATCTGAAGATGGTACTGAATTAATTAAATATTATTTAGAATATCCTGTTGTATATAATTGTGATGGAGCGGAAGGAATAAATATATTTTTTCAGGAATTATCTGATAGTTTTATAAAAAAATCATCAAGCGAGTATTTAGATGAAATTATTGACTTTAAAGAAAGTGATTTATATAATACTAATTTTGGTCCATATTTATTTAATAAAAGCTTTTCTGTAACATATAATGATGATTCATGTTTATCTGTTTTGGTTACAGATGTGGAAGATACTAAGGGAGCACATCCCATGACTTATAAATATGGATTTAATTTTAGTACAAAAACAGGCAATAAAATAACTCCATGGGAATTTTTAAATATGACAGAAGATATGTTTAAAAATAAGGTTAAGGAAGAATTTATTTATACAATTAATAAAGAACCAGAACAATTTTTTCCAAACGCTTTAGAATTGCTTGTGGATAGTTTAAATAAGGCAGAATATTATTTTACAAATGAAGGAGTAGTATGTATTTTGCCGCTTTATTCAATTGCTCCATATGCTGGAGGATTTAAAGAAGTTACGATAAAAAATTAATAAAAAAATGTTTGTTTAATAAAATTAAATTAATAAGCATTTTTTTATATATAGTATATAATATATATATACTAATTGAAAACTTTGAAATTTAAAATATTAATATTTTTATTAAAATTAAAGAATTTTTTTAATGTCCCAAAAACAGAATTTTTTTGTTCCTGTTTTTGGGGCATATTAGGGTGTTTCTAAAAATTGTATTTATAGAAAAAATTAGAGTGTTTAAATTTTTCTATTGCCTTTTATTATTATAAGAAAATATACTAAAAAGCATCAAAAACAAAATCATAATATTTTATATGGTTTTGATTTTTGATAATTTTTTTGTGTATTTTAGTTTTCAGAAACTTCCTAAGGTTATTTTTCATTGGAGGTATTAAGTATGGAAAATTTTGATTTTTTATTGTTTATAGCTATTATTTTAGGCTCAACAAAAATACTTGGGCTTATATCACAAAAGGTACACATGCCACAGGTGTTAGGTGCTTTAGCCGCCGGAGTTATTTTAGGTCCGTCAATATTAAATCTTGTAGTTGAAACGGATTTTTTAAGTAAGTCAGCAGAAATAGGAGTTATAATGCTTATGTTTCTTGCCGGACTTGATACTGACATTGAAGAATTGAAAAAAACTGGGTTTGCGTCATTTGCAATTGCTTTAGTTGGAGTAATATTGCCTATTATAGGAGGATTTTTTACTTATTTGTTTTTCTTTTCAGAAAAAAATGCAGATGGAATGGAAACTTTAAAAGCTTTGTTTATAGGTGTTGTATTAACTGCTACATCTGTAAGTATTACCGTAGAGACATTGAGGGAATTAGGATATCTTAAAGGCAGAATGGGTACAGCTATACTTGGAGCAGCTATAATTGATGATATAATAGGTATAATTGTACTTACGGTTATTACAAGTTTTAAGGATACAAGTGTACAACCGGAAACGGTGTTTTTAAAAATAGCGTTTTATTTTGTTTTCATAATTATAGCAGCGTTTATTATACATTTATTTGCTAAATATATTGAGATTAATGACAATCATAGGCGAGTTGCAGTTATATCGTTTGTGTTTTGTATTTTAGTTTCTTATATATCTGAAAAATTTTTTGGAATAGCAGATATAACAGGAGCTTATTTTGCCGGAATTATATTATGTAATATGGGAATTAGGGATTATGTTGCTAAAAGAGTAAGTATTACATCTTATATGATATTTTCTCCTATATTTTTTGCAAGTATAGGTATAAAAACCGATATAAATGGTATTACATCTTCTGTTTTGATATTTACAATAGCTTTAACTATTGTTGCTATTTTAAGCAAAATTTTAGGCTGTGGAATTGGAGCAAGACTTTGTAAATTTTCTTTAAATGAATCTATATGTATTGGAATAGGAATGGTCTCAAGAGGTGAAGTTGCGCTTGTTGTTGCGCAAAAAGGCGCACAATGCGGACTGCTTGATAGTAAATTGTTTCCCTCGGTAGTAATTGTTGTAGTTGTTACGACATTAATGACGCCTATTTTTCTTAAAATATTTTTAGCTAAAAAGAATAAATGTTTAAATTGAAGAAATATTGTTTTAACTTTATAAATCTGTATAAATTTTATAATAGTTATTTATAATATATAATTATTATTTTAATAAAGGAACGGGAAATATTATGTATCGGTTTGAAAAACTTGACAAAAAACTTTTGGGAGTTCAAATAGAAGACGAATTAATGAATTTTATTTTGCAAGAGCCGGTGGAAGTAGGACAAAAGATACCAAATGAATTTAATTTAGCTGAAATGTTTGGAGTAGGACGAAGTACTATTAGAGAAGCTGTTAAGAGTCTTGTTTCAAAAGGAATATTGGAAGTAAAAAGGGGTTCGGGAACATATGTTATTAGTACTAATTCTTTAAATGATGACCCATTAGGCTTGTCTAAATTGCAAAACAAATATAAGTTAGCTTTAGAGTTGTTTGATGTACGTTTGATGTTAGAACCGGAGATAGCTTCTCTTACAGCAAAATATGCCTCTGAGGAAGAATTAAAGCAAATAAAAAAACTGTGTGATGAAACGGAGCAGTTATATATAAATGGAAAAAATCATATTCCAAAAGATATTGAATTTCATACATGTATTGCTAAAGGGAGCAAAAATCGAGTAATAGAAACATTAATTCCTATAATAAATACGGCTGTTATGACTTTTGCTGATATGACGCATCGTGCTTTAATGAAAGAAACTATTGAAACTCATAGGGCTATTGTAAATGCTCTTTTAGACAGAGACCATATGGGTGCAAAATGCGCTATGGTTATGCATTTAACATATAATCGTCAGATGTTAATAAAACAATCAAAAGAATCTGATAAACAGGAAGATAATGATAATTAATAATACTAAACAATATTAAAAAAATATATAAAAAATAATCATAGCCGATGGTTTTTAATAAAACCGATAGGATAAATGGGTATTAAATCCCACTTACTATGTCGGTTAAATTAAACAAAAAAATGAGGGTTTTTATTTTAAAACCCTTATTTTTTTGTTCAAAAAATAGAAAATAGACTAAAATACATCTGCTGTATTGACATAAATAAACAATAATAATATAATATAGACATGAAACATAAGACGTCAGACAAATAATTTGAAGTGAGGTGAAATGAAAAATATTTAGAAAGATTTTAATTGTGTATAAAAGCAGTAAAATAGTAAAATACTAAGACAATAAAATTATGAAAGTGAGGAATGGTTATGAATACTGAAATGGTTGCTTTAAATTTAAACCCTACGTTGCTTGTATCGGCTGCTGTTATTGGATTAATTATAATGCTCATTCTTATTATTAAATTTAAAATTCAAGCTATGATTTCTATACTTATAGGTGCTATTTCAATTGGGCTTATTGCCGGTATGCCGGTTGATTATATTATTACGGCTGTAAATGATGGTATTGGAAATACATTAAAAGGAATAGCATTATTAGTAGGATTAGGGTCTATGTTTGGTGCGATATTGGAAATATCAGGAGGAGCTCAAACGCTTGCTGTAACAATGGTAAAATGGTTTGGCGACAAAAAAGCTGCTTGGGCGCTTGGAATTACTGGTCTTGTAATAGCGATGCCTGTATTTTTTGATGCTGGTTTAATTATATTGATTCCTCTTGCGTTTTCACTTGCTAAAAGAACAAAGAGGTCTTCATTGTTTTATGTAATTCCGCTTTTAGCGGGTTTAGCTGTGGGTCATGCGTTTATTCCTCCTACTCCGGGTCCGATTCTTGTTTCTACAATGCTTGGTGTAGACCTTGGATTTGTAATGATAGTAGGTATTTTTTGCGGTATATTTGCAATGATTGTAGCTGGTCCTGTTTGGGGAGCAATATGCGGCAAAAATTATAATATTCCTGTGCCTGAACATGTATCAAATCAAGAAGATTTTGATGAGTCAAAGTTACCAAATTTTTGGGTTATTGTTGGAATTATATTAATTCCTCTTTTATTAATTATTTTAGATTCTGTAACAGGAGTTATTCCAGCGCTTGGTTTTCTTCAGCCTGTTTTTGGTTTTCTTGGTGAACCTTTTGTTGCACTTTTGATTGCTACTGTTGCTGCTATGCTGATACTTGGTTTAAGACATGGATATACAACAAGTGAATTGGAAAAAGTTATGACAAAATCTTTAGAGCCTACTGGTTTGATTTTATTAGTTACAGCTTGTGGCGGAGTACTTCGTTATGTATTGCAATATTCAGGTTTAGGCGATGTAATAGGAAATGCAGTAGCGTCTATGTCTCTTCCAATTGTGGTTCTTGCGTTTATTGTGGCTGCATTGGTACGTATTTGTGTAGGTTCTTCTACCGTAGCTATGACTATGGCAGCTGGTATTATTGCAGCAATTCCGGGAATTTCAGAATTATCTCCTTTATATCTTGCTTGTACAACAGCAGCTATTGCAGGCGGAGCGACAGTGTGTTCTCAATTTAACGATTCGGGTTTTTGGCTTGTAAAATCTCTTGTTGGAATGGACGAGAAAACTACATTAAAAACGTGGACAGTTATGGAAACGCTTGTTGGAGGAACAGGTTTTTTAGTAGCATTAGTTATATCGTTTTTTGCTTAAATAATAATTTAAAATATATATGTAAATATTAATTAAAAAGGAGAGATGATTATAATATGGGTAGTTTAAAAAGTCAAGAAATGCGTAAGCTTGCACCAGAATTTGACCCTTTGCGTATTGGAACAGGATGGAAACCAGAAGATTTGTCAAAACCTCAAATAATAATAGAAAGTACATACGGTGACAGTCACCCGGGGAGCGGTCACTTAAATGTATTAGTTGATGAGGTTAAAAAAGGTATAGAGGAAGCCGGAGGAGTTGGAGCAAGATATTTTTGTACTGATATATGTGATGGAGAAAGTCAAGGAACAGACGGAATAAACTTCAGTCTTGTAAGTCGTGAGATGATTTCTAATATGATTGAAATTCACGCAAACGCAACCCCATTTGATGCAGGTGTTTATCTTTCAAGCTGTGATAAAGGATTACCCGGAAATTTAATGGGATTGTGCAGAGTAAATATTCCAGCCGTAGTTATACCAGGTGGAACCATGAATGCTGGTCCAGATATGTTGACTCTTGAACAGCTTGGAATGTACAGCGCTAAATATCAAAGAGGAGAAATTAATGAAGAAACTTTAAATTGGGCAAAAACTCATGCTTGTCCAAGCTGTGGAGCATGTTCTTTTATAGGAACGGCTTCTACAATGCAGATTATGGCTGAAGCACTGGGGCTTGCTTTGCCAGGAAGTGCATTAATGCCAGCTACAAGTCCAGACCTTTTAGTTTTTGCAAGAGAAGCCGGAAAATTAGCTGTAAAACTTGCATTTACGGAAAATATGCGTCCAAGTGATATTGTTACTATGGAAAGTTTTGAAAATGCTATTTTAGTTCATGCTGCTATTTCCGGAAGTACAAATTGTCTTCTTCATATACCGGCAATAGCACATGAACTTAATATTGAAATTACAGGAGATACATTTGACAAACTTCATAGAAACGCAAGATATTTGCTTGATGTACGTCCGTCGGGACGCTGGCCGGCTGAATGTTTCTATTATGCCGGAGGAGTTCCAGCTATTATGGAAGAAATAAAAGATTATTTGCATTTAGATGCTATGACTATAACAGGAAAAACATTAGGGGAAAATTTAAACGAATTAAAACAAAAAGATTTTTATAAGCGTTGTGACAAATGGCTTCAAGATTTCAATAAACGATATTGCTGTTCTGTAAAATACGGAAATAACTTAACAAAAGAAGATATTATACGTCCATATGATAAAGCGCTTGGAACAGATGGAAGTATTGCTGTTTTAAAAGGTAATTTAGCTCCCGAAGGAGCTGTTATAAAGCACACTGCTTGTCCAAAAGAAATGTTCAGTGCAGTTTTAAGAGCAAGACCTTTTGACAGTGAGGAGGAGTGTTTGGATGCTGTTTTAAAACATAAAGTTGAGAAAGGAGATGCTGTATTTATACGTTATGAAGGACCAAAAGGAAGCGGAATGCCGGAAATGTTTTATACATCAGAAGCAATAAGCAGTGATAAAGAACTTGGACGTAGCATAGCGCTTATTACAGACGGACGTTTTTCGGGGGCGTCTACCGGACCTGTAATAGGTCATTGCAGTCCAGAGGCTGCTGACGGAGGACCAATAGCTTTAGTTGAAGACGGTGATTTGATAGAAATTAATATAATGGAAAGAAAATTAAATATTATAGGTATTAATGGAGAAAAAAAATCTCCAGAAGAAATTGATAATATTTTAGCACAAAGAAGGAAAAATTGGAAACCGAAAGAAATTAAATATAAAAGAGGAGCACTGCGTTTGTTCAGTGAACATGCAGTTAGTCCAATGAAAGGCGCGTATCTTGATTATAAAGATTAAATATTAAGTTAATACAAATGGAGGGCGAAAATACAAATCGACCTCCATTTTATTTTTATAATTAATTAATAAAAACAATTTGAATGTAATATTGTTATATTTTAAAAAAGTTAGTATAATTTTAAATTATAAAAAATATAAAAAAATAAAATAAATAGACTTTTATATTCTTAATTTTATTTTGAAAGGTGGATATATGTATGATTATTTTACAGCAAATGATAATATTTTTTATATTAATGATAATAGGTGTCTATTCTAAAAAGAAAGGGCTTATTGACAATAATAATCAAAAACAGCTTTCAGGTATTGTAGTTAATGTTGGAAATCCAGCTATGATTCTTTCGGGAAGTATGAGTAAAGAAAATGCAATGTCTAAAAATGAATTGTTATTTTCTTTATTAATAGCTATTGGAATATTTATGGTAATGATTTTATTGGCTTTTTTTATTCCGAAATTGTTGAAATTTCAATCTAAAGATTATGGAATAGTAAAATTAATGCTTATTTTTTCAAATATTGGTTTTATGGGTATGCCTATGGTTTCTTCAATATATGGAGAGGCAGCACTAATGTATGTAACAATATTTCTTATTCCTTTTAATGTGTTGGTATATACATACGGCATATATGTTCTTCAAAAGGATAATAAAGAATCAAAAGGAAAATATATGTTAAGTAAAATATTTAATATTGGAGTAATTGCTTGTTTTATTTCAATTATATTATATTTATTACCTGTACAAATGCCGTATTTTATTGTTGAAACAATATCTATGTTAAGTAAAATTACAGGACCTTTAAGTATGATGATAATAGGAGCATCTATGCTTGATATTAGGTGGAAAGAAATTTTTAATGATGTTCATTTGATTATATTTTCAGTTATAAAGATGATAATACTGCCTATAATTATCTTATTTATTTTAAAAATGATTATTAATGATAAAATACTTCTTGGTGTTAGTCTTATAATGCTTGCAACTCCGGTAGGAAGTATGACAGCTATGCTTGCAAGTCAATATAATGAAAAAAGTTATACTTTAGCCACAAAGGGAGTATCTATAACAACTGTTATGTCTGTTTTTACAATACCGCTTATATCTATAATTACAGGCATTAATTGAAAGAGAAATGAGAAAAGCCTATTTCCATTTATTAAAATAATTGATAGCTTTTATATTTAATGATATAATAAAAAATATATGTAATAAGTTTAAACTAATATTAAATTTTTGTAAATAAAAATAAAACGAAAGAAAGATAACAATGAAATATAAAAATGTTGTAAAGGGTTTATTTAAAAAAAGACCTGATAGGTTTACAGCCCTTGTTGAAATAGATGGAAAAATAGAAATTTGTCATGTTAGAAATACTGGAAGATGTAAAGAACTTTTAATAGATAATGCTGTTGTTTATTTAGAAAAAGCTGAAAATAATTCAAAAAGAAAAACTAAATATTCTATAATTGCTGTTGAAAAAGGAGATATTTTAATTAACATGGATTCTCAAGCTCCAAATAAAGTAATTAAAGAATGGCTTGAAAGCGGTGGATTATGTAGTAATATTACTTTTTTGAAAAGTGAGACTGTTTATAAAAATTCTCGTTTTGATTTTTATTTTGAAACAATTACAGAGAAAGCTTTTGTTGAGGTAAAAGGCGTAACTCTTGAGGAAAATGGTATTGTAAGATTTCCAGATGCTCCTTCCGAAAGAGCCGTAAAGCATATTAAGGAGTTATTAGAAGCAATTGAGGATGGGTATAAATGTTATATAATATTTGTTATACAAATGAATAATGCAAAATGGTTTGAGCCTAATTATAAAACTCATGATGAGTTTGGAAAGGTTCTTAATTTAGCTATAAAAAAGGGAGTTAATGCAAAAGCCTATTTGTGTACAGTAAAAAAAGATAGTATTGTTATAGGAAAAAATATAAATATAAAAATATAGGAAAAGTAATATATTTATACAATATATTAGGTGTTTATAATGAAAATATTAATTGATGCAGACGGATGTCCTGTTATAAATTCTACTATAAGAGTTGCTAAAAGATATAATATTGACGTAATATTAGTATGCGATACTTCTCATATTTTTAATATTGATAATATTGAAGTTATTGTTGTTTCAAAGGGAGCTGATAGTGTTGATTTTATACTTGTTAATAAAATATGTGTTGGTGATATTGTGATTACTCAAGATTATGGATTAGCGGCAATGTGTCTTGCTAAAAAGGCTATTCCTTTGAACCAAAATGGATTTGTATATAATGATGAGAATATTGATGGAATGTTGTTTTCAAGGCATATTTCAAAAACATCAAGAAACCGTGGAAGACATCATGGAAGTCATATTAAAAAAAGAACTAAAACAGATGATATTAAATTTGAGACATGCCTTGATAAAATTATAAAATTAAAAATATCAGAAGGTTTTTAATTTTAAAAATCGTTTTTCTACATATTGAATTATGATTAGAAGAAATATTATAATTTGTGAAAATATTTGACGTTATATAAAAAATATACTATAATTTTATTAATTTAATGCTATGGCATAGTAAAGTAATAAAGCGGTAAACTCGATATATTATATGTTAATTTAAGCAGAAAGAGAGATGTTTATTATGCAAAAATTTAAAATAATAATATATGGATTGGGGGGGGGTGGAAAGCTCTTAGAAAGTTTGATTAATTATGAGAAAGCTGAAATAATTGCATATGCTGATAGTTTTTCAAATGATTTATATTATAATAATAAGCCTTTATACAATAAAGATAAACTTAAAAATGTTGAATTTGATTATATAATAATAGCTGCTGTAAATAAAGAAATATCCGAAAAAATTTTAGAAGAATTAGAACAAATGGGTATAGATAAAAGAAAATTATTTAACTTTTATGAATTTATTAAATATTATTATTTAAAAAGAAAAGAGGATAGACTTTTAGAAAATAAAAATGAAGAAATTACAGGACTTATATTGGGAATAAGTTATGCATACAGAGGAATAAATCCGGAACTTTTAGAAGGTTGTTTTTATAATTTTAGTTCTCCTTCTCAGGATTTATATTATAACTATGAGAGATTAGAATACATTTATAATAATTATTTTGATAGAATAAAAAACTTGCAATATGTAATATTTGATTTACATTGTTATGATTATTTTAATTATGATTGTTCGATGACAATTAGTGCACTTGATTTTTTAAAACAAGATGGTTTTAAAATGAGTTTACATAATTTGAAAAATAATAGAAATATTGATATGTATGATTATTCATATAAAATGAATACATTTAAAGACTTGATTTGTGAAACAAATATTAAGAACAATGAAGATAATATAAAATTTGATTTAGAAAACGAATATGGATTTTTTCCCATTAAAGAAGAAGAATATATGAATACACCAAAAAGAATAGATTTTTTTAAATTTCATGTAAAAACATTTTCTGAAAATGTTTTGCTATTTGATAAAATATTATCACTTTTATATAAAATAAATAATGAAATTAAAATATATTTTGTTTTTTTACCTGTATTTCGTTCTGAAATGAAAAATATTAATAAAAGTGATATTCCAAAAAGATTTATGTTTAGTATTTTAGAAGTCTTTAGAATGCAATATAAATTTGATATATTAAATTTTAGATATTACAAGCCTATTGTAAGCAATAAAGAATTGTTTTATGATGCTACTCATTTGAACCAAAAGGGAGCAAAGGTTTTTACAGAGACACTTAATAATATAATTTTTAGAAAATCAAATAAATAGGAGATAATTATTATGGAAAAGTTTAAAGTAATAATATATGGATTGGGGGGGGGTGGAAAACTTGTAGAAAATTTAATTAATTATGAGAAAGTTGAAATAATTGCATATGCTGATAGTTTTTCAAATGATTTATATTATAATAATAAGCCGTTATATAATAAAAACAGACTTAAATACGTTGAATTTGATTATATAATAATAGCAGCTGTAAATAATGTAATATCTGAAGAAATTACAGAAGAATTAAAACAAATAGGTTTAGAAAAAAGTAAACTGTTGAATTTTTATAATTTAACGAAATGTTATTATTTAGATTTAGAAAGAAAAGAAGAACGTCTTTTATCAAATAATAATGAAGAAATTGCAGGGCTTATATTAGGATTAAGCTGTTCACATAAAGGTATAAATCCAGATTTTTTAGAAGGCTGTTGTTATAATTTAAGTGCTTCATCTCAAGATTTATATTATAGTTATGAAAGGTTGAAATATATTTATAATAATTATTTTGATAGAGTAAAAAATTTGAAATATGTAATATTAGATTTATATTGTTATGATTATTTTAATTATGATTGTTCAATGACAATTAATGCATTAAAATTTTTAAAAAATGATGGATTTAAATTGAGTTTGCATAATATAAAATACAATAAAAATACTGATATATATGATTATGTGAATGAAATTTATACATTCAAAGAATTGATACATGTATCAAAGATTAATCGTAGAAATAAATTAAATATTAATTTTGAAAACGAATATGGTTTTTTTCCAGTAAAGAAGAGTAGTTATATAAATACACCTGAGAATAAAGATAGTATGAAATTTCGTGTAAAAACATTTTCAGAAAATATATTATTATTTGATAAAATATTATCGCTTTTATATAAAATAAATAGTAATATTAAAATATATTGTGTTTTTTTGCCTGCATTTCGTTCTAAAATAATACATAATAAAAGCAATGCTGCAAAAAGGTTTGTATTTAGTATTTTAGAAACTTTTAAAAAAGAATATAAGTTTAATATTTTAAATTTTAGATATTATACACCAATTGTTTTTAATAAAGAATTATTTTACGATTCTTTTCATTTGAATGAAGAAGGAGCAGAAGTTTTTACAAAAATACTTAATAATATAATTTTTAAAAAATCAAATAAATAGGAGCTAATTATTATGAAAAGTTTAAAGTAATAATAAAGGAGAGTTTTTTAACATGTCGGAAAAGTTAAAGATAATACTTACTATTGACACTGAACATAACCGAAGTCCTGTTCCGAATTTTATAGAATGTGATTTTGGAGAAAAAGGAAACTGTGGAGTTAATTATATAATGGAACAGTTTGAAAAAAGGAACATGAGAGGAGTTTTTTTTACTAATATTTATGAACATAATAATTATAATGATGAATGGGAAAATTATATTGAAAAACTAATAAAAAGAATTTCCGATAGAAATCACGAAATTGGATTACATACGCATAGCTCTAAAAATATTCCTATTTATAAAAAATCTCTAAAAGATTGTACTTATGACGAGCAAAAGGAAATAATAGGATATGGCACAAACTTTATAAAAAAAGTTACAGGCAAAAGCCCAATAGCACATAGAGGCGGAAATTATGCATGTAATGATTTTACATTTAAGGTTTTATCAGATTTAGGCTATAAAGTTGATTCAAGCTGTTGGTATTTTTCAAGTGATAAAAATGGAAACGATTTTAAGTATTATAATTCATTAAATCAGGTTTGTATGATAAATAATTTAATTGAGTTTCCGGTTATATCTGTTTTTAATAGAGCTGGAAATAAAACTAAATTTGATATTAATGCTTTAAATGAAAGAGATTTAATAAGCGTTGTTGAACAGATGAAAAATAGAGAAGATTTTGAAATGGCTCAGCTTATGTTTCATTCGTTTAGTTTTATTGACCAAAAAGGTTACGATGGACTTGAACCTTATTTTGAGTATGGAAGTCACCGCTGTTATGGAGTTAGTGAAATATTGACAAAACGATTTGAAAATTTTTTAGATTATTTATATAGTGACCCATGTATTGAGGTAGTGACTTTTGAAGAATTATTAAAAGGTGAATTTTCAGTTCCGTCATTTTGGGGAGACGTTATTTTTCATATAGATACTGAAAAATCTGAAAATGCCTTGAAAGAATTTAAAGCTAAAAGATTTAATGAAAGAAGTATTGTTAATAATTTATTTAATGATTTTAAAGATGTAATTAGTATCAGCGGGGGGGGGTATTTTGACAGATGTTTAGATATTGATTTTAATTATTTAAACTCAATATCTAATATATCAGATATGGCAGAGAAAATTTTAAATGGATATATTATAGTATATTCGGATATTGAACCTATGAAGTATGATATATCAAATTTTGACTGGAATATATCTTTTTCTAATATGCCGGATATATTTCAATTATATCTTCAAGGTTTGAATTTTATCAAAATACTTACAATAGCTTTTGAAAAAACAAAAAATACAAACTATTTAAAACATTCATTAAAATTATTGTATTCATGGTGTGATTATAAATCAAATGATTTTAATACTAAGAATAATAAATTTATATGGGATTCTTATTCAGCAGCACTTAGAACAGAAAATCTATTGTATTTTGTAAAAATATGTTCTTCTTCGGGATTTTGGAATGATGATATGTTTATTAAAATATCTAATATGCTGCTTGAGTGTGGAGAGTGGTTAAATGATGATGAAAATTATATTAAAAATCATAATTATGGAATTATGATGGATGTAAATTTGATTTACTTAGGATATGTTTTTGATAATAAAAATTGGTTGGAAAATGCTAAAAATCGCTTATTAGAGCAAAGAAATTTTGTATTTAATGAGAAAATGGCATATACAGAAAACAACACATTATATGGTTTTTCGGTTCGTGAAATTTTTTGTAACATAGAAAAGTTTTTGAAAAAAATAAACTATGATTTTTCATAAAAAATACTTTTTTTATATGGAAAAATTTATATGTTCTAATTTGTTATTAAATAATATATGCAGACAGGAGTTAAAAAATATTGAAAAGAATAAATATAGTGAATATGGTTGATTCTGAACATAATCAAAATGCGGTTTCTGAAATTAAAGAATGTAATTTAGAGAACGGGGGGGGGGTATTTTGATAGATGTATTATTATTGAGACAACGCCAGTATATGGAAAACCAGAAGTAGTAATTGATACCGCAAAAGGAATTTTAAACGGATATATGAAAGTTTATCCGCAAATTGAACCTATGGAATATGATATATTGAATTTTGATTGGAATGTATCATTTTCAAATATACCTAATTCGTTTCAATTATATCTTCAAGGTTTAAATCCTATTCAAATACTTGCAAATGCTTTTGATGAATCAAAGGATAAAAGTTATTTAGAATTTGCGTTTAAATTGCTGCATTCATGGCGAGAGTATGCATCAAAAGATATAAATATTAAAAACAATAAGTACGTATGGGGAGATCATTCTACTGCTATTAGAGCAGAAAACTTAATATATTTTGCAAAAATATGTTTTACACATGGTTTTTGGAATAATGATATATTTGAGGAATTTTCTGAGATATTGTTTGAACATGGAGAATGGTTAAATAATAATAAAAATTATAAAAAAAATCATAACCATGGGATTATAATGGATAAAGTGTTATTATACCTGGGATATGTTTTTGACAATAAAAACTGGATGGAAAATGCAAAAAAACGATTATTAGAACAAGAACATTTTGCGTTTAATGAAGAAATGATACATGTGGAAAATAGTACGACATATGGCTTTCTTGTCAGAAGACTTTTTTTAAATATAGGAGATTTTTTGAAAAAAATAAACGATGATTTGTCAAAAAGAATTTTATTAGATATGGAAAAAACTACCGAGTTTTTAAACTGGTCGGTTAAACCTAATGGGAAAATTGCTCTTATAGGAGATACAAATGAATCTCCTTGCGATATTGTTTTTAAAGAAGATATTAAAAAATTTTATCCTATAACAGGAATGTTTTTTTATTGTTCTAATAAAGAAAAAGAATATAAAAACAATACATGGAAAATGTTTAAAAGCGGTTATACGAAAAATGTGCATAAACATGCTGACGACGGTTCATTTATTTTATATTCAAAAGGTTACGATATTTTTATTGATGGAGGAAATTACGGATATCAAAAAGATGATTTCAGAAATTTCTTTTTATCAGCAAAAGCACATAACTCAATTGTTATAGATGATAAATCTTACCCTACCTCTAACAAATTAACTGATACGGTTGGCATTTCAGAGTATTTAATTAAGACTGAATATGATTATATAAAAGCGTTTAACAAAGCATATGAAGGGGTTAAGCTTGAGAGGAAATTTTATTCATTAGGAGATATAACTATTTTATATGATAACATGTATTCTGAAAATAAACACAAGTATTCTCAGATTTTTAATTTATCAGAATTTATGAAAATTGAAAAAATAGAAGAAAATAAAGTTATTTTGAAAATTGCCGATACTGATTATTATGCAGAAATTATTCAATATGCAAATAATCCGTTATTGTCGGTAATAGAAGGGGATATAAATGTTGCAGACTACGGTTTAATATCAAGAAATGTTAATAAAATAGAAACCATTACAACTTTGAAATTTGATTTAGAGGGTGAAAATTGCAATTTTATAACATTAATAAATATTGTTGATAAATATGGAAATGTAAAAATAAATGATAGCATATTTAAAAAAGAGGATTTGATTTTCAACAATTCATCATTAACTTTTAATATTAACGATATTGAAATAAAATAAACTTAAATTTATAGTATTTTAATTTTATTAATATTTTGATTTGTTATTAAATAATATATGCAGATAGGAGTTAAAAATGTTAAAAAGATTAAATGAAGTAAATACGGTTGATTCTTATTATAATCAAAATGAGGTTTCTGATATTAAAGAATGTAATTTAAAGAGGGGGGGGGTATTTTGATAGATGTGCTCTTATTGAGATAATATCATTATATGGTTCAATAGCAGTACTTGATGTTGCAAAAGGAATTTTAAACGGATATATGAAAGTTCATCCTCGAATTGAACCTATGAAATATGATATATTGAATTTTGATTGGAATATATCATTTTCAAATATACCTAATTCGTTTCAATTATATCTTCAAGGTTTAAATCCTATTCAAATACTTGCACATGCTTTTAATGAATTAAAAGATAAGAGCTATTTAGAATTTGCGTTGAAATTGCTGCATTCGTGGCGAGATTATGCATCAAAAGATATAAATATTAAAAACAATAAGTATGTATGGGGAGAGCATTCTACTGCTATTAGAGCAGAAAACTTATTATATTTTGTAAAAATATGCTTTACACATGGTTTTTGGAATAATGATATGTTTGAGGAATTTTCTGAGATATTGTTTGAACATGGAGAATGGTTAAATAATAATAAAAATTATAAAAAAAATCATAACCATGGGATTATAATGGATAAAGTGTTATTATACCTGGGATATGTTTTTGACAATAAAAACTGGATGGAAAATGCAAAAAAACGATTATTAGAACAAGAACATTTTGCGTTTAATGAAGAAATGATACATGTGGAAAATAGTACGACATATGGCTTTCTTGTCAGAAGACTTTTTTTAAATATAGGAGATTTTTTGAAAAAAATAAACGATGATTTGTCAAAAAGAATTTTATTAGATATGGAAAAAACTACCGAGTTTTTAAACTGGTCGGTTAAACCTAATGGGAAAATTGCTCTTATAGGAGATACAAATGAATCTCCTTGCGATATTGTTTTTAAAGAAGATATTAAAAAATTTTATCCTATAACAGGAATGTTTTTTTATTGTTCTAATAAAGAAAAAGAATATAAAAACAATACATGGAAAATGTTTAAAAGCGGTTATACGAAAAATGTGCATAAACATGCTGACGACGGTTCATTTATTTTATATTCAAAAGGTTACGATATTTTTATTGATGGAGGAAATTACGGATATCAAAAAGATGATTTCAGAAATTTCTTTTTATCAGCAAAAGCACATAACTCAATTGTTATAGATGATAAATCTTACCCTACCTCTAACAAATTAACTGATACGGTTGGCATTTCAGAGTATTTAATTAAGACTGAATATGATTATATAAAAGCGTTTAACAAAGCATATGAAGGGGTTAAGCTTGAGAGGAAATTTTATTCATTAGGAGATATAACTATTTTATATGATAACATGTATTCTGAAAATAAACACAAGTATTCTCAGATTTTTAATTTATCAGAATTTATGAAAATTGAAAAAATAGAAGAAAATAAAGTTATTTTGAAAATTGCCGATACTGATTATTATGCAGAAATTATTCAATATGCAAATAATCCGTTATTGTCGGTAATAGAAGGGGATATAAATGTTGCAGACTACGGTTTAATATCAAGAAATGTTAATAAAATAGAAACCATTACAACTTTGAAATTTGATTTAGAGGGTGAAAATTGCAATTTTATAACATTAATAAATATTGTTGATAAATATGGAAATGTAAAAATAAATGATAGCATATTTAAAAAAGAGGATTTGATTTTCAACAATTCATCATTAACTTTTAATATTAACGATATTGAAATAAAATAAACTTAAATTTATAGTATTTTAATTTTATTAATATTTTGATTTGTTATTAAATAATATATGCAGATAGGAGTTAAAAATGTTAAAAAGATTAAATGAAGTAAATACGGTTGATTCTTATTATAATCAAAATGAGGTTTCTGATATTAAAAAATGTAATTTAAAGGGGGGGGGGTATTTTGACAGATGTGCAGTTATTGAGACAGATAAACGCTATAATTCTAAAGTGCTTGATACTGCAAAAGGAATTTTAAATGGATATATGTCAGTTTATCCACGAATTGAACCTATGAAATATGATATATTGAATTTTGATTGGAATGTATCATTTTCAAATATACCCAGTTCATTTCAATTATATCTTCAAGGTTTAAACCCTATTCAAATACTTGCACAGGCTTTTAATGAATCAAAGGATAAAAATTATTTAGAATTTGCATTGAAATTGCTGCATTCGTGGCGAGAGTATGCATCAAAAGATATAAATATTAAAAATAATAGATTCGTATGGGGAGAGCATTCTACTTCTATTAGAGCAGAAAACTTAATATATTTTGTAAAAATATGTTTTACACATGGTTTTTGGAATAATGATATGTTTGAGGAATTTTCTGAGATATTGTTTGAACATGGAGAATGGTTAAATAATAATAAAAATTATAAAAAAAATCATAACCATGGGATTATAATGGATAAAGTGTTATTATACCTGGGATATGTTTTTGACAATAAAAACTGGATGGAAAATGCAAAAAAACGATTATTAGAACAAGAACATTTTGCGTTTAATGAAGAAATGATACATGTGGAAAATAGTACGACATATGGCTTTCTTGTCAGAAGACTTTTTTTAAATATAGGAGATTTTTTGAAAAAAATAAACGATGATTTGTCAAAAAGAATTTTATTAGATATGGAAAAAACTACCGAGTTTTTAAACTGGTCGGTTAAACCTAATGGGAAAATTGCTCTTATAGGAGATACAAATGAATCTCCTTGCGATATTGTTTTTAAAGAAGATATTAAAAAATTTTATCCTATAACAGGAATGTTTTTTTATTGTTCTAATAAAGAAAAAGAATATAAAAACAATACATGGAAAATGTTTAAAAGCGGTTATACGAAAAATGTGCATAAACATGCTGACGACGGTTCATTTATTTTATATTCAAAAGGTTACGATATTTTTATTGATGGAGGAAATTACGGATATCAAAAAGATGATTTCAGAAATTTCTTTTTATCAGCAAAAGCACATAACTCAATTGTTATAGATGATAAATCTTACCCTACCTCTAACAAATTAACTGATACGGTTGGCATTTCAGAGTATTTAATTAATACTGAATATGATTATATAAAAGCGTTTAATAAAGCATATGAAGGGGTTAAGCTTGAGAGGAAATTTTATTCATCAGGAGATATAACTATTTTATATGATAACATGTATTCGGAAAATAGACACAAGTATTCTCAGATTTTTAATTTATCAGAATTTATGAAAATTGAGAAAATAGAAGAAAATAAAGTTATTTTGAAAATTGCCGATACTGATTATTATGTAGAAATTATTCAATATGCAAATAATCCGTTATTGTCGGTAATAGAAGGGAATATAAATGTTGCTGGCTACGGTTTAATATCAAGAAGTGTGAATAAAATAGAAACCATTACAACCTTGAAATTTGATTTAGAAGGTGAAAATTGCAATTTTATAACATTAATAAGTATTGTTGATAAATATGGAAATGTAAAAATGAATGAGGGTATATGTAAAAAAGAGGATTTAATTTTTAATAATTTATCACAAACTTTTAATCTTGACAACATTAAAATAGAATAATTATAAAATAGGGGTTTTAAATATGAGAAAAAAATTGAAAATGCTGATTACTGTTGATACTGAACAAAAAGGCATGGCAGTTCCGTACGCAATTGAATGTGATTTTGGAGTTGAGGGAAATTGCGGAATTAATTATATAATGGAGCAGCTTGAGAAAAGGAAAATGAGAGGAGTTTTTTTTACTAATGTTTATGAGCATAACAATTATCATGGAGATTGGGAAAAATATATGGAAAAATTAGTAGAAAGAATTTTCTCAAGAAATCATGAGGTTGAATTACATACACACGCAAATCCGCCGGTTTTTCCGAATATGCTGCATGCGTGTAGTTATGATGAGCAAAAAGAAATAATAGAATATGGAACAAATTTTATAAAAGAAATAACAGGCAAAAGACCAATAGCTCATAGAGGGGGGGGTATTCCTGCAATGATTTTACATTTAAGGCATTATATGATTTAGGTTATAAATTTGATTCAAGCTGTTTTTATTTTACAAGTGGAAATTCAAACCAATTTAGATATTATAATTCATTAAATCAAATTTGTATGATAGATAATTTAATTGAGTTTCCTGTTATATCTGTTTTTGATGGCAGGGGAACAAAACGTAAATTTGATATTATTTGTTTGAATGAACAAGAATTAATTAGTATTGTAGAACAGATGAAAAGCAGAGAAGATTTTGAAATTGCCCAATTTATGTTCCATTCTTTTAGTTTTATTGACCAAAAAGGTGATATAGGTGCGAAACCTTATTTTACATTTGGAACTAATATATGTTATGGAATTAATAAGCCTTTAATGAAACAATTTGAGAATTTTTTGGATTATTTGTATAATGACCCATGTATTGAGATTGTAACTTTTGATGATTTGTTAAAAAGTGGATTTTCGATTCCGTCATTTTGGGGAGACGGTATTTTTCATTCAGGTACAGAAAAATCTAAAATTTTAGCAAGAGATTATAAAACAGGAAGATTTAACGCTAAAAGTGTAAAAGGTAAATTTTTCTCAAGATTTAGAGATATAAGAAGTATTATGGAAGGAGGATATTTTGATAGATGCGCTGTTATTGAATCAATGAATTGTTATATAAATTCAAAAGTAATTGATGCAGCAAATGAAATTTTAAATGGACATATGTTGGTTAATCCGCAAATTGAAGCTATTGAATATAATATATCAGATTTTGACTGGAACATTATGTCTTCAAATGAGCCTGATTCATTTCAATTATACCTTCAAGGTTTAAATCCTGTTCAAATACTTGTACATGCTTTTGATATGTCAAAGGACAAAAGTTATTTGAAATTTGCTCTTAGATTATTATATTCATGGCGTGATTACTCTTTAGATGATATAAATACTAAAAATAATAAATTTATATGGAATGAATATTCGGCTGCACTTAGAGTAGAAAATATATTATACTTTATAAAAACATGTTCTTTATCTGGTTTATGGAATAATGAGATGTTTGCAGAACTTTCTAAAATATTGCTTATACATGGAGAATGGCTAAATAATGATAAAAATTATATTAGTAACGATAACAATGGAGTTATGATGGATCAAGCATTACTTTATTTAGGATATGTTTTTGATGATAATAGCTGGATGGAAAATGCTAAAAAACGTTTATTGGAACAAGAAAGTTTTGCATTTAGCAAAAAAGAAGCTCATAAAGGGAGCAATAAGTCCTATATGACTCGAAAGCTTTTTTATAATATAGGGCATTTTTTGGAAAATATAAACGATGATTTCTCTGAAAAAATATTTTCGAATATGAAAAGAAACCATTAAGTTTTTAAATTTTTTATTTAGACTTAATTAATAAATATTATTATGAAATATGAAAGGTGATTTAATGATAGACCAAAGATTACATACTCCTGAAGGGGTAAAAGACTATCTTCCAAACGAAGAAGCTTTTAAAATAGAAATTGAAAGAAGGATTGAGACCATATTTACAAGGTATGGCTATGTTCCTTTAAGCAGTCCAACATTTGAGTATATGGAAGTTTTTGAGGGAATGGGAAGTATTAAACCTAAGCAGATGTATAAATTTTTGGATAGGGATAGTTCGATGCTTGCTCTTCGCTCTGATATGACGCCGGCAATAGCAAGAATAGCCGCTACTGCTTATGATAAAAGCGATATACCGTTAAGATTTTATTATATTGAAGATGTATTTAGATATAATGAAAAATATCAGGGAAAGCTTAGAGAATTTACACAGGCAGGAATTGAACTTATAGGTGTAAACAGTGCTGATGCTGATGCAGAGGTAATAGCTGCTGCTGTAAACAGCCTTATTGCATCTGGATTAAAAAACTTTAAAGTTTGTATAGGAAATGTATTATTTTTTAACGCTGTAATTGAAGAAGGCGGATTTGATAATGATACATATTTGAAAATTCAAGATTTTATTACAGAGAAAGATTTTGCAGAAGCTTATAAACTTGTTAAAGAAAGTCAAGCTTCAGAAGGTATTAAGAGTATATTTGAACATCTTCCTGTATTTATAGGAGGCAAGGAAATTATTTCTAAGGCAAGAGAATTTATTAAAAGCAAGGCCGCTATTGACGCTCTTATAAGTCTTGAAAATGTTTTTAATATATTAAAAGCATATGGACTTGAAAAGTTTATTAAAATTGATTTGAGTATTATTGGAAATTTTGATTATTATACAGGAATAACATTTAGAGGTTATGCAGAAGGTACAGGTCTTTCTGTTATTTCAGGCGGAAGGTATGATAAACTTATAAAAAATTATGGGGCTGATTTTCCGTCAGTAGGATTTGCTATAAAACTTAATAATTTAATAAGTGCTCTTGAAAATCAAAAAAATGCTATTCCTTTTGTATATGCTGATACGCTTATAGCTTTTACTGAAGAAGGAAGAAATACAGCAGTTGAAACGGCAGACGAACTTAGAAGTAAAGGTTTAAATATTGAAAACAGTTTATTAGGCGATGATATGCAAAAAAATATGAACTATGCTGAAAAGAAAAATATGGGTGGTATACTTTATTTTTCGGATAGTGAAAATGTAAAAATAATAGATATGACTTCACGGGATATAAAGGATGTGAAAATATCTGAACTTTTAAAAAACAACATGGAAGGGAAGCATTAAAATGAATTACATAACATTTGCTCTTGCAAAAGGTCGGCTTGCAGATATGACTATGGAACTTCTTGAGAAAATAGGCATAACTTGTGATGAAATGAAAGAAAAATCAAGAAAGCTTATATTTACAAATGAAGACTTGAAAATAAAATTTTTTCTTTCAAAAGCAAGTGATGTTCCTACATATGTTGAGTATGGAGCGGCAGATATAGGAATAATTGGAAAAGATACTTTATTAGAGGAAAAAAGGAATATTTGCGAAACTTTAGATTTAGGTTTTGGAAAATGCCGTTTTGTTGTAGCTGGTAAAAAAGAAACTGCTGAAAGATTCAATAAATCAAATGATTTAAGGGTAGCAACTAAATATCCTAATATAGCTAAAGAGTATTTTTATAAAAAAAAGCATCAAACTGTTGAAATAGTTAAGCTTAACGGTTCTGTGGAACTTGGACCTATTGTTGGTTTGTCTGATGTTATAGTTGATATTGTGGAAACAGGCTCTACTTTAAAAGAAAATGGACTTGAGGTTCTTGCTGAAATATGTCCTGTATCGGCAAGGCTTGTAGTTAATCCTGTAAGCATGAAACTTGAAAGTGAAAGGATTATTAAAATAATAAACGGGCTTAAAAGCCTAAAGGCTGTTTAAAAATATAATATATTAAATTAAGGAGGTTTTTTTATGATACCAATTATAAGATATAATGAGGAAAATGGAGAAAGGCTTGTAAAAAGTTTTTTAGAAAGGTCTCAGCTTGAAAACAGAGAAGTTCAAGACAAGGTTGCAGAAATCATATCAGAAATAAGGCAAAAGGGTGACGAGGCATTATTTGAATATACAAAACAGTTTGATAAGGCTGATATAAGCAAAGATAATGTAGCAGTAACAAAGGAAGAAATTGAACAGGCATATGCTGAAACTGATGAGAAAATAATTAATGTTATGAAAAAATCAGCAGAGAGAATAAGAATTTTCCATGAAGAACAAAAACAAAAAAGTTGGTTTAAAACATCTGAAAACGGTGAGATTTTGGGACAACTTATACGTCCTCTTGAAAGAGTTGGAGTTTATGTACCAGGAGGAAAGGCAGCATATCCTTCAAGTGTTCTTATGAATGTTGTTCCGGCAAAGGTAGCAGGTGTTCCAGAAATAGTAATGGCAACTCCTCCCGGAATTGACGGTAAAATCAGCCCAAAAACTATTGTGGCAGCAGTAGAGGCCGGAATAACCGAAATTTATAAAGTTGGAGGAGCACAGGCTATTGCTGCTTTTGCTTTCGGAACTGAAAGTATATCTAAAGTGGATAAAATCGTAGGTCCGGGAAATATATTTGTAGCACTTGCTAAAAGAGCTGTATATGGATATGTAAATCTTGATTCTATTGCCGGACCAAGTGAAATTCTTATAATTGCGGACGAAACTGCCAATCCAAAATACGCAGCCGCTGATCTTCTTTCACAAGCAGAGCATGACGAACTTGCAAGCGCTATATTTATTACGCCTTGTGCAGAACTTGCGGTAAGGGTACATAAAGAACTTGAAATACAGACAGAAAAACTTGAGAGAAAGGAAATAATAAAAAGTTCTCTTGAAAATTACGGTGGCGTTATAGTAGTTGATAATATTGATGAGGCAATAAATTTAAGTAATAGAATCGCTCCGGAACATCTTGAGGTCTGTACAAAAAATCCTTTTGATATTCTTCCTAAAATTAAAAACGCTGGAGCTGTATTTTTAGGAAATTATACGCCGGAGCCGTTGGGAGATTATATGGCAGGACCTAATCATGTGCTTCCTACTGGTGGTACGGCAAAGTTTTTCTCACCTTTATGTGTAGATGACTATATTAAAAAATCAAGTATTTTATCGTTTTCAGAAGAAGCCTTTATGGAAATCGGTAAAGACGTTATAAAATTTGCTGAATGCGAAGGTCTTACAGCTCATGCTAATTCAGTAAGAGTAAGACTTTAAAATAATTTGGAGGTAAAAATGCGTACGTCTGAAATTGAGAGAAATACCGAAGAAACAAAAATAAAAATGAAAATAAATATTGACGGAATAGGAAAAAATAATATAAATACTGGAATAGGTTTTTTTGACCATATGCTTACACATATTTCAAAACATGGGTTTATTGATATGGATATACACACTAAAGGTGATATTAATGTGGATTCGCACCATACTATTGAAGATACGGGAATTGTTTTAGGTAAATGTATAGCAAATGCAATAGGAGACAAAAAGGGTATAAAGCGTTATGGTTACTCAATTGTACCTATGGACGAGGCATTGGTTTTATGTGCAGTTGATTTTTCGGGAAGAGCCGTATTTGTATTTGACGCTGAGTTTACGGCAGAAAAATTAGGGGATTTTGACACTGAAATGACAGAAGAATTTTTTAGAGCAGTTTCTTTAAACGCCGGTATTAATTTACATATAAAACTTATTTCAGGAAAAAATAATCATCATATTGCCGAATGTATATTTAAAGCTTTTGGAAGAGCCGTTGATATGGCTGTTTCTTTTGATGAACGTATTGAAGGTGTATTATCAACAAAAGGGATGTTGGAATAATGATAGGTATAATTGATTACGGAATGGGAAATTTGAAAAGCGTACAAAAAGCTTTTGAGTTTTTGGGATTTAAAACTCAAATAACAAACGATTTTAGAGATTTTAAAAAATTTGATAAAATTGTTTTGCCGGGGGTTGGGGCTTTTGCAGATGCAATTAAAACTATAAGAAATATGGAATTTGATAAATCAATGAAAGAGGAAATAGAAAAGGGAAAACCTTTTTTGGGTATATGTTTAGGCATGCAGCTTATATTTGATAAAAGTTATGAAAATGGAGAGTATGAAGGATTAGGCTTTATAAGTGGAGTAATAAAAAGACTTCCTAATAATGTAAAAATACCACATATTGGATGGAATAATCTTGAAATACTAAAAAGAGAACCGCTTTTTGAAAGTATAGGAAATAGCCCTTATGTATATTTTGTACATTCTTATTATCTTGAAACTGATGAATCTGTTGTATCGGCAGTTACGGAATATGGCAAAAAAATTCAAGTTGGAGTACAAAAAGATAATATATTTGCTTTGCAGTTTCACCCTGAGAAAAGCGGTGATATAGGTTTGAAGATACTTGAAAATTTTGGAGGAATAGAAATATGAAAATATATCCTGCAATAGATATAAAAGATGGAAAGGCTGTTAGACTTCGTCAAGGAAATTTTGACGATGTTACCATTTTTGAAGATAATCCAATAAATGCTGCCGAAATGTTCGTTAATGCCGGAGCTAAAAGAATACATATTGTGGACCTTGATGGAGCAAGATATGGAAAAAGTTATATTGATGATATTATAAGGGAAATAAGTAAAAAATATAATGTTTTTATACAAACAGGCGGAGGAATAAGAAACCTTGATGATATTGAGTTAAGAGTCAGCGCCGGAGCTAATAGGGTAATAATAGGAACGGCGGCAGTTAAAAATCCTGGACTTGTTAAAACAGCAGTTGAAATATATGGAGACAAAATAGCAGTAGGAGTTGATACAAAAGATAATATGGTTGCTATTTCAGGTTGGGAAGAAATAAGTAAAGTATCAGCTATTGATTTATGCAATGAAATGAAAAGTTATAAAGTGAAAACAATAATATATACAGATATTTCAAAAGACGGAATGATGTGCGGCGCAAATATGGAGTCAACAAAGGAACTTATTGATAAAACAGGATTGAAAATAATTGCGTCAGGAGGTATTTCTTCAATTGAAGAACTGAAAAAGGCGGAACTTATAGGAGCTGACGGAGTTATAGTAGGAAAAGCTGTTTATAGCGGAGCAATTAATATTAAAAAGGCTATATCAATGTTTGAGGAGAGTTGTTGAAATGCATACAAAACGTATAATCCCTTGTCTTGATGTACATAATGGAAGAGTTGTTAAAGGCGTAAATTTTGTTGATTTAAAAGATGCCGGTGATCCTGTTGAGGTTGCAGCAAAATATAATAAGTCAATGGCTGATGAAATTGTTTTTCTTGATATAACTGCATCATCAGATGATAGAAATATAATGCTTGATGTTGTTTCAAGAACAGCCGAACAAGTTTTTATACCATTAACAGTTGGCGGAGGAATAAGAAGTATTGAGGACTTTAGAAAAATATTAAATGCTGGAGCTGATAAAATATCCGTAAATTCAGCAGCGCTTAAAAGACCAGAATTAATAAATGAAGCGGCTGAAAAGTTTGGAAGTCAATGCGTAGTTGCTGCCATAGATGCAAAAAGAAGAAAAGGGGGTGGTTTTGATGTTTATTCCGCCGGAGGACGCATAAATACAGGAAAAGATGCGCTTGAATGGGCTGTTGAAACAGAAAAAAGAGGAGCAGGAGAAATACTTCTTACAAGTATGGATTGCGATGGTACAAAAAAAGGTTATGATTTAGAACTTACAAAACTAATTTCAAAAGCTGTTTCAATACCTGTAATAGCTTCCGGCGGTGCAGGAAATATGCAGCACTTTTATGATGCGTTTAATGAAGGAGAAGCCGAGGCAGCATTAGCAGCATCTCTTTTCCATTATAGAGAAATGGAAATTATTGAATTAAAAGAATATTTGTTTAAAAGAGGAGTACCTGTAAGACTAAAATAGAAATTATTTTTAAATATTAATAGGGATAATTTTATTTAATACGGAAAGAAGTTGATTTTTTGGAATTAAAATTTGATGAAAAGGGACTTGTTCCGGCAATTGTACAAGAAGAGTCTACAAATGAAGTATTAATGTTGGCATATATGAATAAGGAAGCTTTTGAAAAAACAGTAGAAACAAAAAAGGCTCATTATTTTAGCCGTTCAAGAAAAAAGCTTTGGCTTAAAGGTGAAACATCGGGGCATTTTCAGTATGTTAAAAAGATTAAATACGACTGTGACTGCGATACGGTTCTGCTTATTGTAGAGCAAATTGGGGCAGCATGTCATACAGAAAATCACTCATGTTTTTATAGAGAGTTATAATTATTGGAGGAAAATAAAATGAATAATGATAAAGATGTTTTAAAAGCATTATATGATGTAATAGTGGATAGAAAAAACAATCCGAAAGAGGGTTCATATACAAATTATTTATTTGAAAAAGGCATTGATAAAATGCTTAAAAAAGTTGGAGAGGAAAGTGCAGAGGTTATAATTGCAAGTAAGAACCCTGATAAAGGAGAACTTATTTATGAAACGGCAGATTTAATGTATCATTTAAGTGTTGTTATGGTTGAAAAAAATGTTACATGGGAAGACATATATAATGAATTGGAAAAAAGAAGAAAATAATGTGTAACATATAATTAAAATTGAATAGTTAAAATTACTAAATTAAGGTAATGTTTATAAAACATTGCCTTTTTTATATTTTATAATTAAAATGCAAAATTATTTTAATAGTATTGACAATAAATTATTAACAGTAGATAATATAAATTA
>CAMTZM010000032.1 GCA_947086655.1 uncultured Eubacteriaceae bacterium
CTGCTTATTCTAAATCTTATTGCTGTCTCTGTTACACTATGATTCTCAAGATATTCAATTAATCGTTGACGAAAATACTTTATTTGTGATAACATATTTATGCAAGGTTCTCCTTTGTGATTTTTTGTTGTTTGAAGATTTCAATTATATCACAAATTTTCAACCTTGTTTTTTTATTTTCTCTGTTACCTATCTATTGTAACTCATCAATTATTTGTTTTAGCAAAAATACACAGTCTTGATACGTTAATTTCATTATGGTAAAATAATTCCAATATAAAAATTAGTCAGCTTTCAGAGGTGAGACGTATGGAAGATATAATTAATATAAGAATTAATCCTATGAAGATTAACTCAATACAATCTTTTGCAAACATAAAAGGAGGATTTATAAAAGGAATAAAAAATGTGTATTTTATAAGAATAATAGGAATTGATGAAAAAGATAATTACTTAAACGATATTTATAATATGGATAAACTTTTATCAGAAAGAAACAACCAATATAACGGCTATTTAAGAATTAACTCTTTTCCGACATACATTGATAAAAATGATATGTTATTTTATACTTCGCAATATGAAAATTTCATAAAAAATAATACAGAAGATTTCAGACTTAAAAATATTAAAAAAAATATGCCTCTTTTTAATATTTATTTAATGAGTTTAAAAAATATTAAAAAACTTTTTAAAAATAAAAACGTCTCTATATTAAAAAATTTTATAATCGAACTGTTCTTTTGGTCAGACTGTATATTGCCAAAACTTATAGGCGATACTAATAAATGGAATGAAAAAAATTCATATAAATTTGTTTTTACAGGCAATTTAAAAAAACATGAATATTATTTCCTTTATTTTCTTACTCAAATAGGAGTAGATGTAATGTATATGAATACTGAAAAAGATTTGGATTTTGAAAAAGAAATTTTAGAACTTTCAGAACTTATTAAATTAAACTCATTTGCTAAAATTGATATACCTCTTTATAAAATTAATGAAACATCTGTTAAAAACTTGCACAAACAAGACAATAAAACTAAAAATACAAAATTACATACAAATATAAACACTCAAAATACAGTTTTTGAAAATAAAAATAAAAGAAAAGAACTTGACTTTGAACAAATAGCTAAAATGGCATCATCAGTTGTAATGATAAGCGTATACAATAACAGCGAAAACTGTATTAAAACAGGCTCAGGAGTAATGATAAACAAAGATGGGTACATACTTACAAATTATCATGTAATAAGCGGAGGAAGTTATTATACAGTTAATATAGAAGGTGAAAACAATGTATATACTACAAATGAAATAATAAAATACAATAATTATACAGACTTGTCATTAATAAGAATAGACAGACAATTAAATCCTATTAACGTATATAATGAAAAAAATGAGTTGTCACGAGGACAAAAAGTTGTAGCTATCGGAAGTCCTTTAGGACTTTTTAACTCTGTATCAGACGGCATAATATCAGGATTTCGCAATATAGACAATGTTAATATGATACAATTTACAGCTCCTATATCACATGGAAGCTCCGGAGGCGCTCTTTTAAATTTGTATGGTGAATTAATAGGAATAAGTACCGCCGGATTTGACGACGGACAAAATATAAATTTAGCTGTTGATTATAAAACAATTTTAAATTTTATAAAAGGTTTTATAAAATGACTTTATGTGTTATTTTTGTGAAAGCTTGAAGTTATTACTTTAATTTGTTATAATATTTTGTAATTTGACACAACAATTATTAAAAATTATAAAAATTAATGAGAGTGAAGTTATTTATGTTATGTATAATTACACAAAGTTAAACAATTTAAACGATTATTTTATAAATTATTCAAAAAGACCGGGTAAGGGCGTATTTTTCTGCCGAATTTCCGGCTATAATACAAATATAAGAAATTTTATTATAAAATATATTGAGTCTGCTAAAAAAAACGGAATTCTTATTGAAGAAAAAATTTCAAACCCAAATGAGCAAAATTTAAGTTACTATACCGAAATAATGGGAACAGATTTTATTTTAGATATAGAATTTATAGAAAAAAAACTAAAAAAATGGCTTAATCATTTAAACGATATACAAGCATTAAATATAGCTAATGCAATTTATAACATACTTGATGAAATGAAAAATCAAAATAAAAACGATAATATGCTTAAAAATGCTTATATAAAATTTATGTGCTGGCTTTATTATAAATTTGATATAATATTAAGCAGTTTAGGAAATGAACAACTGCCTAAAATTTTATACTCAGGAAATATAAATAAATATGAGCTTTTAATTCTTTCAATATTGTCACATGCCGGATGCGATATTGTTTTGATAAATTATAATGAATATGAATATAAAAAAATTGATAATAAAAATAAATTGTCTTATCATTATGAAGAAAATGAAATGACAGAATTTCCTAACTCATTTTCATTAAAACAAATAAATAATGAAATTATAAAAACACAAAAATATGCTGATTTAAAGCCGGAAATATCAGTTTATACAAATTCATATATAACAGGAGAACCTTTTTTTGATATACTTAAAAATCCTTTTGAAAGAGGATATGAACCTGACTTTTGTTATAATTGTTTTATGAAAATAATAGGGGCAAACGACAGGCTTACTTATTTAAACGAACTTTTTAGTTTTTATACTAAACTTAAAGAAAATAAAAGAAATATTGTAATAGAAGACAAATTTTTGCCTATACCAAATATTGATGAGATAAATAAAATAAAGCGCCGCAATTATAAAGATTTTGAACATATGATATTTGATATATCACAAAATATATATTTAAGTAATATTACAAATACAGCAAGACAAAGATTTATAGAAATATTTAAAGAAGAAAAACTTAATAAAGATGAGAACTTAAACAGGCTTATGAATAAAGCTGTATATATATTATGCTGGTTTAACCGCTATAAAGATAAACTTTTTAAAAATTACAGAAAAAAAGATATATCTGTATTTATTTTCTTTGGCGGCTGTAAAAACAAAAACGAATCATTATTTATGAAATTTTTAGCCGGACTTCCTGTTGACGTTTTAATACTTGTACCTGATTTGAATTCTAAATGTACATTAGAGGACAAGCTTTTGTTTGAAAAAAAATATACTGAATCATTAAATGTTGATACATTTCCAAAAGATGAGACAAATATTAAAATCGGAACTGCCGCTTATCATGCTGAACAAGATTTGAATAACACTCTCTATAAAGATACAGGACTATATAAAAATAAACAATATAAAAAAGCTGCTGCTCTTACTCTTAAAACAATGTATGAGGAAATAGAAATTTTATGGAATCAAGATGCAAAATACAGACCTAATTTTATAACAACTGATGAGAAAGTAATTATTCCTGTTATTTTAGCAAAAGCTTCGGGGGTTAAAAATATATCTGATTATTGGAAAGATATAAAAAAATTAATTACGGATAATACTTATTTAATAAATAAAGCACCATATATTAATACAAATGAATTTAACCCTATAATACAATATGCACATTTGTTTTTTAAAAACGGTCGTTTAATTAAAGATAAAATAAAAAATCACAATTGTTATAAATACTTGCACATAAGAGAAGAAATGCAGGATTATATATTAGAAAAACTTGAACTTTTAATTAATAAAAAAATAATAAAAGGCACTTTTGAAAACGGCATGGAATATAAAATAATTTCAGTTATATTAAATTTAGACAATGAAATATTAAGGCTTATACAAAAATATGACTTTACAAAATCCATTCCAAAAGTGATATTTATAAATACAACTGAAAAAATGTACTCCTTAGAAGATAGTATTATAACGGCTTTTTTAAACTTAATAGGGTTTGACATATTGTTTTTCACTCCAACCGGATATAGAAACATAGAACAATTCTTTACAAAAAATATAATTGAACAGCATCAAATAGGCGATTATGTATACGATATGCAAATACCTGATTTTAATAATATTAATATAAAAAGCGAAAGACACATATCGTGGATTGACAAGCTTTTAGGAAAGGGGTAAAAATAAAAAATGAGTATTGATTTTAAAAAACAAAATAATGAAGAAATTGAAATAAAAGACGAAAATATAGTTGTATATGATATAAACAAAGACAGAGAACAGCTTACGGACAAACTTTCAAATTCACAGGAAATAGAGGAACTTACAAGTCAAATTGAAGTTTATAATCTTGATACAATTGTTTCATTTGGAGCAAACGCCGCTGAAGAAGTATCAAAATGCTCTGATATTGTTTTAAACAGTATGAATATGAAACAAATTGACGACTCAAGTGAAATGCTTAATACATTGGCTAAAATAATGGAAAAATTTGACATAAATGAAATAAAAGAAAACAAAGGTCTGTTTGGCAAACTTTTTACAAATATGAAAAAACAGATTGATAAAATAATTAATAAATATCACACAATGGGAGAAGAAGTCGATAAAATTTATATTAATCTTAAACAATATGAATCTGAAATAAAACAATCAAACAGAAAACTTGAAGATATGTTTCAGGCAAATGTTGGATATTATCATGAACTTATTAGGTATATAGTAGCAGGCGAAAAAGGAATAAACGAACTTGAATCATATATTGAACAAAAACAAAAAGAAATGGAACAAACAGGAGATAACTCTATACAATTTGACATTACTGCCCTCGAACAAGCAAAAATGATGCTTATTCAGCGTACTCAAGACCTCCGCATAGCTGAAAACGTAGCTATGCAGTCTATACCTATGATAAAAACAATGCAATACAGCAATATGAATCTTGTAAGAAAAATAAATTCAGCGTTTATAGTAACTCTTCCTGTATTTAAACAGGCATTAGCTCAAGCTATTATGCTTAAAAGACAGAAAATACAAGCCGAGGCAATGTCCGCTTTAGATGAAAAAACAAACGAAATGCTTATTAAAAACGCTCAAAATACAGTTGAACAATCTAAATTAACAGCTCAGCTTGCTTCAGGCAGTTCAATAAAAATTGAGACTCTCGAAAAAACATGGCAGACAATAGTAAAAGGTATTGAGGAAACAAAACAACTGCAGGAAAACACAATAAAAAAAGGTATTGAAGATAAAAAAAGACTTAATGCTATTAAAGAAGAATTTAAAAAAAATTATCACATGCCTTATTAAAAAAAATATATATAATTAATTAATACTAAACATCAAAATTTGAGCGAATAAATTTTTATCAATCTTTTTAATGGTGTTTATTATAAATATAGAAATGGAGGAATTTATATGGCTATCAACTTAACAAAAGGACAAAAGGTAGACTTAACAAAGGGGCATAAAGGATTGAAAAAAATAGTAGTTGGTTTGGGATGGGATGTAAACCAATTTGATTCAGGCGCTGATTTTGACCTTGACGCTGCTGCGTTTATGCTTGGGGCTAACGGAAAGGTGACAAACGATAATGATTTTATATTTTATGGAAATCTTACACATAAAAGCGGCGCTCTTAAACATATGGGAGATAACCTTACAGGCGAAGGAGAAGGAGACGACGAACAAATAACAGTTGATTTGGGACTTGTTCCGGCAAATATTGACAAAATAGCATTTACTGTTACTATATACGATTCTGATGTAAGAAAACAAAACTTCGGACAAGTTTCAAACGCTTTTATAAGAATAGTTGATGAAGTTTCCGGAGAAGAATTAATAAGATATGACTTAGGAGAAGACTTCTCTATTGAGACAGCAGTTGTTGTAGGAGAAATTTACAGACATTGTGGAGAATGGAAATTTAACGCAATAGGAAGCGGTTTTCAAGGCGGCTTAGCTGCACTTTGCGGGCATTACGGAATAGAAGTGGCTTAATTTAAAAAATTAATTTATTAAGGGAGGGTATATTAAATGGCTATAAGTTTAAAAAAAGGAGAGAAAGTTAATTTAACAAAAGATAATCCTGGATTGTCAAAAATTGTTCTTGGACTTGGATGGGATATTAATCAATATGATACAGGAGGAAGTTTTGATTTAGATTCATCGGCATTTTTATTAGGCGATAACGGAAAAATAACAAATGAAAATGATTTTATATTCTATGGAAACCTTACACATAAAAGCGGCGCTCTTAAACATATGGGAGACAATAGAACAGGAGAGGGAGAAGGAGACGACGAACAGATAAAAGTAGACCTGTCGGCAGTGCCTGAAAATATATCAAAAATAGTTTTTACAGCTACAATTTATGAGGCTGAAGAAAGAAGACAAAATTTTGGGCAAATCTCAAATGCTTTTATAAGAGTGTATGATGAGACAACAGGAAATGAAATATTAAGGTATGACTTAGGAGAAGACTTCTCTATTGAAACAGCAGTAGTATTCGGAGAATTGTATAAAAACAATAAAGAATGGAAATTTAACGCAATAGGAAGCGGTTTTCAAGGCGGTTTAGCCGCTTTATGCGCAAACTTTGGGGTAGATGTTGGATAAAGGAGGATAATAAAATGTCAGTAAGTTTACAAAAGGGGCAAAAAATAAGTTTGACAAAAGATAACGCCGGTTTAGCACGTGTAATAGTAGGTTTAGGCTGGGATGAAGCTCCCCGCAAAAGAAAAGGACTATTTGGTCCTAAACCTGAGCCTATTGACTGCGACGCATCAGCTATAATGCTGCAAGACGGAAAACTTAAATATAAAAATGATGTAGTATACTTTGGAAATTTAAAACATGACTCAAACACTGTAATTCATACAGGAGACAATCTTACCGGAGCCGGAGAGGGAGACGATGAACAGATAATTGTCGACCTTCAAAAAATGCCTAATAATTATGACAGAATTGTAATCGTTGTAAATATATATCAGGCTTTTCAGAGACAACAGCATTTCGGAATGATTAAAAACGCTTTTATAAGAATAGTTGATGAAAAAAATAAAAACGAAATGTGCAAATACAGTTTAACTGACGATTATTCAAATATGACAGCTATGATATTTGGTGAACTTTACAGGCATAACGGTGAATGGAAATTTAACGCTATTGGACAGGGAACTTCTGACCCGGGACTCGGAGAGCTGCTTCAAAGATATGTATAAATAAATATATATGTAAAAAATATTTAAGAAAATACCGCATAATTCTATAAAATAATAATTGTGCGGCATTTTCTTAGTTCTATTTTAAATTTGGAGGTTAATAATGAAATATAACGGACTTACAGATAAAGAGGTTGAACAATCAAGACAGTCTAACGGCTCAAACATAATACCTGATTCAAAACCTACAACATTTTGGCAGGAATTTAAAGAGACATTCGGCGACCCAATGATAAAAATATTGGTTTTTATCGCTGTACTTATGATAATTATGTATTTCTTTGATTATGCCGATATATACGAACCATTAGGAACAATAACTGCTATATTAATAGTAGCATTCGTTTCAGCTAAAACCGGTGTTGCAAGCGATACAAAATACCGTCAGTTAAAAGACAGTGCAGAAAAAGACCATTGCAAAGTATATAGAAACGGCGTTGTAACAGTTATAGATGTTGATGATGTAGTTACAGGCGATAAAGTTCTTTTACAGTCAGGAGATAAAATTCCTGCCGATGGCATATTGATTTGTGGAGATTTAAGGGTAGATAATTCGGCGCTTAACGGAGAAGCCGAAGAATGTAAAAAATTTGCCGCTGATGAAAAAACAGAATTTAAAGATGAAATAACCGGAGATACATTTGTAGATAAATACTCTTTATTTAGAGGAGCAGTTGTATTTGACGGAGAAGGCGTACTTGATGTAAGAAAAGTAGGACTTAAAACAATGATGGGAAAAATGGCAGAAGAACTTCAAGAAGAAGAACCCGATTCCCCTTTAAAAGTAAAACTGTCAAAACTTGCATCTCAAATATCAACATTTGGATATATAGGCGCTTTTGTAATAGCTGTATTATATATGGCTTATTTTATAATAAATGCCGGAGGTTTTGGCGCTTATGCAGCTTTAGGCGGAAAAGTCATAATAAAAGATATAGTAGAGGCCGTTTCTCTTGCTGTTGTTATAATTGTATGTGCTGTTCCTGAGGGTCTTCCTCTTATGATTTCACTTGTTTTAATGCAAAATACAAGCAAAATGCTTGAACATAATGTTTTGGTAAGAAAAGCGGTAGGTATTGAAACCGCCGGTTCTCTTAATATTCTTTTCAGCGATAAAACAGGAACAATAACAAAAGGAATACTTGAAGTTGTTGATTTTTTTACAGCCGACGGAAAAAGCATCCCTGTAAATGAATTAAGTCTTCACAGCAAAGTAAAAGGTCTTGTAGATATAGCCATAGGCAAAAATACAGCATCAATGTATGATGCCCTTCATAAGGTTATCGGAGGAAACGCAACAGACCAAGCTTTAATGAAATTTATAGGAGAAGACGTATACAGACTTCTTAACGAGGATAAAGATTGTATAGTAACAAAATCACAAGGCTTTAACTCTGCAAATAAATTTAGTCAAGCTTATATAAAATCAATGGGAAAAACCTTCTACAAAGGCGCTCCCGAAAAATTACTGTCACATGCCAATAATTTTATAGACAAAGACGGAAATATTAAAAAACTTGATGAAAATTTACTTAATAAAAAAATTGATGAACTTGCCGAAAAGGCAATGCGTGTTCTTGCATTTGGATACTCTGAAAAAGATATGACTGAAAATCAGATAAATGACGATATTGTAATAATTGGGCTTGTAGGAATAAGAGACGATGTAAGATTAGAGGCTAAAAGCGCAATAAATGACGTTTCAAAAGCCGGTATACAAGTTGTTATGATAACAGGAGACAGACTTGAAACAGCAGTAGCAATAGCAAAAGATGCCGGTTTGATTAAAAACGATAAAGATATGGCTATAACCTCTGCACAGCTAAATGCTATGCCTGATGAAGAAGTAAAATCAATTATAAAAAATATAAAAGTAATTGCACGGGCGCTTCCTACTGATAAATCAAGAATGGTAAGACTTTGCCAGGAAATGAACCTTGTTGTTGGAATGACTGGAGACGGCGTTAACGATTCCCCGGCATTAAAACGTGCCGACGTTGGTTTTGCTATGGGCAGCGGTACAGAAGCAGCAAAAGAAGCCGGAAAAATTGTTATACTTGATGACAATTTTAAATCAATAAAAGACGCTATATGGTACGGAAGAACAATTTATCACAACATATTGAAATTTTGCCGGTTTCAGCTTGTTATTAACATTGCCGCTGTTATTGTAAGCGCAATAGCTCCTTTTTTTGGTGTAGAAGAACCTCTTAAAGTAACTCACCTTTTATTTGTAAATCTTGTTATGGACGGATTGGGGGCTATAATGCTTGGAAACGAGCCGGCTCTTGAAAAATATATGAGTGAAAAACCACGTAAAAGAGATGATTCTATTGTAAGTAAAAAAATGATGAATCAAATTATTACAATGGGACTATGGCTTACAATAATAAGTTTTGTTTATTTAAAAGTCGGCTTTTTTAAAGAATTATTCGACGGTAATGAAAAAGAACATCTTACAGGATATTTTGTATTATTTATAATAAGTGCTTTGTTTAACGGTTTTAATGTAAGAGATGAAAAGTTTGGAATTTTTAAAGGTCTAAATGAAAATACAGGATTTTTAAAAGTATTCTTTACTATTATTATTGTTCAGGCTTTAATTGTAAATTCTTCTCTTATACCTTTTGCTCCATTTGAGTTTATAGGAGAAATGTTTAGCTGCGTACCTTTTGGCATACAAGGCTGGATAGCTGTTATAGTTCTTGCTTTTACAATGATTCCTGTTGATATGATAAGAAAAGCTGTTACAAAATAAAATTTGAGTTATGAATATTTTTAATTGTGATTTAGATAATACTCTTATATATTCTTATAAAAAAAATATAGGAGAGTATAAAAAATGTGTTGAAGTATATAACAAAAAACAAATTTCATTTATGAGCATTAAATCATTAAAACTTTTAAAAAAAGTAATTAATAATGTATGCTTTGTACCTACTACAACAAGGTCTGTAAAACAATATAAAAGAATTTATTTTGAGAGTATTCTGCCGCCGAAATATGCTTTGGCGGCAAACGGCGGAATACTTATTAAAAATAATAAAATTGATGAAAAATGGTACAAAGATTCACTTAATATGATTAAGCCATGTATGGATACTTTTAAACACGCTTACAATATATTAAAATATGATAAAAACGTATGCTTTGAAATTAGACTTGTAGATGGCTTATTTTTATTTACAAAAAGTAAAAACGCTGAAGAAACTATAAAAAATTTAAAAAAACATATTGACTTAAATATAGCAGACGTATTTGAAAACGGAGTTAAAATATATGTTATGCCTAAACAACTTAATAAAGGAAACGCTGTTAAAAGACTTAAAATAAAATTAAATGCTAAATATATAATAGCTGCCGGAGACAGTGAATTTGATATTTCAATGCTTAACTTTTCTGATTTTATGTTTTTGCCAAAACACTTGAAAAATAAAGTTGAAAATAAAAATAAAGCTGTAATTGTTGATGATAAGCTTAACTTATTTTCAGATGTAATATTAGAGACTATAAGCCGTCAATTTTAATCAGTTTTAGGAGGAATAAAATTGGATTTATATGATGTAATTATAAACAGAAGAACAATACGTAAATTTTCACAAAAACCTTTAACATACGAAATGCTTAAAAAATATGTAAATGCCGCTCGTCTTGCTCCAAGCGCTGCTAACAAACAGCCGCTTAAATATAAAATTATTAATGAAAAAGATATGGTTAAAAAAATTATTAATTTAGTAAAATGGGCAGCTTATATACGACCTGAGGGAGACCCAAAACAAGAAGAAGAACCTACCGCTTTTATAGCCATAGCAGCCGATAAAAACATAAAAGAATCCGGATTTGAGGCAGATTTAGGCGCTGCTGCCGAAAATATAATACTTTCTGCTGAAATAGATGACGTAGGCTCTTGCTGGATGGGCGCAATTGACTATGATAAAATAAGTGAAGTTTTAAATTTTGACTCAAATTTAAAACTTTTATGCGTTATAGCAATGGGATATAAAGCCGAAAGCCCTAAAGAGGTTTTAATGAATAACGGAGATGTTAAATATTTTAAAGATGAAAAAGGATGTTTAAATGTTCCTAAACGTTCTATTGATGATGTATTGTTATAAAAAAATCTAATTTTTACTCAAACGGGATTTACCCGTTTGAGTATTTAATTTTGTTTTTTTTAACTTTTAACATTAATTATTTTGCTTAAAAAGTAACCTTTTAGAATAAAAAATAAATACAATACCTGTTATTATTGCAGCCGCTGTATCGGCAATAGGCTCTGAAAAATAAATTCCATAAACAGGATTACTCCAAAAAAGCGGAAGTATAAGAGCAAGAGGAACAAGCAGTATAATCTTTCTTAGTAAAGCAAGAAATAAAGATATTTTTGCCTGCCCCATACTCATAAAAGCAGTCTGACATGACATTTGTATTCCAAAAATCCATATTCCTCCGAAAAATACAGGCATAACCTGTCCCGAAAGTTTAATTAAATCATACTCATTTGTAAATATAGACGCAAGCGTTTCCGGAAATATAAACACTATTATGCTTGCCAAAACTGTTATGGAAAATACAGTTATAATCATTATTTTAAATGTTTCTTTTACCCTTTTTAAATTTCCGGCGCCATAATTATAACTCATAATAGGTGATATTCCTTGAGTTAAACCTTGAATAGGAACGACAATAAGCTGCATAATGCTTTGTAATATAGTAAGCGAACCAACATAAATATCACCTCCATAATTTTGAAGTCCTCTGTTTAAAACAATATTTATAATACCTTCTGTGGACTGCATTACAAACGGAGATATTCCGAGAGCCGCTATTTGACGCATTGATTTAAAATCCGGCTTTATATATTCTCTCTTTATCCTTATAACTGATTTTTCGCTTAATAAAAAGCTTACAATCCATACAGCACTTATACTTTGTGAAATTATAGTGGCAAATGCTGCACCTTTTACTCCCATATTAAAAACAAAAATAAACAAAGGGTCAAGCATTATATTTAAAACAGCGCCTATAAGAACACTAAGCATAGCTGTTTTAGCCCTTCCCTGAGCGCTTATAAACGTATTAAGCCCAAGAACTGATTGTACAAAAACAGTTCCCCAAAGATAAATATTAAGATAGTCAATTCCATATATAATTGTCTCATCGCTTGCTCCAAACATAAATAAAATTTTCTTCTTGAAAACCATAAAAAAAACAGTTAGTACAACTGAAAAAAATAAAAGCATAACAATACCGCTTCCAAGTATTTTCTCTGCCTTTTCTCTTTCACCTTTTCCAAGCCGTATAGCAGCAAGGGGCGCTCCGCCCATTCCCACAAAAGCCGCAAATGCCGATATAATCATTATAACCGGAATGCAGACCCCAAGACCGGTAAGTGCGTCAGCTCCGGCTTTTGGTATACGCCCTATATACATTCTGTCAACCATATTATATAAAACATTTATAAGCTGGGCAGCTATCCCAGGCAATGCAAGGCTTAAAATAAGACGACCAAGTTTTTCAGTACCAAGACGTTCATCACTTTTTTGATTCATATTTGTCTTTCCTTTCTAAATTAATATTTTACTTATAATAACAAACTATTAAACCAAAAACAATCATAACAAAATGTTTTTTATGTTTTTATTGCTTAAATATATTGATTATTGTATAATATAAATTCAAGGAAAAGATTATTTATATTAAATACTATTAAAAAGCTTTAAAATAATGAGGTGTATTTTGTTTGGACTTAAACAGGGCTAAAAATTATACTATTATTTTTTTGATTTTTTTGAATATATTCTTATTTTTCTGCAGCCACTTTTTTGGAGAAGATTATAAACTAAAACGTGAAAACAAAGAAGCTCTTATATCTGTTTTAAGCCGTAACGATGTTTATTTAAAATGTAGTATTCCAGAATACTCAAAACCTATGAGGGTTTTGTATTTTGAAAATTCTGATACGGATTTAATTACAATACAAAATATTTTTTTCGATAAAAATGAAAATATAAAACGTACAGAAGAATTTGAAAAAACCATCGTTACCTCCGGGCTTAAAACAATTACATTATATGGTTCTGATATATATTTTAAAAGTCTTGAAAAAGACGCAAACTTTGTTTTAAAAAAAGAAAACGCAATTGAAAAATGCAGCGGGTATATGGAAAAGATAAACTTATTATATCCTAATATGTTTCTTGATAACATAAAAATATTAGATAACAAAATAATTGTGCGCTATTGCCTTGAATCAGACGGATATAAACTTTTTGACAGTCATGTTTTTTTCCACATATATGACGACGGAACTTTTGAAATGGAATTAAGTTACTATAAAAATAAAAAGGGAAATGAATATAAAGCGGATATTTGTTCCTCCGATGAAGCTCTATTCGTTTTTTTAGATGAAATAAGAAAGATTTATGACAGCGAAAGAATTAATATTGAAGCCGTTGATTTGGGATATTTCTCGGGATATACTTACAGCCAGTCTGCGGATACTTCTCCGTCAGTTCCTCATTACAGAATATTAAGCGATATAACTGAAGAACCTTTTTATATTAATGCGTATAATATGACTGTTTCAAGATAATACAATTAATAAAAATTAACTTAATAGCTTTCCTTAAATTTTATCTTTAAAATTAGTTTGAAGTATGATACAATTGAAATTAAAGCGTTTATCTTGTTGGAAAATGTCTTTTATAGAGTGTGTTTATTTTTACAAATAACGTATTTTTTTTACTCTATAAAATATATATTTATTTTTTTAATATTTCGGAAAGGTGCAAGTGGAATAATGGAACATTTGATTATTACCGGACAAAAAAAATTAGAAGGCTCAGTTTACATAAGTGGAGCAAAAAATGCTGCTGTTGCTATAATTCCAGCAGCAATAATGGCTAACGGTATATGTACTATTGAAAATCTTCCATGTATAGAAGATGTAGCTTGCCTTGTTGACACATTAAAACAGCTTGGGGCAAAGTGCGATTTATCAGAGAAAAATATACTTACAATAGATTCTACTAATATTAATTCATATACTGCAACATATGAATCAGTTAGAAAGATACGTGCCTCATACTATCTTATGGGTGCTCTTTTAGGGCGTTTTAAAAAAGCCGAAGTAGCACTTCCAGGCGGCTGTAATTTTGGAACACGCCCAATAGACCAGCATATAAGAGGATTTAAAGCTTTAGGAGCTGAAATTACAATAGAACATGGAATGGTTAAAATGTCAGCCAAAAAGCTTGTAGGTGCTCCTATTTATCTTGATGTTGTAAGTGTAGGCGCAACTATAAATATTATGATTGCAGCATGTATGGCAGAGGGTGTAACGATAATAGAAAATGCTGCAAAAGAACCTCATATTGTAGATACAGCTAATTTTCTTAATATGCTTGGAGCTAAAATAAAGGGAGCTGGAACAGATGTTATAAAAATTACAGGAGTTGAAGAACTTCACGGCGCTGAATATATGATTATACCAGACCAAATTGAAGCCGGCACATATATGATTGCTGCTGCTATATCGTCAGGAGACGTTACAGTTAAAAATATTATACCAAAACATATGGAATCTCTTTCAGCTAAACTTAGAGAAATGGGCTGTAATATTTTTGAGGGTGACGATTCTATAAGGGTTGTCTCAAATGGCAATCTTACTCCAACAAATGTTAAAACAATGGCCTATCCCGGATTTCCGACAGATTTACAACCTCAAATGACAGCTTTGCTTTCCATAGCAAAAGGAACAAGCTTATTAACAGAAAACGTATGGGATAACAGATTCCAATACGTAAACGAACTGAAAAGAATAGGCTGCAACATAACTGTTGAAGGCAGAATGGCAGTTATAGAAGGCGTTTCAGAATTGACAGGCGCTGAAGTAAATGCTACCGACCTTCGTGCCGGAGCAGCACTTGTAATTGCCGGACTTGCAGCAATAGGAAGTACAAAAATCGGAAATATTAAATATATTGACCGCGGATATGAAAAAATTGAGCAAAAATTGTCTGCCCTTGGAGCTAATATTGTTAGAAGTGCAGAGTAAGAGGTGCTTTATATGTCTTTAAAATTCGCAACAATTGCAAGCAGTTCAAGCGGAAACAGTGTATATATAGGAACAGAAAAAACCAAAATATTAATTGACGCCGGACTTAGCGGAAAAAAAATACAAGACGGTCTTAAAAATATTGGCGTCGATTGTAAGGATATTGATGCAATTTTTGTAACACATGAACATATAGACCATGTAAAAGGTGTAGGCGTTTTGTCAAGACGCTTTGAAATACCGGTATATGCTACGTCCGGCACATGGATGTCTATGCCTGAATCCGTAGGCTGTATAAAGGATAAAAACAAAAAATATGTTTATTCGTCTAAAAAATGTATTATAAACGATATATGTTTATGTCCTTTCTCAATACCTCATGACGCAAATGAGCCGGTAGGTTATAGTATTTATGACGGAAAAAGAAAAATATGCGTTGCCACAGATATGGGACATGTTACAAAAGAAGTTTTGTCATCTCTTGAAGACAGTAATTTTTTACTGCTTGAAAGCAACCACGATGTTGATATGCTTAAAAACGGCTCGTATCCGTATAATATTAAACAACGTATTTTAGGAAAAAACGGACATTTATCCAATGAGACAGCCGGAAGACTTGCCGCATATCTTATTAAGCAAAGCCGAAATTTAAAAGGTATTTTTTTTGGACATTTAAGTATGGAAAATAATACACCTTCAAAGGCTTATAAGACAGTTGAAAATATACTTAAATCAGAAAATATAAAAATAGGACACGACGCAATTGTTTATATAACGCCCAATAGCCAAGTATCAAAGGTTGTGAAGTTTATTTGAAAATAAAAATTATATGTGTCGGAAAGATAAAAGAAAAATTTCTAAAAGATGCTTTAAGCGAATATTTAAAAAGACTTTCAAGGTACATTAAATTGGAAATTTGTGAAGTAAACGACGAAAAAGCTCCTGAGAAACTAAAAAAATCGCAAGAGGAAGAAGTAAAGAAAATAGAAGGCGAACGTATATTAAAACATATAAATAATGGGTTTACGGTTTGTCTTTCTATTGACGGAAAAAATATGTCAAGTGAGGAATTTTCTGATTTTATTAAAAATAAAATGCTTGAATCGTCAGAATGTATATATTTTGTAATAGGCGGTTCTCTCGGTTTAAGTCAGCATGTTTTAAAAAAAGCAGACATGCTTTTAAGTTTTTCAAAAATGACATTTACTCATCAGCTTATGCGTGTTATACTTCTTGAACAAATATACAGAGGATTTAAAATAATAAATAACGAACCTTATCATAAATAAAATATAAAATAAAAAATGCCGATTCATTATATTAAAATCGGCATTTTTTATTTTATTTAGTATCTTTTGCTTTTTTATTTATTATAAACATTATAGCTGCCGCCGAACAAATTATAATATAACCTATTATACTTAATATGTCCGGAATTTCATTAAAAATAATAAACCCTGTAAAAGCCGCAAATAAAACCTGTGAATAATCATATATTGATATTTGACTTGCCGGAGCATTACTATATGCTGCTGTTATTGAAAACTGTCCGCCTGATGCCGCAAGACCGGCAAGCAATAAAAAACAAATTTGCTTTAAACTCATAGGTGTATAAAAAAATATAACAAAAGGCAAAGTAACAAGACATGAAAACGCTGAAAAGAAAAATACTATTGAAGGCCCTTTTTCTCCTCTAAGCCCTAAAGCCCTTACTGTTGTATACGCCGCTCCTGCTCCCATTGCTCCTATAATTCCTATAATAAAAGGAAACATATCTGCTGAAAAAGATGGCTTGACTATAAATAAACAGCCTATAAAAGCTGTAAATATTAAAATTATTTGATACAGCTTTATTTTTTCCTTTAAGAAAAAATAAGAAAATATAAGAACTAAAAAAGGAGATAACTTATTCATCATTGAAGCATCAGATAACAAAAGACGGTCAACGGCATAAAAATTTCCCAATATACCTATCGTTCCTAAAGCAGAACGAAGAATTAAAAGTTTTAAATTCTCCCTTTTAAAACTTATTCCATTTGACTGTTTCTGTAAAATAATTAAAGCAAAAATCAAAGCTATGAAATTTCTGAAAAAACTTTTTTGTATTGATGGCAAATCACCTGAAAGCCTTACAAACGTATTCATAAGTGAAAAGAAAAAAGCCGCCGATATAATATATAATATTGCCTTGTTTATACTTTTCAACTTAATTTTCCTCCCTGTATCGTAAAATAAATTAAAGCATTTATAATAAACATAGTTTAAAACCGCAGAATATTAAAATTCTGCGGTCAGACTGCCTAAAAAATCAAAATTTTTTTAAAACTTTAATTTATGGAAAAAGCGTCGCAGACTTTAAGCCGCAAAACGGGCTTTGCCCGTTTGAGGAAAAGAGACGTTTCAAGGGCTTTCAAGCCTTGCACGAAGAAACGTCTCTTTATTCTTCTGCTTAAAATCATCGAAAACTTTTTTTTCGATGACAGCGTTGTCGGGAGTGTCCTATTAGCAGATTTTTAGAAAATAATAATAAAGACAAGAATGTTTGTATTTATGTCAATTGTACAAGTTTTAACAGTTTATAAGAATTATTAAGCGTTCTTATAAATGCTCGAACCGGACACTCCCGCGTTGTCGACTTTGTCGACACGCTGCACCATTTTTTATACAATAAAACAGAGTTTAATATAAATTAGACAACACGCTTAAAAATAACTGCTGTTTCGCTTTTTATATTACCTTACAACAAGAAAATCACCTATACCAACATAAACAGAATAAGCATTCCTATCTGTAAAAAATTGTTTTATCTCATCATTATTTCCAAAAAACTGTTCTTGCCTGTAACTTAAAATTTCACTTATAAGACCTGAAGATATACCATTATTAAGCGATTCAAGTTCTTTAACAGTAGCTGTATTAATATTTGTATAAAGTGCTGCATTTACATTATTATAAGAAATATCAATAGGTATGTCTGCTCCTGTTTTCATTGTTTTTTTACAATTAACAAGCTTTACAGCATCTGCTGTGTTAAAACCGGCTTCTATAAGCTGACTTTGAGTAGCTGTGTTTATATTAACATAATCGTTTTTAGGAGATGAAGTATAAATACATTTTTTAATATTCTCATATTTTCCACTGTCTATGTATTCTCTTACATCCTGCGGAGAAACATAAGTCCTTTTTGCTATAATCTTTTTATAACTGTCTCCAAAAACACTTTTCATCTCATAATCAGAGGCATTGTTAATATCTGTCTGCACTTTCATATTGTCCTCAAATCTGTTTACTTCTGTAACGCTAAGACCTATGTCTCCTTTTGAAAGTTCCATAAGCGTTTTATAAGTATATCCGTTTTTACGATTGTCATAAATCTTTCTTGCTGCTGCCGACGATAAACCAGCCGTAGTCATCATAGACGTATTAGCTGTATTTATATTAACAGTATACTCATTTTCAGTAACATTATCATCAAGTTTATCCTTATCTCTTGTGGATATAAAATCTTTTATCTTTTTATATCTGTTCTCACTTACAAGCTTTTCATCTTTAAGAGTAACTATCTGAGAAATACCATGTCTTTTTCTGTAACTTATTATCTCATCTACCTCATCTTCAGTAATTGTGCCAAGAGTAAAAAGTTCTTTTTCTTCAGCATCTTGAATATTTGTGCATACAACCATAATATTTTGATTTTCAAGAAACATCTCTCTTGTAAATCCTTCTACAAACTTTATTTCCATAACAGTATTAAACGGATTTTTTTCCCTATAAGCTACAATATTATTTGCAACACCTGAAGGTACGTTGTTTAAATACTGCTGAAGCATTGTGGCTGATGCTGTATTTATATTAACATTATAACCTGTTTTATAACTTTTTCCTGGAGTGTAAGTTGTAATTCCGTAACTGTTTGAACCGGTAGTCTCTCTAACGCCATAATTCCAAATGCCTAAATCTTTGCTTTTTGCTGTCCTCTCAGCGTTTAAAAGTGAACTGTACTGCCCTGATTGATTGTGATATTTATTAGCTATTGCATATCCTTTCTCAATAAGCGCCTCATTAATATTAAGCCCGTTTACAGCAACATACATATTATTCCATATTCCAGTAGGCGTAGCAACATTATAATCACTTGAAATAATAACCGTCTGCCCAAGAATTGTATTTGTCAAAAACTCAACAGCGTCACTGTATCCCTGTGCATCAACGCCTATAAGCTTGACAAGCGCCGTATCACCGCTTTCAATAATTAAAACTTTAATAGCGTCACCATCAATAATCTCAATAACTTTAGCCGATTTTGAACCCGAAACAATAACATTCTCAGCGGCTGAAATATTTACAGCAAACGACTGAGTAAAAAATAAAATACAAGTCAAAACCGATATTATTTTATTCCACCTCATATCAAAACCTCCTTAAATTAATTACTTTATAATTGAACTTATAACCGCTTTTTTAGAATCATTCTTATTTTCCCTAAAAAGCACGATTTTTCTTCCAATTATCTGAACAAGTTCTGAACCTGTCCGTTCACTAAGCTTTTGGGCTATACTTTTTATATCTTCCATACAATTATCAAGAACAGAACCTTTAATAAGTTCACGTTTTTCAAGAGCCTCGTCTACCGAATTGACAAGTTCCGGAGATACAGCAGACTTTCCAACCTGGAAAACAGGTTCAATATTGCTTGCAAGACTTCTAAGTTTAGCCCTTTGTTTGCTCGTAATCATAAAAACACTCCTTATTTATAATAATCAAACTCTAAATCATATATTCTTACAGTATCGCCCTCATTTATTCCCTTTTCTTCAAGAGCCGCAATAATTCCTTTTTCTCTTAAATATTTTTGAAAAAAAGCAAATCCCTTTTCTGTATCAATATTTGTATATCCAACCATTTTTTCAACACCTGTTCCCTCAACAACAAAATAACCGGCATCCGGCTCAGAAATTGTAAATGGCTCTGTATCAATATCTTCATTTGCAGCAAAATCCTCATTATAATCTTCTGTAAAAACAATATCATCAGGATTTTCCTTAACAAGCTTATAAACTGCCTTTAAAAGTTTATCAAGTCCTCTGTTTGACACCGCCGAAATAGGATATACCTTAATGCCTAAAGGGTTATATTCTTCCATTATTCTCTCAACATTGTCCATAGCTCCCTCAATGTCTGTTTTGTTAGCAGCAATAATCATAGGTCTTTCTAAAAGCTTTTTATTATATCTTCTAAGTTCATCATTAATTTTTCTAATACATTCAACAGGGTCCATACCCTCAATTCCGGCAGCATCTACAACATGAATTAAAACTTTTGTTCTCTCTATATGTCTTAAAAATTCGTGTCCTAAACCGGCACCCTCGCTTGCGCCTTCAATAAGCCCCGGAATATCCGCTATAACAAAACTATCAGATTTATACATTTTAACAACACCTAAATTAGGAGAAAGCGTTGTAAAATGATAATCAGCAATTTTAGGACTGGCGTTTGTAACCATTTTTAATATAGTTGACTTGCCTACGTTTGGAAAACCTATAAGTCCGGCGTCTGCAATTATTTTAAGTTCAAGTATAAGCTCATATTCAGCCGACACACGTCCCCTTTCACTGTAACGTGGCGCCTGTCTTGTAGGTGTGGCAAAATGCTGGTTTCCTTTTCCGCCTTTTCCTCCCTTTATAATAACTCTTTTTTGTCCGTCAAACGCCATATCAGCCATTATACGACCGCTTGATGCTTCCCTTATTACTGTTCCAACAGGTACTTTAATAATCTCGTCCTTTCCATCAGCACCTGTACAATTTCTCTTTCCGCCGTCAACACCGTTTTGAGCTTTAAATTTGCGCTTATATCTAAAATCAACAAGATTATTAATTCCTCTGTCAGCTATAAATACAATGTCTCCTCCATCTCCTCCGTCTCCTCCGTCAGGGCCGCCGTTTACAACATATTTTGCACGATAAAAACTTACTGCACCATTTCCTCCGTTTCCGCCCTTAACATTTATTTTAACTCTGTCTACAAACATTTTCAATCTCCTTTTTCCGCCGTATTCATACTATTTATCTATATATATTTTAACATGCCTTCTTACATAAGGCAATTTATTTTTATTTTGCATATATGAATTAATTTTCATTCATATGTTTAAAAATTGATTTTTATTAGTTTTTTTAATTTGCTATTGCATTTTTCCACTCTTTGTTGTAGGATAATAACAAAAAAACACACAGGAGGAATTTATATGAAAATAGTATTGGCATATTCCGGCGGATTGGACACATCAGTTATTATCCCATGGCTTAAAGATAACTACGATAACGCAGAAATAATAGCAGTGTGCGTTGATGTAGGACAAGGACATGAAACAGACGGAATGGAAGAAAAAGCAATAAAAATGGGAGCAAGCAAAATATATATAGAGGATGTGCGTGATGAGTTTATACGTGAGTATATATATCCAATGGTACAAGCCGATGCCGTATATGAGGATAAATATTTATTAGGAACATCAATAGCACGTCCTTTAATTGCTAAAAGATTAGTTGAAATAGCTTTAAAAGAAGGCGCTGACGCTATTTGTCATGGCGCTACCGGAAAAGGAAACGACCAAATTCGTTTTGAGCTTACAATAAAGGCGCTTGCTCCTGATTTAAGTATAATAGCTCCATGGAGAACATGGGATATACAGTCAAGAGAAGAAGAAATAGAATATTTAACTAAAAAAGGGTTAGAAGTTCCTATGAAAAAAGAAGACAGTTACAGCCGTGACAGAAACTTATGGCATATAAGCCACGAGGGGCTCGACCTTGAAGACCCGGCAAATGAACCTAAATTTGACAGTCTCCTTAAAATGGGTGTAAGCCCAATGGCAGCTCCTGACAAAGAAACTTATGTTGAAATAGAATTTGAAAAGGGAATACCTGTTAAAATAGATGGTGAAAATTTAAGTCCTATTGAAATAATGGATAAATTAAACGATTTAGGCGGCAAAAACGGAATAGGAATAACAGACCTTGTTGAAAACAGAGTAGTAGGCATGAAAAGCCGCGGGGTTTATGAAACTCCCGGAGGAACTATATTATATGCCGCTCATAGAGACTTAGAATATTTGTGCCTTGATAAACAAACAACATCTTTTAAAGAAATAGTTAGAACAAAATATACAGAACTTATATATTCCGGCGAATGGTTTACACCTTTAAGAGAAGCTTTAACCGCTTTTGTTGAAAAAACTCAGGAAAAAGTAACCGGAACTGTAAAATTAAAACTTTATAAAGGAAATGTAATATCAGCCGGAGTTAAGTCAGATTATTCATTGTACAACGCTGAATTAGCAAGCTTTACAACAGGCGAACTTTATAGTCATAAAGATGCTGAAGGATTTATTAACTTATTCGGACTTCCTTTAAAAGTACGTGCAATGATAGAAAATAAAACAAAAAAATAAAGGAGAAACAACATGAAACTTTGGGGAGGACGCTTTACAAAAGCCACCGACAGTTTTACAGACCATTTTCATTCATCTATTTCCTTTGACAAAAGAATGTATATAGAGGACATAACAGGAAGTATAGCTCATGCTCAAATGTTAGGGAAACAGGGAATAATATCTAACGAGGATTCTATTTTGATAACAGAAACACTTAAAAATATATTAGAAGATATAAAAGAAGGAAAAATAGAATTTGACGAAAAAGCAGAAGATATTCATATGAATATTGAAACAATATTAATAAGCCGTATAGGCGATATTGGCAAAAAACTTCATACAGGAAGAAGCAGAAACGACCAAGTAGCGTTAGATATAAGAATGTATATAAAAAAAGAAATAAAAGAAATAAAAGCATTAATAAAAGAACTTTTAAATGTAATTAATAAAACAGCGGAAAATAATACAAATATAATAATGCCCGGCTGCACACACCTGCAAAACGCACAGCCTATAACATTTGCTCACCATATTTTAGCTTATGGCGAAATGTTTAAAAGAGACTGCCAAAGACTAAACGACACATACAGGCGTGTAAACATAATGCCTTTAGGTTCGGGGGCTCTTGCTGCTACAACATATCCTCTTGACAGACAAATGGTATGCGATACACTTGATTTTGAAAGTATAACATTAAATAGTATGGACGGAGTAAGCGACAGAGACTTTGTAATAGAGACGATATCGTCTCTTTCAATAATAATGATGCATTTAAGCCGATTTTGTGAAGAAATAGTATTATGGTCAAATCAACAGTTCGCTTTTATAGAACTTGATGATAGTTACAGCACAGGAAGCTCAATAATGCCTCAGAAAAAAAATCCTGATATGGCTGAATTAATAAGAGGTAAAACAGGACGTGTATACGGAAGTCTTGTAGCTATGCTTACAGTAATGAAAGGACTGCCTTTAGCTTACAATAAAGATATGCAGGAAGACAAAGAAGGACTTTTTGACGCAATAGATACTGTTAAAATGTGTTTGCCGGTTTTCACTAAAATGATTGATACAATGACAATAAAACCTGAAAATATGTATAAAGCGGCAAATAACGGCTTTATAAACGCAACTGACGCCGCTGACTGGCTTGTAAAAAACGGAATGCCTTTTAGAGATGCACATGCCGTAATAGGACGTCTTGTATTATATTGTATAGAAAACTCAAAAACACTTGAAGAACTTACAATTGAGGAATATAAAAACATAAGCCCTAAATTTAATGAAAGTATATTTGACGCTATAAATCTTGAAAACTGTGTTAATTCAAGAAAAGTTGACGGAGGTCCGTCTAAAGAATATATACAAAAACTTATAAAAATTAATAAAGACTATATAAATCAATTATAGAAAAAATAAAAAAAACAAAACCTGTTTTTTGGTTTTGTTTTTTTTATTTTAAATCAATTTATATTTCTGCTACTCTGCTATCGGATAAACAGAAACCTGTTTTTTGTCTCTGCCTTTTCTTTCATACTTAACAGTTCCGTCAATTAAAGCAAACAAAGTGTCGTTATTTCCTCTGCCTACATTAATTCCCGGATGAATCTTAGTTCCTCTTTGCGTATAAAGTATATTACCGGCCTTAGCGAACTGTCCATCGGCACGTTTAGGCCCAAGCCTTTTTGACTCGGAATCACGTCCGTTTTTAGTTGAACCCATACCTTTTTTATGGGCAAAAAATTGAAGATTAATCTTAATCATAGCAGTCACCTCCTCCATTAAATACTATGACTTCGTCGGAATACTGTTGTTGAATACCGGTAACACCTACCACGAACGAATTCAAAAGTATTTTTGCTCCAACATTATCGCCATCTGAAAAATCCGCAAGTAAGAGCATATATCCTCCCTCATCGTCATATTCAAAATCAAAACGGGTATCTGTCAAAGCTTCAATAGAATTAGCTGTGTTCATTGACAAAATAGACACCGCTGCACATACAACGCTTGAGGCATGACCATTTATTTTAAAACCATAAACCGTTTTGTCTATATCATCTTTATCACGAAATATATTAATCTCTATGCTCATACCATTCACCTAATGCTCAAAAAAAATATAAAGTCTACCCTAACAATACAATAATTTAAAAATCAACAAAAACCCACTCAAATTCATTTATATGAATTGCCTATTTTTTCAAATAGACTTCCTGCTTTATAAACCCGTGCGTTAGACTCCAATCATTTGCAGGCATAAACTCGGACAATTCCTGCCCTACTTTTTTAAATCAAATCCGAACTAATACAGCTAAAAACTCCACCAATAAAATCCACCATTTACAACTCTAAAACATTTTAAAAAACTAAATTAATTACAAATTACATATTAATCTTTTCAATTTTAAGCTCAGTAAAAGGCTGTCTATGTCCTCTTTTCTTATGAAAACCTTTTTTAGGTTTATACTTGTAAACAATAACCTTTTTAGCTTTGCCTTGACTTAAAACAGATGCATTAACGCTTACTCCTGAAACATTCGGAGAACCAAATTTAATATCTGAACCTTCTCCAACAGCAAGTACATTATCAAAAACATATTCGCCTGAATCTACAGAAAGTTTTTCAACCTTAATAACATCACCTTCGGAAACTTTATACTGTTTTCCGCCAGTTTGTATTATAGCATACACAAGGAACACCTCCTTTAAAAAACTCGCCGGATACGGTACCTATAAAAAAAGAATTTAAAACCTCTCCGTGCGGCAAACAAAGTTATTTTAACACAATACTTCCATTTTGTCAATATTGTTTATTTAGGGAGACAGGACAAACTTGTTAAAGTGTCAATGATGGGTTACACTTTAATAGAAAATAAAGTTGTCAAGGAAAAGGTGGAGATTTTGCAAATGCAAAATACTACCGACCTTGACAACGGGTTCTTTGTGTTATAATTGAATTTG
>CAMTZM010000033.1 GCA_947086655.1 uncultured Eubacteriaceae bacterium
AAATTTTTCTAGATCTATTTCGGGGATAAATAAATTTTCGTGCGTTTGTCCTGCTAAATAAACAATATGATATTGACATCTTCATTTTGTATGTGATAAACTAAATAGATTGTTATTCATAACGATATCTCCTATAATATAATTTGATTTTGTTAAGTTAAAATGATATAGACAGCAACTCCTTATTAGAAGTACTTTAAATATAAAGAAAGAACATTTTTTTCCTGGAAAGGAGCTGCTTACTATGTATAAATATAAAAATTACTTTTGAAAATACTAATACTTCTCGTACTTGCTGTTTTTCTGATTCCATTTATCGTTATAGAAAAGATAAGCACGGATATCAAAAATATCTTTACCGTAAGTGCCGGCATCAGTTTACTTTAGAAACAAATCAAACAAAATCTTCTGAAAAAAGTTATACTAAATGTCCTGTCTGCGGCAGAAATACTTTTGCTTTGCATAAATATGACTCTTATATCCATTTTAAATGTAACTCTAAAAAATCAGGACATTCTATCAAAGTTCCTTTTGAAAATTTGAATTCCTTTAAAAAGAAATTTCCAAACTTTTATAAAGTTTCTTTTTAAAGATTTCGTTTTTAACCAAATATTATTTTGTATGCTCTTGTTCTCTTAGACAAATACAAAATTTTTAAAAAGCTTTTTTCCGTTTATGTTTCTCATGTCTCCATTTATCATTGGATTTGTAATTTCGTTTCTTTTTTCAAAACGGTTTGCAACTTCCTTTTGCAAAAAGCCAATTTTGACTCTGATGAATGGAACGCTGATGAAACTTATATAAAAATTAATGGTATTAAGCATTATCTTTGGATTCTGCTGGATTCTGAAACAAGGGTTGTGATTGCCCTTCACTTGTCTGCTGCAAGTGACAGTTACTCTGCTCTTGCATTATTTGAAAAGTCTCTCTATTACAGAATCTCGTCCCCTTATCATTATTACAGATGGTCTTGACTCTTATAATCTACCTATTGCGGCTGCTTATCCAAAAACAAAACATTGTGTATATACTTCTTTTTCTAATATTTTAAATAATAATTTAATTGAATCTTTCAACAAAACTTTTAAGGCTTGATACAAAACGAAAAAAGGATTTTGCTCTTTTGATTCGGCTTTTTATATGATTTCTAACTAGTTACTCTCTGCGATTGTAACCTTGTTCTAAATAAACCATCATGTGGTATCTAACTAATTAACAAATGTACAAAGAGACTGTGATTAAAGCCTTTATTAAACCATCAAGTGGTAGGAGGAATTAACTAATCCACAGTACCATTATACATTATAGCATAAGCTCTTGATGAGGGACTCTAAACACTACAACTATATAATACAAGGATGATAAAAGAAATTGAGGAAGAAAAAATTGTTTACTATTGCTGCGGAGAGGAACTTTCAGAGGAAGATATTTTTGAGTTTGATGGAAACATATATTGTGAGGATTGTCTTGACAAGCATACTTTTATATGTTTCCACTACGAAGAAAAATACAAAAATAATAAAAATTTTGGAGACAGTCATATAAATTTATGTGAAAATATTTATATTAAAACTGACAGGAATCTCAGCGACAGTTTAGAAATTGTACTCCACCACATGACTTTGGATTATCACAAAAACTGTGTGCCGTGGAATGATATTTGTGAGATGGCTTTAAGGCTTGATTATCGAAACCATAATACTAAAACTTACGGTTTACATATTTACGTAAACCGCTCCGTTTTTAAAAGTTCTATATAAGAACAAGAAGAATGTATAGCAAAGATATTGTATTTCTTTGAGAGTAATTGGTATGAATTGCTTAGATTTTCAAGAAGAAATGCCACTCAATTAAACAGATAGGCAAAAAGATACAACTGGAACGAAACTCCTGCGGACGTTTTATATGACACTAAAAATAAATGCAGAGAAAGGTGCAACTGCGTCAGTATTACAAATTATTCAACTATTTAATTTAGGATTTTCAGAGGTACTTTGAAATATAATACCATTATTGCCATATTACAGTTTGTTGACACTGTTTGCAATAAGTCTATGCTTTTGTTTGATACTGACATTAAAAATCTTGCTTGTAGTGAATTTACAGAAAGACTTGACACAAAGAAATATAAAGAACTTGTCCGATATTTAAAATAACGGAGACTTTATGTAAACGAACCTATAAATGAAAGAGAGGAGATTTAATATGTGCAGTTTATTTGGTTTAATTGACTACAAAGGTAGTCTTTCAGCAAGACAGAAAAAAATAATTAAAGGCTTATCGGCTGAATGTGAAGTCAAAGACACTAACACGACAGAGATTGCATACGTTGAAATTGATGAAATTAAAATATATAAGCAACCTCTCCCAGCTCACAAAATTAAATTCAAATTTAAGAGTAATCCTTCTGTTATAATGGGATATACCCGAATGACAAAGCAGGATAATCAGAAATTTAATTATAATAATCACCTATTTTACTTTAAAAAATTAAAATTCGCTCTTGCTCATAACGGTATAATTCACAATGATAAAAACTTAGAAAATCATAAAAACTCCCCCAAACTAATATACAGACAGATTCGTATATCGCTGTACAGCTTATTGAAAATAAAAGAATCCTTAACCTTGAAACGCTGAAATTTATGGCTGAAAATAAAGCGTTATTTTAGTCAGCCAATATAAAAATGTATATTGGCTGGTATTTTATAATTGATTTCAAGAATTTATTTCTATGTGCCTTGATAATAAGGCTTTTTTGTAGTAAAATAATATTAAGAAGTTATTGATAATAATGGAGATATAATAATGAATACAGATGATAATATTTTAAATAAAATAAATGAAGGTATTGCTAAATGTACAGTTAAAGACAGTGTTTTTACTGATTTATTCAAAGATAAAACTTTATAAAGCACTTCATAATGAGGATAATGTTGTTACTGAGGATGATATTAAACCAATTACATTGGAAAATGTCCTTATGGCAAATATGTATAATGATTTAGGCTTTTCTGTAAAAAATAAAATATTTATTCTTACAGAGGCTCAATCAACTTGGTCTGTAAATATAATTATAAGAATGCTATGTATTTGGATGAAAGAGAAAAGGAGGTCGTGACTATTATGATGTCTTTATTTGATGTGGAATATAATCTTAAGGTTTATGGTGATAATATTGCAAAGAATTTAACTTAAAAGAAGAAGAGGCTGAAAACAAAGTTAAAGCAATTTGGTAAAATAATTAATATTTTTAGTCGGGGAGAAATTTAAAACTCTCCGATTTTTTGTAAGTTATTACAATCTTGAGTATATGAAGTTTTATTTATGTGTATTTTAGTTTATCATAGCAAATTTTAATAATACTTATTAAATTTTTATCAATATTTTAAATAAAGCTTAGTATAAAATTATATAGTACTACAAATAATGGATTAAATATAAATATAAGGAGATTTATTAATATGGCTGGTTCAGTTTATGGAAATATATTTAAAATTTCTACATGGGGTGAATCTCATGGAAAGGCTTTAGGTGTGGTAATTGATGGCTGTCCAAGTGGTATAAATATATGTGAGGAAGAAATACAAAAAGATTTAGACAGACGAAAACCCGGAACAAGCAAATACACTACTCAAAGAAATGAAAGTGATAAAGTCGAAATAATGTCAGGGGTATTTGAAGGAAAAACAACAGGTACTCCTATATCATTAATAATATATAATACAGATCAGCGTTCAAAAGATTATTCAAATATATTAAATGTTTACAGACCTGGACATGCCGACTTTGGATATGATTCAAAATATGGATTTAGAGATTATAGAGGAGGCGGACGTTCTTCTGGACGTGAAACGGCAGCAAGAGTAGCGGCTGGAGCAATTGCTAAAAAAATGCTTTCACTGCTTAATATTGATATTACTGCCTATACTTATTCAATAGGAAATATTAAAATAAATATAAATAATTTTAATAAGGAAGAAATTTTAAATAATTCTTTATCAATGCCTGATGTTTCTGCTGCTGAGAGTGCTAAATTATTATTAAATGAAACAATGAGTAAAAATGATTCTTTGGGTGGTGTAATTCAATGTGAAATTACAGGTTTAAAATCTGGTATAGGTGAACCTGTATTTGATAAACTTGATGCTGCCATAGCAAAATCCATATTGTCAATAGGTGCAGTAAAAGGTATTGAATTTGGACTTGGATTTAAAGCAGCAGAAGTAAATGGTTCGTTTAATAATGATGAAATGTATTTTAATGATGATGGAAAAGTCGTAAAATATACAAATAATTCAGGTGGAATATTAGGCGGCATTTCTGATGGTTTTCCTATTATATTTCGTGCCGCAGTCAAACCAACACCTTCTATTTCAAAAACACAAAAAACAGTCACAAAAAGCGGTGAAAATACTGAAATTCAAATAAAAGGACGTCATGACCCTATTATAGTTTCACGTGCTGTTGTAGTAGTAGAAGCTATGGCAGCAGTAACAATAGCTGATTTTATATTAATGAATATGTGTTCAAGAATTGACAATGTAATAAAATTTTATAAATAATTAAATATTTTATAAATCCCTAAAAACATTATAAAATGTATTAACTAAAGATATAAGTAAATTTTTTTAACAAATTTACTTATATCTATAAAAATAATTAATAATAGATTGGGGTGTTAATATTGAATATGGTTTTAATTGCGCTTAATGCAAAATTTATACATTCTTCGCTTGCTTTAAGAAGTTTAAAAGCGTATTGCAATTCTTCGAAAGATGATATTGAAATAATGGAATTTACAATAAATAACGATTTAGATTATATAATTGAGGAAATTTATAAAAAAAATCCAAAAGCTGCTGCATTTTCATGTTACATATGGAATATTTCAATGATAATTGAAATTACAAGAATTTTAAAAAAAATTATGCCAAATCTTATTGTTATATTTGGAGGGGCAGAAGTCAGTTATCAATATGATTATTTGTTTAAAAAAGGTGTTGATATTATATCAATAGGAGAGGGTGAAAAATCAACTAAGGCATTATACGAATATATATGTAATGGAAAAGGAAGGCTTGAGGAAATAAAGGGTATAGCTTTTAAAAAGGGAAATGAAATAATTAAAACAGGTCCTTGCGATATTGTACAACTTGATGATATACCTTTTGTATATTATGATTGCATTAACGAAATGGAAAACAAAATAATATATTATGAAGCTTCAAGGGGATGTCCATATAATTGTCAATATTGTCTTTCATCAGCAAAAACAGGATTACGTTTTTTATCATTAGAAAGAGTATTTAAAGATTTACAGTTTTTTATTGATAAAAATGTTCCTCAGGTAAAATTTGTTGACAGAACTTTTAATTGTAGGAAAAATTACGCTATGTCTATATGGAAATATTTAATTGAAAACGATATTGGAAAAACAAATTTTCACTTTGAAATTTCAGCGGATACACTTGATGATGAAATGATTACTTTACTTAGAAAAGCACGAAAAGGGCTTTTTCAATTTGAAATAGGTGTACAGTCAACAAATATTAAAACACTTGAAGACGTTAATAGAAAAACTGACAATAAAAAATTATTTGATAATGTGCTTAAAATAAAAAAAGCTAATAATATATGTCAACATCTTGACTTAATTGCTGGACTTCCAGAAGAAACATACAAGAGTTTTAGAAAATCATTTAATGATGTTTATGAGCTTTATCCTCAACAATTACAACTTGGGTTTTTAAAAGTACTTAAGGGTTGTGGACTTAGAGATGATGCAGAAAAATATGGTATTGTATATAAACAAAAAGCACCTTATGAAGTTTTGTATACAAATGACATTAGTTATATAGAATTAAGAAAGCTTAAAATGATTGAAGATTTAGTTGAAAAATATTATAATTCCAATAAAGCCATATATACTTTAAGATATGCCGTAAATTTTTTTGAGACAAGCTTTGATTTTTATGAAAAATTTGCCGAATATTGGAAATATAATAAATACCATACCGTTTCTCATAACAAGATGAAACTATATACAATTTTATTTGATTTCTTAAATAAAAAAACTGATTCAAATATACTAAAAAACATATTAAAATTCGATATGCTTCTTAACGATAATGTAAAAAGCTTTCCTAACTGGGTTGATGATAATAATAATGACAACAAATTGAGAGATAAAAAAAGGCATTTTTTCAATGATGAATTTATGACAAATAAATATATTCCTTCTCTTAAACTATATACAGCAGCGCAAAAAAGTAGAATATGTCGTCTTGAAAAATTTGATATTGATATACAAAAATGGATTGAAAGCGATTTTAAAGAATTGCTTATTTGCGATAAATTTATTTTATTTAATTACTCTAATGGAATTGAATATTCAAATATAACGGAGGTGTAATATAATTGAAAATAAGAAATGCAGAAAAAAAGGATATAAACAAAATATTGGAACTTCTTTTTCAAGTAGGTTCTTTGCATCACAATGAAAGACCGGATCTATTTAAAGATAATTGTACAAAATATACAAAAAATCAGATATCAGATATAATAGATAACAAAAATACTCCTATATTCGTTTCGGTTGATGAAAATGATGATATAACTGGATATGTATTTTGTATAATCCAAAATCATAACGACGATAACATTTTAACCGATATAAAAACTTTATATATAGATGATTTATGTGTGGATGAAAAAATGCGTGGAAATCATATAGGAATTGAACTTTATAATAAAGCTGTAAGTTATGCAAAATATATAGGGTGTTATAATGTTACACTTAATGTATGGGCATCAAACAAAAGTGCTATAAAATTTTATGAAAGATGCGGTTTAAAACCTCAAAAAATAGGACTTGAATATATAATAAAGGATTAGGTTTAATATTTAAGGTTATAAAGCTGTATTTATGAATTTTTTTAAGCTTTATAACCTATAAAAATAATACTATAATTAATGTACATATAATATAGAAATTTTATAAGTATAACATAGATTGTCAAATCATAATATTTTATAGTTAATTAGTATACTCTTTATTTATGTCGGCTATATCCAATTCGAACCAAAATAATGTTCCATTACTTTCATTACTGTTTACTCCATATTCAGCATTATGTTTCAGCAATATTTCCTTTGATATTGCAAGTCCAAGACCAGAGCCTATTTTATTGCGTTTTTGCTGTTTTATTGTAAAATATCGCTCCCATATATACGGCAAATAATTTTTATCAATACCTCTTCCAAAATCTTGTATCTCTACACGTACTTTATTTTTATTAACCTTTACAGATACATATATTTTTTTACTATTTCCGGAATAACTTATTGCATTGTCTATAAGATTATACATAACTCTTGAAATACTTTGCTTATCACATATAATATATAATTCACTTTCAATGTACTTTTCAATATAAAGACCATTTTTTTCACATAAAAATGTAAATTGATTTAAAACATCTTCAGCCATTTCAGAAATATTGACTTTTTGCATATCATACTTTTTTGTTTTAGATTGTAACAATGAATATTCAAGCATTTCATTTACAAGTCCCGTTAAACGGTCACTTTCTCTTATAATAATATCAAGGTCGTTGTTACGTGTTTCTCTTTCTTCCCATGAAAAATCTTTAACTATCTCAGCGTAGCCTTTTATCATTGTAAGAGGAGTGCGAAGGTCATGAGATATATTAGCAAAAAATTCACGGCGATAATTTTCTGCTTTAATTAGATTATATGAGGTTTGATTAAGAATATTCGATAATTCATCAAGTTCTTTGCAAAATCCTTTTATAGAATCTATTTTATAATCTTCTTTGCCAATATTTTGTATTTGTTTGCTTATATTTTTAATAGGCTTAGCAAAACGGCATGATATAAAATAAGATATAATAAAGCTTAAAATAAACAAAGCTATTGTTACAAATATAAGCTGATTACGTAGAATATCAATAGTGCTGCTTACAGAACCAAGAGCTTTGCTTACATATAAGACTTTATTATCAATAACTGTTCCATATATATATGAATTGCCGTTTTCGGTTTCGTATTCAATAATTTTATTATTGCTATTAGAAAGTTTCCATAAAAATTCATTATATTTATCCGGTAAATTATGAAAATAGTTCTTTTGCCAATTTAGTTCACTATCTGTACGATAAGGATTTTTATTTTCTGTTATACTTTGGCGATGTTTTTTATAGTTATGCTCATCTGTGGTGTAAATAATATTACCATTCCAATCAGTAATAAATATTAAAAGTGAATTTTTATAGGCTATATTATCTATTATATCAATTAAATTTTCATTATTCTGTTTTTCAATAATATCATAAATATTATTTTTAATTTTTTTAATCATTATATCATTATAAAAATTTTGTAAAAATACTATTTGTGTAAACCACAAAATACAAAATATTATAACAGTAAATATAGAAAAATAACACCATAATTTTAACCAAAATGGTTTAGATTTCAAATTTATATCCCACCCCTCGTACAGTTTTAATATAATTTCTATACACTCCAAGTTTACATCTTAGATGTTTTATTTGCCAATCAACTGTTCTGTCATCTCCAAAGTAATCGTAACCCCATACAGCATTAAGTATATTATCTCTTGATAAGGCAATTCCTTGATTTTTTACAAAATATAGAAGTATATCATATTCTTTTGTTGTAAGTTCAACTTTTTTATCATCAACATATACATTTCGTCCAAGTATGTTAATTTTAATTCCTTTAATAATAATATCTTCTGTTTTATCTTCTTTTTTTAATTTTATACGATTTCGTTTAACGATTACACTTACTCTTGCCATAAGTTCTTTGGGTGAAAATGGTTTTACAACATAATCGTCTGCACCGACTTCAAAGCCAAATAATTTATCATACTCTTCACCTCGTGCAGAGAGCATAATAATTGGAATATCCTTTAATTTTTTAATTTCTTTACATGCTTTAAAACCATCCATTTCAGGCATCATAATATCCATTATAATAATATCATAATCATTTTTTTTACACAATTCTACCGCTTCAGTACCGTCTGAAACAGTAGTTACAATATAATTTTCCCTTTCAGCATATCTTTTTACTAAGGTATGAATATCTGGTTCATCATCTGCAACAAGTATATTTATCACTTTTTATACCTTCTTTTCTATATATAATTTTATAACAAAAAAATATTTCGCAAATAAAAAATCAACACAGCCATATAACTTTTATAGATAGGCAAATTGTGTTGATTTTTTATATAATGATATATAAATAAATATAAAAATTGATATTTATTTAAAATTAATTAAATACTGTTTCTGTTTCATTTTCGGCATAATAAGCATGTCTTTCAGTTGGTGACATATTTGAAAGTTCTTTATGACGCATACTTATTTTGTTATGTTTTTCTTTTGCCATTGCCTTAATATTATCGTATTCATTTTGTGTTATCTCACCTGACTCAAGCATTTCTTCAGAATTTTCATTATGCCAACTATCTCTTGACTTTTGTAATCCTTTATTAAAACTATATTCCGTTTTATCTATTGTTTCGCTATCAGATAAATTATATGACTTAAAGCTATAATCTGAATCAGACGCTAATACTCCAATTGCTCCGTTTATTGTAATAATTGCAACAAGTCCAAACCCCATTATAATTTTTGTTTTCATTTTAATACATCTCCTTTAAATTTTTAGATTTTTTTTATTTTTATGCTTAAATTATATCCTATATTTTTGGAAACATCGTTGTACTTTTTAGGAATTTTTGTGGAATTAAAAATTTTTATTAAAAAATCTTTATTTATATTGAGATATAATAAAATTATATTTTCTGTTTTATACACAAAGGAGTTTTACTTAAATAAATGTTTTTATTCAAAAATTTAACAACAATCCCAATTATATAAAACATCTTTAAAATTACAAATTTTAAGGTCATGAGGTTTTATAAAAAAGTTAGCTATTCCGCAATCTCCCCACATTATATAATCCTTTTGACATCCTCTGTCTTCATCATCATACCATTCTGTATCAATCTGGAATAACAATTCATAACCGTCGTTTTCATCTCTTGGGTCACTTTGAGTAAAAGCTGGATATCCTCCAAGTCTTGTTCCCTCTCCATAAAGATTATCATTTATAATATCGTTTATATCTTCTGGAAGTTCCCATATCTCTTTATTTTTAAATTTATCTTTTAAAATATCATCACAATATTTATGATAAATTTTTTCAAAATGGCAGTCATTTAATGTTATACACATTTCACTTAACTCATATTCAAGCTTGTATTCTTTTCCATATTCAAATGGTAATCCATATTCATATTCTATTTTTTCAGGAACAAGCTTCTTTATTTCTTCTTCGCTCATTGGATTAGATATATCATTATAATAAACTATCCTCCAACTGTCTTGTTTAGACGGCTTATGGTTAAAATCAGCTCCATATAAATCATCATCATAAATAAAAAATTGGATTATCCCATTTTTAGGATAGTTTTCAATATAAGGAAGCGTTTCAAAATTAAGTTGTGCCAAAAGATATAACTTTTTCCCATTTATTAAGTTTGTAGGATATTCTCCTCCCTTAGGTATAAACGGTATACCTCCTATTTTGTTTTCCATAAGCCCGGCTTTTTCATTTTTGAGCTTAAAATTTATACACTTTTTTAAAGTATTTTCTTTTAATCTTTTTACAATTTCATTTCCAAGTTTTTCACTATCCATTTGAATTTCCTCCTTTGAAATTACAAACGCTAAAAATATACCTAAATATATTATAAAATATCTTTATCTTGTAAATTAGCGTCACCCCATTTTTTTATATAATTAAGCACAGAAACAAAACTTTTTCCAAGTTCAGTTAATGTATATTCAACATGAGGCGGAATTTCTTTATAGTCATACCTATTTATAAAACCGTCTGCCTCCAATTCTCTTAGTTGTTTTGTTAATGATGAATCAGTAATTTCCATAATTTTTCTTTTTAGTTCGCCGAACCTATGTGCATTATCAAAAGATATGTAATACATAATTTCAAGCTTATATTTTCCACTTAAAAGTTTTTGAACAGTTGATATTGTCTTGCACCTTTTAGTTGCAAACTCACTTTTAATCATATTAATATAACCTCCTTTAATTTACAGAGATTTCTTATTGTGAAATAATAACCGACAAGAGAAAACATTCGCCTTTATATTCAGTGAGAGTTTTTCCTCCTACTAAATATAAGAAATATCAGTGAACTTCTTTCATCGGTTAAATTAAATATTGTTATTGTTTTATAAGTTCTTCATTTGGTATACTTATTTCTATTTTTGTACCATTATTTACTTTGCTTATTATTTTTATACTTCCATTATAATAATTAACAATATCTTTAACAGCTACTAAATCAAGGTATGTATAATTTGTTTTTTCGTCATTATAATTATTAAACTGATAATAATTTTCTAAAGCAGACTCTTGAAAATTTTCTTTTAATCCAATTCCTGTATCTGAAACAATAATATTTAAACTATCATTTTCATTTTTTATATTTATATCCATACTGCCTTCATATTTATTATTTTTAACAGAATTGGTAATTAAGCATTCAAATAATCGCTTTATTTTGTTTAAGTCAGTTTTAATAAATATATTATCGTCTACATCATAATTAACTGTTATACACTTATCATTAATAGAAGTTTCCAATTCCTTCATAATATCTTTTACAACATCAAAAACATATATATCAATTATATTTTCATCTTCTTTATTAGCCTCAATATTTGAAATTATTAAAATATCATTCATTAAATTATTTATTTTCTTTGAAGAATCTAATATTTTATTAGTAAACTCTCTTTTTTTACCTGTATCATAATTTATGCCGCTATTTAAAAGTTCCGAATAATTTTGAATCTCACTTATAGGTTCTTTAAATTCACGGGATATATTTGAAAAAAAGTCTTTTCTTATTTTTTCATTTTTTCTTTCAATAGTAACATTTGTCATTAAAATAATTATTTCATTTTCATTTTTTCCGCATATTTTTTCATCAATTTTACCTACATATACTGAAAAGATACGTCCTAAAGAATCAGTATAATCAAAAATGCTATAATTTCCTTCTAAAGCAAGTGAAATTGAATCAATAAATTCAGTATTTTGCGTATAATGAATAATATTATTTTCACATTTTAAAACGCTGTAACCTAAAATATTTAAAGCTGCTTTATTAATAACTATAATATCCTTTTTATCATCTAATAAAATTATACCGTCTGTCATATTATTAAGAATATATTCTGTTTTTGTTTTTTCATACTCAATTTTAGCGGTATTTTCATCAATTCTAAAACAAAGCAATTTAACTGCTAAAGATATAGCATTTAATTCCTCATATTTATATTCCTTTAAATTAATATTACTCCTATTATTTTGTATTTTTAAAAGTAAACGTGACATTTCTGTTAAAGACTTTGTTATTTCACCCGAGAAAATCAAAGCTATAAATAAAATAAAAGCTAATAACGCTGCAATGCTAATCAAAATAATAGGAACAAAACCTTTAAAATAAGATATATACCTATATAAAGGTATTGAAACTCTAACTATACAATCACCTTTATTTGACATTACAGCAGCATATATTAAGTCTTTATTAACTGTACTTGAATATCTTATGCTGATGCTGAAACCATTTTCTAAAGAATTTTTTACCTCCTCACGGTTCAAATGATTTTCATCTAAACTTACATAACGGCTTGTATCAGCAACAACATTTCCACTTTTATCAATTATAGTAATTCTTGTTGAGTCGTCTAAAATTAAAGGATTAAGTTTATCAATTTGCATCTGTAAATCAGCGTTATAATCTAAACTATAATCTATAAAATTGAGTGAATATGTCAAATTTTTTTCAGTTTGTTTATAAAAAATTATGAAAATGATATATGAAAATATAGCAAAACATAAAAAAAGACATATAAACCCAAAAATTATAAACCTATAAAAAACAGCCTTTTTCATTGTTTATCCTCAAACTTTATCATAAAAGCAATAATTCCTTTCTTATAAAAACACTAATTAAATATAAAAAATAATATTAAAATTATTTTTTTCGCATTAATCAATATTATATTATATTATATTATATTATATTTTAATTCCTCTTAAAACATCTGCCGCTTTTTCAGGCAAAACAGAATTAATATGACATCCCGTAGAAAATTCAAAACCTGCCATATGACCTATGCGTGGTATTATTTCTAAATAAAAATGAAATGAATCTTCATTAAAATCTCTTTTTGGAGAATTATAAAAACATATATTATAAGAAATATTCTCATACATAGTGTCAAGTCTCATAACACAATGTTTTAATATACGACCTAAAAGAGAAAGCTGTAAATCATTAAATAATTTAAAATTATGTATATGTTTTTTTGGCATTATAAACATTTGATAAGGAAACTTAGCATCATATGGCACATATGCTATAAATTCCTCATTTTCTTCTATAATTCTGTCACCATAATCCAAAGAACAAAAATAACAGTTTTTATTTTTTATATAATAATCTTCAAGCACGCTCATCATTCTCTTGAATCTCGTAGGAATAACAGACAAAGCTGCTATTTGCCAGTGAGAATGAGATTGTGACGCTCCAGCATCTATTCCTTGATTTTTAAATACTTGAACATATTCAATATTTTCATCTTCCTCAAGATTTTCAACTCTGTATCTTATAACATTCATAAGCTTAGTCATATGCTCATATGAAAACTGATTTAATTTCTCATCATGCTCATTAGTATCTATAAGAACATCATGTATTCCATAATGTGTTTCATCATTTCTTGATATAAATGGATATTTATTTGGAACAATTTTTATAAGCTTATCCTCCGTTGAATAAACCTCTTTTGGAGTCATATTACTATTTTCCGGACAAAATGGACAAAATTGTCGTGGAGTATTAGCAACATGTATTTTCTTATAATTAAAGGGTCTTTTTGCCCTTTCTTCCGCAAAAAAAATCAACTCGCCTGTCAAAAAGCATTTACGAACCATCAAATCACTCCTATTCAGAAATATACCACTTTTCTATATTACTGTAAACATTATTTATTACCGGATTTTTTTCACCTTTTATCTGTTGTCCTGTCAATAAAGCCGATGTTTTAAAACATATACCTATACACGGAAGTTCTGAAATAATATATTGTTCAGCCTCTTTCATTAAAGATTTATAGTTATCAGTTCCCATATCTGAATAAAATACTCTATTTATAATATCATTCATTTTATCAATAGAATAATTAAAATAATTAAGACCATTTGGAGCTTTTGCAGTAGATAAAAACATTGAGCTGAAATCCATATTATTTTCTAAATTTATACCTCCTAAAAACATTTCATAGTTTCCGCTTTCAAGGTCTTTCTTATATTCGTCAAATGGTTTTGATACAACATTTATTGTCATTCCAATTAACTCAAGATTATTTTTGATAACAGATGCTGTTTCAAGCCTTTCGCTATTTCCCGAATTTACTAAAATTGAAACTGTAAGCTTATCGCCGCTAAATTCAGACGCCTTTAAATATTCTCTTGCTTTATTCAAATCATGTTCATAATTTCCTAATTCGTCAGACGAACTTAACCAAGATGTTGGATTTATAGGGGTTATACTTTTTACGGCATGTCCCAAATATATATTTCCAACAATATCATCAAAAGGTATAGCATAAGCCAAAGCTTTTCTAACATTCAAATTCGCAAATACAGGACTATTAAAATTATATCCCAAAAACTCAAACTCATTTGTATAATATTCAGAAATATCAACTTTTTTATTTCCGCTGTATTTTCCCCATTCCATTATGTCAGTATCTACTGCGTCTGTCAAACTTTGTTCAAATGAATATAAATCAGTTTCCTTATCTGATGTTATAGTTACTTCAATTTTGTCTATATAAGGCATTCCCTTAAAATTATTTGATTTTTCAAGTGTCATTTTTCGTGCAAGTTGGTAAGAGTTAAATTTATACATACCATTTCCTAAAGGACTTAAGTTTATATCGCTATTAAATGAATTTTTATCCTTATAATAATGCCGTGGTATTACTGGAAAACACAAATTATATAAACATCCTGAATATTTCGACGAATAAGTTATATTAACAGAAGACCCACTTGAATTATAACTTGAAATATTTCTAAGTACATTTTTATAAAGACTTCCTTCTGGAGAATTTCTAATTGTATCAAGTGAAAATATAACATCTTCTGCACTTATAGAAGTTCCATCCTGCCAATACATATTATTTTTCATATTAATCGTCAAAGTAAGCCCATCTTCAGAAAAACTATAACTATCTGCCAAATTAGGCGTTGGTTTTTGATTTTCATCTAATACAAAAAGAGTCTCAAATACAAGATGTAAAATACTATCAACTGTAATATCGTCATTTATAAGAGGATTAAGTGTTTTGGGCTGTCTCATTGTTAAGTTAAGCGTACCTCCGTTTACAGGGGAAACATCTTTTGAATCGCTGTATGTTTCTTTTTCTGACGTTGAAATTTCTGTATACTCAACTTTTTCATATAAATCAGATTTATCGTTTGTACAGCCGCTTAAAAAAAATGTTGTTGTAATTAAAACTGCAATAAATTTCTTAATCATAATTACCTCCGAATATATCCAAAAGAATACGATAAAACTTAATATTTTTATTTACTTTTTCAACATATTCTTTTGTTTCCGGAAAAGGTATGTCAAGATTTCCAAAATTATCATAATACTTTTCATCTGAAATCCATTTTGAAACATTACCGCTTCCGGCGTTATAAGCCGCTAAAACATATATTAAATTATCATCAAATTGTTTTTTTAATTTTGATATATACCAACAGCCTATATTCAAATTTAGCTTTTCATTAAATATGTTATCATAACTATATCTTTCTATATCTATTTCTTCTGCTGCCCAATCTGCCGTAGATTTCATTATCTGCATCAAACCGCTTGCGCCTTTTTTAGAAACAGCCTTTTTGTTAAAACCGCTTTCAACATTAATTATTGCACAAACTAAAGCCGGTTCTAAATCATACTTATTTGAATAATAATATATTTCATCTAAATATTTAATAGGATAAATCTTAAATATAATAGCAAACACTAAACAAATTAATAAAAACAGAAGAAATATATATTTTAGCGCTTTAGTAATCTTTTTTAAATTAAAAACATAAAACATTATTTACTCCTTTAAAAATTTATTTATCATCCCTTTAACAATTCCTATTATATCATTAAAATCATTATTTAAAATAATTTCATCTGCATATACTTTTTGTTTTTCAAAATCAAGCTGGTTTTCAAATCTCTTTTTAACTTCTTCTTCTGTAATATTATCTCTTATCATAATACGCTTTACCCTTTTTTCAAAATCAGCGTAAACAACCCACACAGAATCAACTTTATTATTCAAGCCAGTTTCTATTAACAAAGGAGCGTCTATTACAACAAATTTATATTCTTTACTATCAACATTTTTTTTAATTTCGTTTTCTATTTTTTCTATTATATATTTATGAGTTATTTCATTTAATTTATTAAGCTTATTTTTATTATTAAAAACTATATTACCAAGTTTTTTCCTGTTTATATTTTTATCAGAATCCAAAATGTCATTTCCAAAATATGATATTATCTCCGAATATGCACATCCTTTAAGTTCCATGTTTTCATGCGCAATTTTATCAGCGTCGATAATATAGCCGCCTTCATTTTTTAAAATATTGGCAACTGTACTTTTTCCGCTTCCTGAATTTCCAGTTAAACCAATAATTTTAATATTTGACATTCAAATCACCTAAATTTCTTATATATTTATATTTTCATTTTGTGTCATACCAGCTTTCTCCTTGACTTATATCTACTATTAAAGGAACAGATAATTCCACAGCATGTTCCATCTCCTGCCTTAGTATTTCCTTTACTGTTTCAATTTCACTTTTATGTGTTTCAATTAAAAGTTCATCATGAACTTGAAGTATAAGTCTTGATTTCATTTTTTCTTTATTCATTCTATTATATACTTTAATCATAGCTATTTTTATTATATCTGCCGCACTTCCTTGAATAGGCATATTCATGGCCACTCTTTCTCCAAACGACCTTTTTACGAAATTTGTATCATTTATTTCAGGTATTTCTCTTCTTCTATTAAATATAGTTTCAGCATATCCATTTATTTTGGCTTTTTCTACAATTTCATTCAAATAAGCTTTAACAAAGGGATATTTTTTAAAATATCCATCTATATATAAATCGGCTTCTCTTTTTGAAATTCCTAAATCCTGACTTAAACTAAAAGCACCTATGCCATAAATAATTCCAAAATTAACCGCCTTAGCATTACTTCTTTGTATAGGCGTAACAGAATCAAAATCAACATTAAATACCTGTGACGCTGTAAGTTTATGAATATCTTGTCCTTCTATAAAAGCATTTATAAGTGTTTTATCGCCTGCCATATGCGCCAAAACTCTTAACTCTATCTGTGAGTAATCACCGTCTATAAAAATATAATCCGTACTTGATGGTATAAAAACTTTTCTTAATTTACGTCCCAATTCAAGTTTAATAGGTATATTTTGTAAATTAGGCTCAGTGCTGCTTATTCTTCCGGTAGATGTTATTGTCTGATTAAACGTAGAATATATTTTGTCATCATCTTTTAAAACAGATAAAAGTCCGTCTGCGTAAGTAGTTTTTAATTTTACATATGTTCTATACTCAAGAACTTTATCAACTATTTCATCTTTACCTTTTAATTTATCTAAAACGCCCGCTGATGTAGACCAACCTGTCTTAGTTTTTTTGCCTCCTTTCAGACCAAGTTTTTCAAATAAAATAACACTAAGCTGCTTAGGAGAGTTTATATTAAATTCCTCACCGGCAAGCCAATATATTTCTTTTGTAAGTTCGTCTATTTTAGTCTTTAGTTCATCCCTATAATTTAAAATTCCTTGTCTGTTAGCTTTTATTCCGTTACTTTCCATATAAGCTAATACATAAATAAGAGGTATTTCAATATTATAAAAAAGTTCATGTTGATTATTTAACTCAATTTTGTTAAGCATAAACTCTTTTGCTCTTAAAGATACATCTGATTTTAAACAAAAAAACTTTATAACTTCACTTTCTGATATCTCATTAAGCTTTTTATGACTTTTTCCTTTTCCAAATATATCTTCTTCTGATTTATAAGACTCATTTAAAAACTCAAAAGCTATATCATTATAATTATATGTTTCTTTTGTAGCATTTAAAATATAAGCCGCAATCATTGTATCAAAAATTAAATTATTAAGTTTAATATTATATTTTCTAAGAATAGTAATATCTCTTTTAGCATCATGTGCTATTTTTGGGTATTCTCCCTCAAAAAAATTTCTTGTAATTTCAAAAAGCTCACTTTCTTTTATTCCTTCTCCAGTTTTTATAAAAACTGATTCATCACTGAGAGAAAAACTTATTCCGAAAATGTTTCCGTCTTCTTCTGCTATACAATAAGAAATCTCATCAAAAGGATTTAAGTTGAAAAAGAAATTTTTAGCTTCTGTATCTTCGTTTATAAGCTTAAAATTTGTTTTAACATCTGTTTCTTTTTTTACATTTAAAACATCAAATCTGTTTAACATGCTTTTAAAACCTAATTTAGAAAACATCTCAAATGATTTTTCATTATATATTCCATCAACAGTAAATTCATTTTCTTTAATATCTAAAGGAACATTAACATTTATTGTTACTAAATATTTACTCAAAAGCGCTTGTTGTTCATACTCTTTTAAGTTTTCAGACGCTTTTTTAGGTTTTATATTTTCTGAATTTTTTATAGCGTTTTCAACTGTTTTGTATTCTTGAATAATTTTTATAGCCGTTTTTTCACCTATTGACGGTACACCGGGAACATTATCCGATGAATCACCCATCAAAGCTTTAACCTCAATAAACTCTTTAGGGGTTACTCCGTATTTTTCTAAAACATCTTTTTCTAAATAATCTTCAACTTCTGTTTTTCCGCCTTTTGTTTTTGGTATTCTTATTTTAATTTTATTAGAAGCCATTTGCAATAAATCTCTGTCTCCTGATATAATAACTGGAAATATACCGTTTGAAGATGCTTTAACAGCCATTGTACCTAATATGTCATCTGCTTCGAACCCTTCCTTTTCTATAATTTTAATATTCATTTTACCTAAAAGTTCTTTCAAAATAGGAAGCTGTGAAGCTAATTCATCAGGCATTTTTTTTCTTGTTCCTTTGTATTCGGCATATTTCTCATGCCTAAATGTAGGATGAGGTAAATCAAAAGCAACGGCTGCATATTTTGGATTTTCATCATCAAAAAATTTAAAAAATATATTTAAAAAACCATATACCGCATTTGTATATCTTCCTTCTTTATCAGATAAGAGAGGTATAGCATAAAAAGCACGGTTTATTATACTATTTCCGTCTATAAGCAATATTTTTTCAGACATAAATACATACCACCTGTTCAATCTGTTCAATAAACACTATTATTTATACTATGAAAATACTTTTTCATAAATATTTAGGTATTTTATTAAAATTGAAATATAAACAAAATACATACAATTACATATATTATATTACTCCAAAAACTGTAATAAATAAAGCATTTTTTAAAATGATTTTTTACAAAGTTATTTTTTTTATATTAAAAAAATATACATACTACTTAAAATTTAAAAAAACGTACCTTTAAACTGAAATATACACAAAAAAATCATCTTTAAAATACGTTTATTTTTTTAATTTTTTCGGCTACTTCAATAGTTTTTAGACACGTTTTTAAAACACCTGAAAAATACTATAAAATTAAATATATAAATAATTTAAACACATATTTACACATTATAAAGCCAGCTTAAATATTCTAAGCCTGTCATAGTTTTAAATATCTTATTTTTAATAATTTCAATTTTATCTTTTTTAATCATTTCTTCGCCTATATTTACAAGAAAATCAGCTTCAATTAAAATTTGATGAGAAATTTCTATTACATTTGAATAAGTATGATGATGTCCAACAAGCCAGCATACCTTTTTAATAAACTCACTGTCAAATCCAATATCAGAAAGCATTTCCTTAGCTATTATAGGACCTTCAATTTCCTGATATCTTCCATCACTGCAATTGTATTTTTCTTCACTTACCTTTATTCCTATATCATGTACAACTGCTGACACTTCAACAAGTTCTTTATCTTTTTCATCTATATTCTCACAATCTGAAATTATTTTAGCAAATGAATATACTTTAGTAAAATGATTTATTCTTTTCCAATCATTGCTGTAATAATCTGTCATTGCGTCAATTACTTTGTTTATTTCCATAAAATCAATCCCTTCAAAACAAAAATCAGAAAAATTTGTAATTACATATTATAAATACATTATAACATGTAATTACAAATTTTCAACTATAAGCCTTATTTACTTTTTTTTAAATACTTTAATGTATCAGCCGCCCAATGTAATATCTTGTTTGTTATACCATTTAATAGCTTCGTATATGTGTTCATTTTTATAATCAGGCCAAAATTCGTCTACTACATAAAAATCAGAATAAACCGATTGTATTGGCAAAAATCCAGATAAACGTCTCATTCCGCCCCAGCGTATAATTAAATCGACCCTTGAAATATCAATAGTATTAATAATTCTTTTATTTTCTTCTTTAATGTTTAAATCCCATTCCCAACTATAATTAATAAGAAAATTTACCTTTATTCCTCTTTTTCCAAAAAATTTCCTTTTTGTATATTCTTTTAATTCATCAGGGAACATTTTTGATAAACTATTTCCGGCTACATAAATTTGCGCATCTTCTTTTTTTATTAACTCTACTGCGTCAATACATGCTTTTGTAAAAGAAGTTGTCTGAATTGAGGGACGTTTTGTATTATCTGCTGTAAATCCATAGAAAGTTAATTCTTCAACACCTAATTTTTGACATTCTCTAAAAGCACAAAGCCCTTGATTAATTCCATTTTTATATCCTTCGTGTTTTTCAAGTCCATTTTTTTTAGCCCATCTTCTGTTACCGTCTGGAATAATTCCTATATGTTTTGGTATTTTCAAAATATAACCCCCTTGTATTTGTATTTTTATATTATTTTTCTTTTGGGTTAAATATAAGCGATGCTAAAAAACCACATACAATTGCAACTGTTATACCAGCCGCCGATGCTTTTAAACCTCCTGTTAAAATACCCGTTATTCCTGAAGTGTCTATCTCATTCATAACTCCTTTAGCAAGTGCATAACCAAATCCCGGAAGAGGCACTGTGGCACCTGCATTTGCAAATCTCACAAGAGGCTCGTAAAGCCCAAGTCCTCCTAATATACAACCTGAGACAACAAATAAAACTAATATTCTTGCTGATGTTAATTTTGTTTTATCAATTAATATTTGTCCTATTACGCATATAAGTCCACCCACAATAAAAGCCTTTAAATAATCCATTAATTATTCCCCCTTTTATTTTCAATAACAGCCGCATGGGCTATTCCGGGTATACTCTCTCCTTGTTGTACGCTTGTAGAACTCATTAACGCTCCTGTTGGAACAAATAAAATTCTTTTAAGTTCTCCTCTTTTAACTTTTTCATAAAAATAAGATGAGAAAACCGTTGCCGAACAAGCACATCCACTTCCTCCAGCATGCGTGTCCTGACTTACAGGGTCAAATATCTCAACTCCACAATCCGTAAAATTTTTTGAAATATCATAACCTTCTTCTTTTAAAAGTTTTGTTGTTAATTCCATTCCAACTTTTCCTAAATCTCCCGTAATTATTAAATCATAATAATCCGGCGTAATATCAAAATCCTTAAAATTTGAACATATTGCTTGTGCCGCTGCTGGAGCCATAGCTGCTCCCATATTATTTGCATCAGTAATTCCTAAATCAACCATTTTTCCAGTAGTAATAGCGGTAATATAAGGAGAATTATCCTCATTAGACAAAACTGCCGCTCCGTCACCTGTAACAGTCCATGTAGTAGTTAATGGTCTTTGTGTTCCTAAATCAAGAGGGAATCTAAATTGTTTTTCGGCTGCACAAAAATGACTTGATGCTCCTACAAGTACATTTTCAGCCGCTCCGCTTTCAATTAAAATTCCTCCAAGACACATACTTTCACCAAAAGTTGAACAAGCCCCATATAGTCCAAAAAATGGTATGTTAAAATCCCTTACTCCATAATTTGACCCACTTCCTTGATTAAGCAAGTCCCCGGCTAAAATATAGTCTATTTTATCCATGCCTATTTTGGATTTTTCAACTGCAAGTTTCATATTATTAGATACTATTTTACTTTCGGCTTTTTCCCAGCTTTTTTCTCCGGCTAAAATATCTTCAAGAACAACATCAAAATACTTTCCTAAAGGACCTTCTCCTTCTTTTGGACCAACAGTAGCCGCTGTTGATTTAATTGAAATACTTTTATCAAACTTTACCGATTGTTTACCTATACGTTTTGCCATAATATTAAGTCACCTCTTTATTTCAAAATATAATAAATAATTCCTACTGCCATAGAAGTTAATATACCATATAAAATAACAGGTCCGGCAATAATAAATATTTTTGCTCCAACTCCAAGTATATATCCTTCTTTTTTAAATTCTATCGCCGGAGAGGTAATTGAGTTTGAAAAGCCGGTAATGGGTACAACAGAACCTGCTCCGGCAAATTTTCCTAATTTACTGTACCAGCCCATTCCAGTCATAAAAGACGCTATAAATATAAGAACTGAAGATGTATAAATTCCTAAATCATTTTGACTAAATCCATAATATTCAAACAAATTAGTAATAACCTGTCCAATACAGCATATAAGCCCGCCTATAACAAAAGCTTTTATACAATCTAATATAAGGTTACTGTTTGGCGATGCTTTTTCTACCATTTTTTGATATTCCTGCTTTGACTTTTTATTCATTGCAAACACTCCTTAATTAATTATTAAAAAAACCTGGAACAAAATAATATAAAGCAGAACCTAAAAATTTACCCACAGCAATTGATAATAAAAAATAACGCATACCTCTTTGTATACGGACTCTTCTTGAAAGAATTGGAACAACATCAAGAATTTCTGCAAGAGAAACCGCCACAGCTCCAAAAAACATACCTATACATAGACTAAATATAAATGTTAAAACATTTCCTATGGGAATATAATAATCTATAAATATTGTCGATGTACCAAAAATACCTCCAAATATAATAGCCTCTTCGTATAATTTTATAAACTTAACTGTTTTTGTTTTCTGCGCAAATCTTGGAACTACTCCTATAATAGCTATAAATGCAAATACAGCACCAGCAATAACTATACCGCTTCCAAATCCTATTAAAGAAAGTATAATATATTTAATTATCTCCATTATTTTCACCGCCTTCTTTCATACGGCTTGTATTAAGAGTATCTATTATATTGTCGGTAACTTCAGTTTCATATACTGACATTTCAACTTCAATAGGAGTAGGGTCAGTAGTAAGTTTTTTACCTGAAAAATGATTAAAAAATACAGTTATTCCAAGTGCTAATCCAATAGAATAAGGAAAATCAACAATAAAAGGATTTTCAACTTTCTCATTAAAAAATATATAATAATAATTTTCTAATACGTTAGCCATTTGTGAATCTGAATGAAAACTCATAATCGCTGTTGATGAACCAGCAAATAAAATAACTGTAATAGCAGCTATTTTAAGTATTTTAAAGATACTTCTATCTTTGCTCTTTTTAGGAGAATACTCAACAACTGTGTCCATTTCTCCTACATTATTCAATGTATGTCCCGGAAGAGCCTTATCAATAGCACTTATAATATCTATAATTGTTATAAGATAGTTTTTTCTTTTGTCTTCTTTTATCTCAAGTAGTTTTACGTTTTTAACCTGTTTTAATATGCTTTCAGGAGCAAATACATCAGCTACGTCTTTTACATATACCTTTTTATTATTTGCTAAAGCAATTTTTTTTGCCGGTTTAATATAAATATCCAATAAAGTCACCTTCTTCCATTACAAAAGTACCTTTATTTTCATCTGAATTATCATACAAACTATTTGTAATATAAAATATTAATATAACAGCTAATAAAACCGCCGCAATAATTGCAATAATTTTAGTTATTTTTACAGACATTTTATCAACTCCAAAATAAATTGTGGAAATACTAATTATTTTCTATATATTAAATCAGTGTTTCCTTATAATAATTTTATTTTCTTATTATAACAAAATTTTATACATTTAATTTTTCACGTCTAATCAAAAACTATTTATTAACAAAAAATACAATAAACAATAAAAATATTGTAGTTAAAATTAAATTTATGCAATATAAAAAATGATTTATTTGAAATTGGATTTTATTTTGATATGCCCTTATTTTTTATATAAAATCTAATTATGTAAAAAACGTATTGATACTTATTAAAAAGGAAGTGTCCAAAATAGAGATTTTATGATATAATGTATCTGAATAGGACTTCAAGTCTACATCAGACATTAACATCATAACGATTGTACGAGCGTCAACCTTATCCGTTTTTGTCTTTCTAAGATTAAGACTTTTTCTGTAAAGATTTGTATGTAACGGATTGATAACAAAGGTGGGAAGACCTTTATCAAGAAGATAGCCCAAAATATTATAGCTTTAATATCCAATAGTTTCAAGTCCTACTTTTATTTTGGATAAATCAGTCGAACAAGATTTAATCTTTTGATAAAGCTCATCAAAACTCTCTTTATTATTGAATATGGTAAAGGCGTTAAAAAGAACTTCACCGTCTGAATTCATAATAAGGCAGTCATTTTTATATTTAGTAGCATAAATACCTGCAAAAATCATACAAAACACTCCTTATAGAATAAATTTGATACTGTTTAGAGCCACAGTTACTCTCTGAGATTGTAACCTTGTTCTAAATAAACCGTTATGCGGTATCTAACTAATTAACAAATGTACAAAGAGACTGTGATTAAAGCCTTTATTAAACCATCAAGTGGTAGGTGGAATTAACTAATCCACAGTACCCTTATACATTATAGCATAAGTCCTTGATGAGGGACTCTAAACACTACAACTATATAATACAAGAAGGAATAAAAATGAGTTTAACAAGAGAGAAATTTATAAGAAACATTAAAGATTATGTAATGAAAGACGCAAAGATAATTAAAATACTTCCAAGTCTTACAATAGCACAAGCTATACTTAAAAGTAATAATGGAAACAGTGGACTTGCTGTAAAAGGTAAAGCATTATTCGGAAT
>CAMTZM010000034.1 GCA_947086655.1 uncultured Eubacteriaceae bacterium
TATTATTTCTTATATGTATATTATATTTAACATGTATAATAAATAATAAATATAAACAAAAAATTAAAACATTTCGTTAAAGTTGTGTTTAACGAAATGTTTTTTACTATTTTTAAAACCTTTTTTATTTTAAAGGTTTTTTTATTTTATTATTATTAATTGTATATTATATTTATATATCCCTCTCCTATTCATATAAAACTTTATGTAAAAACATCAACTTAACATAGTCGACGGTTTCTAACGAAACCTTTGTAATTCAGTAGGAGTGTAAACTCCTACTGAATACAAGAGTAATTGCCTCGATTAAGAAACGGGACGCTTACTCTTATCGGTTAAATTAAAACTTTAATTTTGAATTATTTATTAAATGGATTTTCCTGTGGATAAGGTACACATTTAGGTTGATTGTACGCAATATCTTGAATACCAATAAGTTTCATTGCTTCAAATAATATTTTTCCGGAGTGTTTAAATGCAATACCAGCATGATGAGGATACTGTTTAGCAATTAAAACATGTCTATAAAATCTTGCCATTTCATCTATGGCAAAAATACCTATTGAACCAAATGAATTAGGATCAGCATCTATTACCTCACCTTCTGCAATATAACTTCTAAGCTGAGTTGAAGCAGTTGATTGAAGTCTAAAAATAGTTATGTCACCGCTTTTAATATTTCCCTCAAAAGTTCCTCTTGTAATGTTTGGCTCACTATCAGGCTCAAGAGAACGTTTCATAATAAGCTGATGTTTCATTTCAGCGTTGTTTACATAACAACTTGAAGTATTTCCACAATGGAATCCCATAAATGTATCTGTAAGCTTGTATTCTCCAAACGCACTTTTATTCTTTTCATATAAATCCGCAGGTACAGTATTATTTATATCAAGAAGTGTAGGAGGCATTTTTGTAGCTAATGTAATAATAAATTCAGTTAAAGCACCATAAATATCAGTTTCACAAGCAACAGGTATTCCTCTTCCTGTAAGACGAGAATTTACATAACATGGAACAAATCCAAATTGAGTTTGAAATGCCGGCCAACATTTATTAGCAAAAGCAAAATATTCAGATGCACCTTTATTTTTTTCAGCCCAATCAAGGAGCGTAAGTTCATATTGAGCAAGTTTTGATAATATTCCAGCATGTTTATTACCCTTACCCAATTCATTTTCCATATCTTTTATTACATCTGCAATTCGTGGGTCATTTGCATGTTCATTAAATGATGCAAATAAATCAAGTTCAGAATTTTCTTGAATTTCAACGCCTAAATCATATAAAGCTTTAATAGGTGCATTACATGCTACAAAATCGAAAGGACGTGGTCCAAAACTAAATATTTTAAATTTGCTTAAACCAATAACAACTCTTGCTATATTTTCAAATTCACTTACCATTTTAGCAACTTCTGAAGGTATTCCTACTGGATACTCAGGTATGTAAACTCTTAAATTTCTAAGACCTAAATTATATGAAGCATTAAGCATACCGCAATATGCATCACCACGACCATCTATTAAATTATCGCCTGTTTCCTCAGCAGCAGCTACAAACATTACAGGACCTTCAAACTTTTTCGCAAGTAAAGTTTCAGGACCTTCAGGACCGAAATTGCCTAAATATACAACAAGCGCATTTGCCTTAGCATTTTTAAGCTCGTCCAATGCTAAAAGTACATGTTTCTCATTTTCAATTACTGTTTGAACCTCAAAAACGTCCAAATCAGTTTTATTTAATTCAGCCATTACAGTTTTTCTTCTGTTCTCACTTAAAGACATAGGGAAACAATCTCTACTTACAGCAACGAACCCTATTTTTACATCAGGAATATTTACCATTTATAAAACCTCCTAAATAAAAGTATGTTAAATACAAAATTATATATGTCAAATTTTGATAACTTAATTATATCAAAGTAAAGTTATAATTACAACTATATTTTTAAAAATAAATTTGTCTGTATTCTTTTTTAAAACTATTAAGTATTTTATCAAGTATTACTTGATAATCACGAAGTTTTCCTTGTGCTTTTTTTATTTTTGCATATTCAAGATTAACTTCTTTACTTTCTGAATCTATACCTAAAGCTTTAAGAATTGCTTTTTCAGCCATATTAAGGTCGTAATCCATTCTATAATAAGAAGCAAGAAGTCTCCAAAGTTCACTGTCATTTTTTAATGTTAATGCTTTTTCAATACTTCTTATAGCAAGATGTAAGTTATTATTTTCAACATATATAGCGCTTTTCTTTATAAGTACGTCTATATCATCGTGTTTGATTTTATCAAGTACATTTAAAGCCATATCATATTTACGCATCTTTAAATATACTTCCGAAAGTTTAATTATATATAATTTATCATTATTTAAAGAAATTGCATTTTCATAATTCTCAATAGCCTCTATATATTTATGCTCTTTAAATGCAATTTCACCGTTAAAATAAAAAATTTCGCTATCAGTACAATCTTTTTTTATAGTTTTTAAAAATTTCAAAGCGTTATCTATATTTCCGCTATTTATATAAGCTTCTATAAGATTGTAATATATATCTTTATTACTTTTATCTTTTATATAAGCGCTTTCAAAATATTTTGAAGCAACTTCAGTGTTGCCGCCTTTCATATAGCAAACACCTATATTATTAAGTATTTTTTCATCATCTTTATTATTTTTAAGTGAAGTCAAATAAGCAACTAAGGCTTGGTCATAAAACCCTTCAAACGCAAGCCTATCACCTTTTTCCTTATATTTTTCAGCGTTGCTTTTATTTTCCCATTTTAGAATTTCTTTTTTTATAAAATCAATTTCAGAATCATCAAAATAATATATTAAAGTTAAAAACTTTAGTATTTTTTCAGAAATTTTTTTGATACCTTTTAATTTTTCAATTTCAGAGGCAATAAAACATAATCCTAATTCATTTTTAATCCATAATATAAATTCATCGCTGAAATATTCGTCTTGAGAATACCTCCAATTGCTAAAACAATGATATAATGATTCTTCAAACGAATAAATATAAGTATTTGTAGATTTAAAAAAATAAGGATTATGAGCATATTCTGCGCAAGATGCCAGAATCAATGAGGCAGACATAAATCCACTCTCCCGATTTGAATATTTTAACTTTTAATTCTTATTAATTCGGCAATACTCATAGCTATATTATCTAATATATCATAAAACTTATCATTTAAGTCATAGTATTTACCAAAAGGTTTTGTAACTGGTTCATAAGCCGCAAGACTATCTTTATCTTTACGTGCGGCAATATATGTTGTAATATTTTTATTTTTAAGCATATCGCATATATCATCTACGCTTTTTCCGCTTTCTGTTGGTACATGCGGAGGTGCATCGGTGATAAGTATAAATATGTTTTTTGTATCAGACTCAATCATTGAGTTTTCCAGTAGCTGTACGCCTGTTTCTAAAGCGTCAAGAGATGATTCTGGTATATCACCTCCATAAGTTCTTGGTATATTTTTTACCTGTTTTTGAAATTTTGGTATATCATCTGTAAAGCTATATACACTTGGTTTTTCCTTTTCTCCTAAGTCCCCAAAACCTATTAAACCGAGTTTAAATTTTGTTCCCTTACTTCTTAATATATTTGAAAACTCAATCGCTCTTTCCTTAACTCCATTTATATAAGTATCCATACTTCCAGTAGTATCAATTAAAAATACCACGTTTACTTTATCAGTTCCTGTTTTTGTAATAACTTCTCTCTCAGGAACTTTTCCAGCCTTACTTCTGTCAAATTCTGCTTTTTGCATATTTCCTGTATTAAGGTCTTTTACAAAAACCTCAAACAAGTTATTATCATCTATTGCATAAGTTATTTCAAGTCTTGTTTCCCCTTTAAGCCCTGACATAACAACGCTTCCTATATACTTTTTGTCTTTCTCGTTTCCCTGTTCCCATTGATATACATCAACATTAACAATTGATGAATCCGTCATATTTGAAAAATTACTGTCAGAAAAACGGCTCGGAATCGGACTTCCCATTGGAATTATAGGTATTAATGCTTTTTTCATAGTTTTAATATCTACAATAGCTTCTGTTCCGAATATCTGTCTTGTAATTTGTCCAACCTTTACATTACTGTTTGGAAGATGTATCAAATGATTATAAATAGCTGCACCCATTGCAACGCTTTTAGCTGGGTCAGTAGCTCTGTATGGTTCTTTAATATAACCGGCAACCATTCTTTTTACCATTGGTATAAGCGTTGACCCTCCTACAAGTATTACTTTTGATATTTCGTCAGCTTTTTTATTAGCTCTTTCCAAAGCTTCAGCAACAATATCACGGCTTCTATCAACATACTTTCTAATCATTGCCTCAAATTCTTCTCTTGTAATTTCAAAAGATAAATTTTTTGGAACGCCGTCATGTATTATTAAAGGATGAATTTTAACAGAAACTTTGTTAGTTCCGGAAAGTTTTTTCTTTGTTTGTTCTGCCTCTTGTTTTAGTTTTTGCAAAACTCTTTTTCTTTCTGTTTCGTCAATACTATCTAAATCTATTCCGGTTTGATTTTTAAATTCATTTTTCATACGGCGTATCAATTCAGAATCAAAATCATCTCCTCCTAAATTCATATCTCCCACATCAGAAAGTTCCTGGAAGATTTCCTGTCCGTCAGCGTCAATAGATACTTTTAAAACACAAGCGTCAAATGTACCTCCTCCAATATCGTAAACAAGCAATGTTTGTGCATATCCTTGTCTGTATCCATACTCAATAGCAGCGGCAAGAGGTTCGCTTAACAAGTAAACATTTTTAAAACCAGCCTCAAGTCCAGCTTGTTTTGTGGCATAAATTTGTCTGTCATTAAAATAAGCTGGATGTGTGATTACAACTTCATCAAAATTCTCTTTTGCTTGTTCCTCAGCAGAAACTTTCAATTTTTTTAATATTTGAGCGCTAATTTCCTCAGGAGTTTTCTCAGATTCTCCAACATTTATTTTTTCGGCACTTCCCATAAGTCTTTTAACAGAAATAATTGTACTTTCAGGATATATTATAGCGCCGGATTTCGCTTCACTTCCAACAATAATCTCATCTTCCGAATAACTTACGACAGATGGCAATATTTCGTCTGTTCCATCAATTTTAACAACTTCAACAGCGTCATTTTTATCCTGATATATAATTGCAACCGAATTTGTCGTTCCTAAATCAATACCTAAATATGCCATTTAATTATCCCTCCACAACAGTTTTATTGAAACGGCTTGGGTCAAAACTTTCATTATAGCCACTTGGAGCATATTCATCGCCAAATCCTATATCCTCAACATTTCCTTTGACAAGTCCGCCTTCTTCTTCAACCTGAAGTGTAATTTCAAGTTTCGTTTTTCCACTTGGTCTTTCTGGAAGTCCCTTAATTGATACTTCGCCTATAAGTTTACATTCGTTAATTGTGTCTTCTTTATCAATTCTTTCAAGTACTCTTAAATCAAATGTTGTCATATCTTCAATATTATCTCCCGACAAAGTAAAAATCTGACTTTTTTTAGCTAAAGCATACGGTGTTCCTCTTCTAATCATTGGAAAAAACGATTTTATTTTTCCTTTTGTAACCTCAAAACCAATATCATGAGGTACTGTAACCTCAAACTCAACATTTGTTTTTTCTGATTCCATATCAGGATGTGTTAAAAGTCCCATTTTCATTGCAGCATAGTATGTCGCTCCTAAAGAAATATCAAGTGCTGGTGTTTCAGATGTATAAATTTTACTATCTGTATTAAAAATCCCTATAAGCATATCTTTAACCCATGGCATTTGAGACGAACCGCCCTCAAGCAAAACTCTGTCAATATCATCAGGCTGTAATGCTCCATTATACGACTCTCTTAAAGCTTTAAGAACAAGCTTTCTTGTTTTATCCTTAAAATCTGATATAAGTTCTTCAAATTCGTCTCGTGTAAGCTGCTCTACAAAAGGAGGAATACAAAAAGTAAATGATATTCTAAAACTTTTAACTCCGGAAAGTCTTTCTTTGGATTCTCTTGCTCTACATATAAGTTCAACTTGATTTTCTATATCTATATCTTCTTTTTTTTGATTAGTTTTTTCAAATATATATTTAAAACATTGGTTAAGCAGTTTCTCATCAATATTGTCTCCCCCATGATAAGCTTCTCCGCCTTCACTTATAACTTGAAGTTTTATATGTTTTTCATCTTTTTCAACTACATGAAAAAGTGTTATATCAAGAGTGCCTCCGCCAAAATCAAATACCATTATTTTTTCGTTTTCTTCTAAGTTATGTCTTAAATTATAAGCAAGCGCCGCTGCCTTAGGTTCTTCAATAAGACATATAAGCTTGTCTGACAATCCAGCTATTTCACATGCTTTCATAGTGGCTTTTTTTGCAGCATCATCAAAATCATATGGTACAGATACTACAAGACCGGCTATTTCAGCTTTTGGGTTTAAGCCTTGACAATGGCTAATCAATTCTTGTAAAATTTTAGCTGAAATTTCTTCTGGAAGATACTCTTTTCCGTCTATATTTATAACTTCATTTGTTCCCATTTTCCTTTTTATTGAGCGTATTGTTGTTTCAGGATATATTTTCATAGAACGATAAGCTTCTTCTCCAATTACCCATTCTCCTTCTGTACCATCGTCATCTTTTCTGTATTGTACAACTGACGGAAGCGGAATTTTACCAAACCCATTACTTATATCTATTGGTTCTGGTTTTCTATTTATATTATTCCAATAGCTTACAATTGAATTAGTAGTACCTAAATCCACACCTAAAATATACCAATCTTCAGGCAGACTTCCCCGTTTTTCTATTTCTCCTTTGTACTCTTCCCAATTCAAAATATATCACCTACTTAATTTATTTTATAAATATTTTATTATATACTTATATTTATGACTTTTTCATAATTTGATTTTGGAAAAATTTCTCCAAAACCGTTATCTTTAACACTTGCACATATAGTATTGCTGTTAATACATTTAATTGAAATATCAAGCATAGTAACGGCTTTTGGTCTTTTTGGAAAATCATTTAATTTGAATTTTTCAATAAGCTTTATATGCCCATTTGAATTTCTTTTGAAAAAATCAATTGAAACATCTTTTTCAGTATTCTCCATTAAAATTACCCGACAATTTTTAAATTTTTGCCACCAAAAAGAATTTCTTGGAACAATTGGAACAAATTTTTCTACTCCTTTTTTTTCTTCAACTATTAATCCTATATCAAAATCAAGCTGGTTTAAATCTTTCATGTGTACAAAAGAATCATTTAAAACATTAAGGTGAGCTGCAGCTGCATAGCATGCTCCCATAGAACTTTCACCTTTTGGATTGTTGAAAAGTATAACTTTATTTCCAAAATAATTGATTACTAATTCTCTTGCCCACAGCATTTCAAATCCTCCGCCCCAACATAATACTGTATCAATATCATCTTTTTTTATAATTTCATTGTTCCCTTGTACAGTATTTAAAAGATTATCTATAAACTGAACAAACTCAGAGGCATAAGGCTGTATTATTCTATTAATCATATTTTTAGTTAAAACCTGTTTAAAAGGAGGATATGAAAAGTTAAAATATAGTTTAATATCTTTTTCACTTTTATTTTGAAAAATCAAATCTTTATGCTGGTATGCAAAGGCTTCAAGCTGTGCTTTTTGAAAACCATATACATCATTTACTCCAGTATTTTCACAGTAATAGTTTTTCAATATATTATAAACATCTAATTCAATTTTTTCAACACTAAAATTTGAATTAAAATAAGAAACTATACAATCGGCAAAAATATCACTGCCTTTTGTTTTTAAATCATATATTCCTCCTCTTACTTCTCTTCCGCCAAAATCAATTATTAAAATTTTTTCTTTTTCAATTCCAGTTTCATAAAACAATTTTTGAATAATACATTCTCTGTCAGGCAGTACAGATATAAGTTCATTTTTAAAACCGGCAAATTCAACTGCCTGTACAAGTTCATTTTTTGCTTTTTCGCTTATATAACATGGTGTAGAAATATTTAAACCAATTATATGAGCATTAGGGTTAATGTTTTTTATATTTCCTATAAGTTCTGCTATAAACAAACTTAAAATCTTAACAAGACTTACAGGCTTACTATCTATAATATAATGAATATCTTTCCCTAAGTTTTCGATAATGTTATCGAATGTAATTTCATTGCTAAGAGGTTTATTAAGCAGCGCATACTCTCCAAAAACCCATTCTTTTGTATCTTTAATATATTGTACAACCGTAGGAGTATTTATTTTTCCATAACCTCCGCTTACATCAATTAACTCTGGTTTCCCAGAATTAAAATTAAAATATGAAATAGACGACATACTGTTTCCAATGTCAATTCCGACAATAAACTCATTTTCACTAAGCTTGAAATTCATAAATTCACCTTACCTAGCAGCTATAACATTAGCTCTTAATAAAATAATATCTCCTTGTTTGTAACCACTGTTCATAAGTTTGATAATTTCGCCTTTTTTAAATTCTTTACTTTTTTCCGCCATAAGTACATCATGTTCTTTTCCATTAAACATATCATGAGCAGAAGGCTTTATAATTTCAATATTAAACTTATTAAGCGTTTCATAAATTTTATGTGTTGTTTCATCAACAGCGTTTACATAGCTGACAATATGCGTATTTTCTGATTTTCTAAGCCTTGATACGGAATAATTTAAAATTTCCTCAAATGTACTTATTTCAAATAAAAGTTGTTCTTTTCTAAATTGAAACGCTTTTTTTCTTATTTCTTCAAATTCTCCGCATTTATAATCATCAGTTTTATTTTTATCCAAAATAATATGAAATTCAGATAGAAATGCTTCTTTATCACAATGAAGTTTAATCCAAATTAATAAACCTTCATTAATTTGTTCCATATTAAGTTTAATTTCATAGTTATCATTTTGGATAATATTATCGGTTTCTGTTTCACATTCATTTTTAAATATTTCTGTACTTTCTTTTATATTGTCAATTTTTATATTTATTGTTTCATATATACCTTCTATAATTTCAATAAATTCAGAATCTTTTAAATTATGTCTGTTTTCATTAGTATGTTTTATAATTATACTAAAACAATCGCAAATCATATCAGCAAAACTTACTTCAGTTTTAATTTGCATTTCCGCTGTCTGTTTTGCGTAATTTTGTCTTTCAGATAATGTATATTTTATAAAATTATCTTTTAAAAGCGTAATAAACGGTTGTGTCTTATCATTTATATTTTTAACAGCGTTATTTTTTATACATTCTTTTAATTTCAGAACAAATTCATTATAAAACTCATCTTCATTCTTATCTTTTATATCATCTAAGCTTATAAAATTATCTTTTAAATTAATATCTAACTCATCAACCTGTTTTGAAATATGCTGATATCCTTCTCGTAAGTTTTTTAATATTTCTTGAATTATATTTTCTTCCTCTGTTGTCTGTATAGATTTTTCAAGTGCATCTGCCTGTATTTTTATTATAGAGCCTAAATCATTTTTCTCATCCTTTAAAAGTTCATAATAAAAATAAGTTATATCTCTTGATACTAAATCATTTATATCTAAAATACATTTATTTAAAGAATCTAAATACATTGAATATAATTCATCTTTATGACTTAACAAACATAACTTTACATTTTCAAATAATGACAATGAATTTTCGTCCATATCAATATTAAAGCAGTCATATTTATAAGTATCAATTTCAGATTTTATATTTTTCCTTATATTTATTATGTTTTTAAATAATAAATTAACATCTCTCTTTATTATTTTTACTTTTTCAGCCTTTATAGGATTCATTCCTTTTATACTGTCAACTTCAATCATTTTTTCAACATCTTCAAATTGAGCAATTTTTGATTTTATAATAGAATAAAGACCGTCTGCAATTTTTTTTATATCATCTGAATTTACATCCTTACTATTTTTTTCATATATTTTAATACATCTTTTGTAATAATTTACAAGGTATAAATAATATTCATATATATTTTCATCATATTCCGCCAATCTGCCGCTTTTTCTTACAGAATTAATTACTTTGGAAAATAATACTGTCTCAATATTTTTTATTATATCATCGGTCAAACTCTCAATATAATTTTTAAGTTCATTCTCTGTAATTGACCAACTTTCAAGCAGTTTGTCGTAATCAATTGTTGTTACAGGTGATTTAGACATTTCGTTCCCCCTGTTACATTAATTTTTTTTAGTATAATTCATCTACTGAAAGTTCAGTAACAACGCCATCTGTACTCATACTTTTAGCCGTAACTTTAAGCATATTATCTTGTCCTATGTTAAATATTACTTTAACCTTTTCCTGTCCTTTAGGACCTGCTGGTATTCCTCTTAATGAAGTCCCTGCAAGACGTTTCATTCCAGAACCGTTTACAAATTCAACTCCATCAGAACTTTTAGGCTCTGTATTTTCATATACTACAATAGCCATACTTGTAATTCCGTCAAAGTTTGTAATCAAAGGTTCGTCAGCTTCTATTGTTAATCCTGTTTTTGGTATATCAATGCCGCTTTTAACTATTTCCATAAACCTCCTACCAGCTATTTCAAGACCAAGAGGATGTATTGTCTTTTCTTGAACAGTAGGTCCTTTTACAGTAGGCATCATAATCATATTGCAATAATATGCTGCTCCTTGTGAAATACTAAGCGCCGGGCTTATTTTTGATTTAAAAGGCTCTTTATTGAATTTTTCTTTTATTTTTTCGCTTACAGCTGGAACAGAAGAACTTCCGCCTACTAAAAATATTTCATCAATATCTTCTGTTTTAAGTCCGGCTTTTTCTAAAGATTTGTCAATACAATCAAGAGTTATATCAATCATATCAGGAATAGTCTTATCTTTAAATTTATTAAAAACTTCGTCGCTGTCATCAAGTTTATTTACTCTTTTATGATTTAATAAATCCTCTCTGGTTACTTCCATATTTATATTTACTATTTTAGGTTCTTGTATAAAAGGAGCAAGCACTATTCTTGCTGATTTAGACTGGGAAAGTCTTTCTTTTGTCTGATTTGCTATTTGAGATAATCTTACAAGAGAAACCTTTTTCTGTCTTTTAGAAACACCATCATCAACACTGTCGTCATATAAATCTATTTCATCATTTGTAAGTTTTTTAAATTCCTCATATATCATATCAGTTACTATTTTATCTATATCATTTCCGCCTAAGTTGTTATCTCCATAAGTACTTAATATTGATATATTAGGCTCATCGTTTTCATCCATTTTTATTTCAAGTATACATGCATCAAATGTACCACCGCCAAAGTCGTAAACTAAAACCTTTTTATCTTTTCTTTCATTTACAGCATAGCTTATTGCCGCTGCAGCTGGCTCAAGACGAAGATACACGCTGTCCTCATCAAATCCGGCGATTACAGCCGCATCTTTTGTCATTTTTTTCTGTTTGTCTGTTGAATTGGCGGGAACAGTTATTACACAACCTGAAAACTCACCTGAAATATTTAATTCTTCCTGAACATATTCGTCAGCTTTCTTTTTAAGATATCCTAATATTTCACCGGCAGCTTGTTCCGGACTAAATTTATATTTTTTATCATCAACATTTATTTCAATTTGTTCTTCACTTCCAAGCCATCTTTTAATAGAGAGAATTGTACTTTGAGGATAAATTATAGCAGCCTCTTTAGCCTGTACCCCAAATATACGTGATAATTTATTTTCATCTTCCGGATCTGTTTCAAATTGTATTGCCGTAGGAAATATATTGCTTCCATCTATCGGTATTGTATGTGCCTGACCATTTTTAAAGTCATAAATACTTACAACACAATTAGTAGTTCCAAAATCAATTCCCAAAAATAATCCTCTTTCAAGATCAAGTCCGAGTGTTCCCATTTATTAATCCTCCTTAGTTTATAATAAATTTTATTTATAACAGTTTCCCTCTAACTATATCTGCTTTTTTAAGTTTTGAGTTAATTATAGTTTCAACATTTTCGTATTTAAACATTTTGCTGTAAATAACCGCATTATTAATATCAAAATACGAATCTTCATTATTATCATGCAAAAACATATTACCATTATACAACAATTCTGTTTTAGTTTCTATACTTCCGCTGTTCATTTGCTCACTAAAATAATATTCTACTTCTTCGCCGTAAAAAACAGGCATTACAATCATATTAACACCATATTTCAAACGCCGCATTTTTTCACATATAAAATTATCATCACCTTTTAGCCTGTAATAAAACAAAATAGTCTTATTACTTGATGCCATATAAATAAAAGTTTGATTTTTTTCAATATACGCAGATGTAAACAATTTGTCTTTACATTTTTTGAAATGAGGAAATAATATATTCTCCTTTTCCATATATTGTTTTGCCGTATCAGATATTAATTTTGTATTTAATGTTCTAATATCATAAGTTATATATACATTTGATAATGCTATGGCTATAAAAGAATCTTTTGTTTTAATAAAAATGTCTTCAAGTATTTCAATTGTTTTTAAGTTGGGTTTTTTATTTTCATAAAGCAATTTTACACACAAATATTCCGTAAACTTTTTGAGACACTCACTTTCGGGATTATTTTTGTATATATTATAATAAATTTTCTGTGTATTCTCATCAAATTTATTCATAACAATAATATTCTCAATAAGTCTTTCTTCTACCCTTTTATCATTTTTATCTATTTCATATAAAACATCATTTAACTTAATCCAGTCATCAAAACTGCCTTCATAAAAGTCTAAAACAGTTTGCAAAATTTTATCGTCAAAATTTTTTTTAAGTACAAGTTTATATGAAATATCGCTAAGCATAGATGTATATTTATTATCGTAGAGCATTTCTTTTACACATTTAAACAAAATATCATCAGATAAAGAATTTGAATATTTTGTCATAAGGTTTAAAGCTTTTTCAAAGTTTTTTGTTTTTATATAAGCTTGCAGCATATTTTCCATACTTAACCCATTCAAATATTTTTCGTTTGAAAGTAAGTAATATTTAACTGCCTCTGAGTAATTATTATTAATATAATAATAATTGCCTAATGCTCCGTTTATTTTAATTTTAAACTCTCTTGATATTTTTTTTATTTCTAACGCACTTTTTAATATGCTTAATACATTTTCTGAAATTTTATTTCGCTGTAAATAATATTTTGTAATCGCTATTATAATATTATCAGAAATATAACCTTTGGAATAAAACCTTATAAAAAGTTTTATATCGGCATTTTCTACAAAACGTATAATATCAATGCTGCATTTTTCAATACTTTTTTTAAAATAATCCGTAAAATATAAAGAAAAACAGTCGTTAGATGCAGATATAATAACTTCGTTATTGTTTATATTATAAAATGAAAGTTCATTTTTTTCTTTTTCTTTAAGCCAGCAATACGATGCATTATTATTTTTTACTTTTATATTATATAAAAATAAATTCTCATATAATATATTTTCGATAATTTCTATATAATTTAATATTTCTTTATTAATAGCTGTAATTTTATATTCGTTATCAAGTATATATTTGTATATACTAAAATAATAACGTCCTTCGCATTTATTTTTAATTGAACTTATACCAAATTCAACAATATCGTTAAAATAAATTTCTGAAAGACTTCTGCATTTTTTATTTGTAATAATAATATGGTATAAATATGGCTTAATTAAAGAATCAATTTTTTCTTCCTGTAAATAAGTTTTTAAAGGATAAAGTCCAATATCCTCAACTTTAAGCATATATGCACTTTTAATATAAAAATTATTAAGCCCTTTTATATAGATTTGTCTATCACATGCCTCTTTATAATAATAATATGCGTTTTTTGAATAATCAGCATCTTTTATCATCAAAGTACATAATTCAATTAAAATTCTTTCTTGTTTGCAGCTTTTATATAGTTTAAATCCAATACTTCTGTAATTATAAAAATTTAGTAATATTTTATCGTCATATTTGTCAATTATATTAGAAATATCTACTTTATGTGAAACAGCCCAGTTAAAAAATGCAGTTATTAAATTATGACTATAAAAAAAACTATTATTTCTGTTTTCCATAAGCTTATAAAGATTCCAATACAAATATATACTTCTTGAACCTTTATTATATGATTTATCAAAAAATATAATAGCATTATCATATCTTTCAGCTTCAATACTTAAAATACCAGCTATCTCATATACATACATATCTTCAACTTCATCAGCATATTCAACAAGTCTATTATAATTTCTTATAAATATTCTTATTTTATCAGCCTCAATAAAGTAAATACTGCTTAAATAAAGATAAAGACCATATAAAAGCGGGGAATTTGCTTTAAACCAATTTTTACTTTCAGAAAGTTTGTTTATATCATTTTCTGTCTCTTTCATATTCCCCGTTTTTATATTAAGAAAAATCATAAGCATAAAAACTCTTATATCTCTTGGATTATTTCTGAAAGTTTTCGAACATAAATAATAGGCTCTTTCAATATATCTACGACTTCCTGTAAACAAAAAAGCGCTATAATAACGCTGTATTATCAGCAAACAATTTTTAACTTTCAAGTTTTTTTCATATAATTTATCGCATTTATTAGTGATTGCATCTATATTGTACATTATATTACCTCATATATATGATTTACCTATAATAATTTTTTTACTGTTTTTAATTATACTATCTCCTACAATTGTCTTTAAATAAATTTTGCTTTCAACAAATGGTCTTTTAGAAATACTAAACTGAGTAAGCTGTAAAGCTGTAAATTTTATTTTAAAATTTATTCTTGCTCTTTTTGATAAAAGATATCTTTTTCCCTCAAATTTAATAAAATTATCATCAGTATCAACTTCAATCATAAGTTCGTTTCCGCTGTCATTTTCTATAAATATTATACCCTCGTCATTAAAATCAAAAGTTTCCTTTGAGAGACTTATTTTTATATTATTTTCTCTCAATACTTCTATTAATATATGCTCGTCCTCTCCTATTGAAATATATGCCGCACTATACTTATTTTTTATTAAAGAACAGTCAATAAAATATTTTAAATTATATTCATTGTTTTTATCAAAATCCCTTGAGCTTACCTTTTGTATATCACATTTTATCCATTCGTCGCTATTTTGAGTTTTTATATTTCTTTCTATGTAACCTGACCCATTTTTAGATAAAACAACATTGCCCTCAATAATACTGTTATCATAAGATTTAATTCTATGCTCAATTTTTTTGTTTTTTGTTGTTATAGAAGCTTTTTTCTTAAAATTAAGAAGTATAAGAAAATTATCTAATGCTCTTTCTTTGTTTGTATCTTTAATAAATGTTTCTAAAATATCCATATGTTCAAAGCCTGTATGTTTAAGCCATAGTAAAAACTCGTCAGAATAAAGAAGTCTCCTTGCTTCAATAGGATTCTTTTTTACATAATTAAAAAAATCCTTAACGGAATAAATTTTAAATTTATCTTTAGTTTCTAAAACATCAGGTTTTACTTTAATGAATAAAGGTATTTTTAATTCTCCCCCATTAGTTGCCGCAATAATTTTAGCTTTTATAAAATCTCCTGGTAAATATATAGATGTATCAATATTGTAATTTATTAAAATATTATTGCCCTCAAATTCTTTAGGCTCAAAACTTATACATTTTGTATCTGAAAATATTTTACCTTTAAGTTTTTTCCCTCCTACGTTTTTTATATAAAACGAACCTGTATAAAAACAGCTTGTCTCCGCAATAATTTTACTTACATTTGCTTCTGCCTTCGCAAGAGGATATTCAATTATATTTTCTATTTTAATCACTCCCCCTGAAAATACAAAAATATACTATTTTACTTTTATTTGATTACGAATTTAACTTGTCAATAACCATATCAATTTTTGTTGCAATATCGTTTCTTATTAAATTAAATTTGTTTATATCTTCTGAAACTGTCTCTGATAAATTTGAATATGTTTTTTGTATTTGAAATTCAACAATACTGCTTAAAGCTTCTCCCAACCTTGAGGTAATTTCCTCAAGTGAAATTTCATAACTATTTAAACTATCTTTTAATAAGTCTTGGTTATTTTCTATATAATTAAACTGTTCTCTTATAGCATTAATTAATATAGCGTTATCAGTATTCCCTTCTCTAAAAGCAGCAACAGCGCTTTCAAGATTTTTAACCTCAAATTTCAGTCCGTTTATAACCGAAGATAAATCATTTGCGTAAAATTTCCCTATTTCATTTTGCAAATAATCAATAATTTTATATTTCATTGCGTTTCTAACATAAGAAACACTAAAAAACAACTCAGTTAATTTTAATAAAATAAAAGAAATAGCAGACGATAATATCCATATAGAATTATATTCAAAACTAAACCAAAACATCACTCCAAAAATTACAGCTATAAACTCAATTCCACTGTAAAATTTTATTAATTTGTCTAAATTAAAAAACAAAATTTTAATTCCTGACATCTCCCCTTCCGCAATTATTTCAGCATTTGCAACTACACCTTTTGAGGCTATGGAAATATATTTCATAACCGCTCTGTATAATATACCTTTTCGTATATTTTTTATGTCTTCTGTGCTGTTTAAAACTTTTTTCGTTAAAAATGAAATTTTAAGGTATCTTGATTTTAAGACTGCAAAATTAAAAATTTGAAGTACAATAAAAACAATAACTGTTATTATATAGTAAGTAAAAGTCTTTTGCAGTATAATATCGTTTGTTTTATAAAATTCAAATATATTATTAAACAAATAATTAAACCTCCATTATATCAATTGTATTTAGCGGGATTTAATCCCATTTACTTCATCGGCTTTGTTAGAAACTATCGGTTATGAGTATTTTTGCAAAACAAAAATGCGAATAGTCTTTGACTATATTTTATTAATTTATAAAATGCAAATCAAACAAAAATTAACATTTTACCAAAAATCAATATAAATATTATAATTTATTTTACAAAATCTATCAACTCAAAAGCATTATCTTTTTAAAAAAGTTTTAATCTTAAAATCTGTTTTCCATAATTACATATTAAAAGTACTTGAAATAAATCTTAATTTATTTTACTATATAATTATAATAATTTAAAAATAAAGGACGATAATTATGCAATCTATTACTATACATGGCGGCGATATAGACTTAATATTACAAAACCGAAACTTAAAAAAAGAAAACATTGTTAATTTCAGTGGAAATGTAAATCCTATAGGACCGTCTGAAACTGTAAAAAACGCAATTATAAAAAATATTGATAAAATATCACAATACCCAGATGTAGAGTATAAAAACTTGCGTAGTTCGATTGGAAAATATTTGAATGTAAAACCGGAATATATAATTCCGGGCAGCGGTGCAACGGAACTTATTTCTATTTTTATAAAAACAATAAAACCTAAAAATACAATTATTATTGCTCCAGCTTATTCAGAATACGAAAAAGAAATAACAATGTCGGGTGGAAATGCATTTTTATTTCCTCTTGATGAAAAATTAAATTTTGATTTAAACTTAAATAAACTCTTTAAATTTATAAATGATGAAACTGACTTAATTATTTTATGCAATCCAAACAATCCAACAGGAACAGCAATAGGAAAATATAATGCCGAAAAACTTCTTGATTTTTGCAGTAAAAGAAATATTTACGTTATGGTTGATGAAACATATGTTGAATTTACAGAAAATTTAACGGAAATATCAATGACATCTATTGTAAATAAATTTAAAAATTTATTTATAGTAAGGGGAACAGCAAAATTTTTTGCATGTCCTGGAATAAGACTTGGATATGGAATATGTTCAAATACAAAACTATTATCTGAAATTTTTCGTTTAAAAGAACCATGGTCGGTTAATGTTTTTGCTGAAATTGCTGGGAATTGCATTTTTAATGACAGTGAATATATTGAAAAAACAAGAATGCTTATTAATAATGAAAGGAAAAAAATTTCAGCCTTTTTATCTGAAATTAAAAATATAAAATTTTATCCAACATTATCAAATTTTTTTCTTATAAAGATATTAAAAAACGATATAACATCAGATTTTATATTTGAGGAATTTTTAAAATGTGGATTTGTTATACGTGACGCTTCAAGTTTTGCGTTTTTAAATAACAGATATATAAGATTCTGTATTATGTTGCCTGAGCAAAATAATAAACTTATAAATAAATTAAAAGAAATATTAAAATAAGGCTACATCAAAATTTTATATAAATATTATAGGGGGTTTTTATTATGAATAACACAAATGAATCAAATAACAGCATTGTTCCTTTTACAATTGAGGAAGCTATAAACGAATCAAAAAGATGCCTTAACTGTAAAAAGCCTTCGTGTAAAACAGGATGTCCAATAGAAAATGACATACCTGATTTTATAAATCAGTTATCAAAAGGAAATTTTGGAGAAGCAAGGTCAATAATCTCTGCTAAATCCAATCTTCCGGCAGTATGCGGAAGAGTTTGCCCTCATGAAAAACAATGTGAAGGTCATTGTATTTTAGGTAAAAAAGGAGCTCCTATAAAGATAGGAAAACTTGAACAGTTTATAGCAGACTTTGATGCCGAAATGAAACTCACAAGAGAAAACCTGCCTCAAAAAACGAGGGGAAATGTTGCAGTTATAGGGTCTGGCCCTGCCGGACTTACTGTTGCCGGTGATTTAGCTATACAAGGGTTTAATGTAGTAGTTTATGAGGCAGAGCCTGAGCCAGGCGGAATACTTTTATATGGAATACCTGAGTTTAGACTTCCTAAAGATGTTGTAAGGAGAGAAACAAAGAGAATATCTGAATTAGGAGTTAATTTTATAACAAGCTGTATGGTTGGACAAGATATTACCATAGACCAAATGCTTGAACGTGGTTACGACGCTGTATTTATAGGAACAGGAACAGCTCTTGCTAAAGACCTTGACATACCCGGAAAGAATTTATCAGGAATAGTACAGTCAAATTATTTTTTAAGAATGGTAGCTTTATATAATGACTCAAAACTTAATCGCAATGAAGTGCCAGTAAACGAAGGAGATAATGTATTAGTTATAGGAGCTGGAAATGTTGCCATGGACGCATCAAGAACAGCACTTAGAATAGGGGCAAAAAATGTAACTGTTGTATACAGAGGGGAAATAGATACAATATCCGCTTCGAAAATTGAATATGACGGAGCAGTTGAAGACGGAGTAAAATTTATATGGAACTCAACGCCTACGGCATATATAGGTGATAATGGAAAACTTGTCGGATTAAAAGTAGACAATGCTAATGCTGGAAGTGAAATAATTATACCAGCTGACAAAATATTAATAGCAATAGGCTCAAAACCAGCAAGAAGAATTATATCTACTACACAAGGTATTGATGTAAACGAAGCGGGATACGTTATTACAAAAACACGTCCTTATGGTATGACAACTCTAAAAGGTGTATTTGCCGGAGGAGACGTTGTTCATCAGCCGGCTACGGTTGTTCTTGCTATGAAAGAAGCTAAAAAAGTTGTAGCTGGAATAGCTGCCTACGTTGATGCGAAAAAGTTACTTGACCTTTAATTAAAATTTATAAAAAATAAAGTAAATATCCACCTTTATTAGTTGGTGGATATTTACTTATAAATTTTCAAAAGCAATCAATTTTATAAAATTTAGCTATTGTAAACTTTGTAAATATTCTAAGGCTTCAATAGCATTAGTATCTGGTTTGACTTTTGGCATAACTTTTTCTATTATTCCTTTTTCATCAATAATATAAGCTGAACGTACAACTCCCATGCTTACTTTTCCATAAGCCTTTTTTTCCTGCCATACATCATAAGCCTTAATTACTTCAAGTTCTTTATCAGAAAGAAGTATAAAAGGAAGATTATGTTTAGTGGCAAATTTCTGATGAGATGTCTCATTGTCTTTACTAATTCCAATTACTACGGCGTTTAATTTTTCAAAATCATCATTTTTTTCCGCAAAAGCACATGCTTGACGTGTACAACCCGGAGTATTATCTTTTGGATAAAAATATAAAACAACCTTTTTACCTCTAAAATCTGAAAGACTTATAATGTTTCCATCTTTATCAGGCAATTTAAAATCAGGGGCTTCGCTATGTGTTTCAAGCATTTTCATCTCTCCTTTTATTTATAATATGAATTTATAAAATCAATTTAACCGACTAAGAAAGTCCCCCGATATTTTAAAGGGGCGCTTACTCTTGTATTCAGTGAAATTTAATCCCATTTACTTCATCGGTTATGAATATTTTTTTAAAGCAAAAATTCGAATAGCCTTTAAAACGCATCTATATATAACTAAAATATATAAACTTTTTATTTTTGTCCATAATAAGCATTTGCGCCATGTTTTCTATAATAATGCTTATCAAGTAAAAATTGAGGTACTCTTTTAACATCTTTATTAAGAGTAATTGTTTTATAAGCCATTTCAGCAACTTTTTCCATAACAACGGCATTATATACTGAATTTGAGGCATCAGTCCCCCACGCAAACGGACCATGATTTTTAACTACTATACCGGGTATGGCTAAAGGATTATTATCTCCAATACATTCAATTATTACTCTTCCTGTATTAAACTCGTAATTACATTTTACTTCATCTTCTGTTAAATCACGTGTACATGGGATATCGCCATAAAAATAATCAGCATGGGTTGTACCAAATGCAGTAATTGGAATTCCAGCCTGCGCAAACGCTACTGCCCAAACTGAATGTGTATGTACAATGCCTCCTATATTATCATATTTTTTATATAATTCAATATGTGTAGGAGTATCTGATGAAGGCTTATATTTTCCCTCAACAATATTTCCATTAAAATCAATTACAGTCATATCTTCATAAGTCATATCTTCATAATTAACACCGCTTGGTTTTATTACAATTAAATTATCCTCTCTGCTAATACCGCTTACATTGCCCCATGTATATATAACCAATCCTTTTTTAACAAGTTCAATATTCGCTTCATAAACCTCTTTTTTCAACTGTTCAAGCATTATTTTTCACCTCAGCTTTTATACCTTTTAGTCTTTTCATAACATTATTTTGCCCTCTTCCAAAATAATCATGAAGTATTTCAAATTCTTTATAAAGTTTTTTATAAACTTCCACATTTTCAGGAATTGGCTTATATGTATAATCCTCTACTTTACCCATTACCTTAGCTGCTTCAAATACCGAATCATAACCACCTTTTTCTTTTCCGGCAGCAACTGCTCCAAATATAGCAGAACCAAGAGCAGGTGTTTGGTCTGATGCGGAAATAAAAATTTCTTTATTTGTAACATCAGCATATATCTGCATCATCATTGGATTTTTTTTAGCTATTCCGCCGCAAGCATATAACTCATTTATAGGAACACCTGAGTTTTCAAACGTATTTATAATCATATTTTTTCCATATGCAGTAGCTTCAATTAATGCACGATAAATTTCCTCCGGTTTAGTAGATAAAGTCATTCCAAGTATCATACCTGTTAAATCAGCATCAACAAGGCATGAACGGTTACCATTCCACCAATCAAGAGCTAAAAGACCACTTTCACCTGGTTTAAGTTTCTGCGCTTTTTCAGTAAGATATTGATGTATATTTATGCCCTTTTTATGGGCAGCGTCATAATATTCGTTTGGAACACAATTTTTAATAAACCATTCAAAATGGTCTCCTACACACGATTGTCCAGACTCATATCCAAAAAATCCAGGCAAAACTCCGTCTTCAACAACTCCGCAAATGCCAGGAACTAATTTTTCCTCTGTTCCTAAAAGTATATCACATGTAGACGTACCCATAATCATAAGCATTTTAGCTGGCTCAAATATTCCCACTGCCGGAATTGAAACATGAGCGTCAACATTAGCTATACCCACAGCTATACCTTCAATAAGTCCTGTTTTTTCAGCCATTTCTTTTGTAAGTTCACCAGCTTTTTGTCCAATCGAATAAATATTTTGTGATAGTTTTTCATCAACAACATTTTCAAGCTTTGGATTAAGTGCTTTAAAAAATTCTTTTGACGGATAACCGTCTCTTTTACTCCAAATTGCTTTATATCCAGCTGTACAGTTATTTCTCTTTTCAAGTCCAGTCATTTGCATTGTTACCCAATCAGTAGCTTCTATAAATCTGTCAGCTAAATCATATATTTCAGGAGCTTCGTCTAAAACTTGCATTATTTTAGGGAATAACCATTCGGAAGAAATTTTTCCACCATATCTTTTAAGAAAATTTTCTCCTCTTTCTTCAGCTATTTTATTTAATTTATTAGCCTCATATTGTGCTGCATGATGTTTCCATAGTTTTAGCCAAGCATGTGGATTGTTTTCTAACTCTTTGTAAAAACATAGAGGGATACCATTTTTATCAATAGGAAGTATTGTACATGCTGTGAAATCAATTGAAATACCTATTATGTCAGATGGATTTACATTAGACTTCTTCAAAATTTCTGGTATTGTTATTTCAAGAACTTCTATATAATCAGCCGGATGCTGCAATGCCCAGTCAGGTTTTAATTTTACACCACATGGAAGTACATTATCAATTACGCCATGAGTATATTCTTTTACTGCTTGAGCAATTATATTTCCTGTTTTTGTTTCAACTAAAACGGCTCTTCCGGATTGTGTACCATAATCTACTCCTATGGAATATTTTTCACTCATTTTTATATCCTCCTTGTATAATAATGTTGTAGTCAATTGATTCTATTTTCAAGCAAAATATTATGTCTCTAAAATAATGAAATAATAACCTTAGTAACATGTAAAGTCAATAGCAAATTTACTTGAGATAAGGTTTTCAACATTAAAAATTATGTCTCTTATGAACTACATAATATCAAAAAAACTTAAACAAGTCAAGGAAATATCTTGATAAATTAACATATACTTAATTATTTGATGTTAAAAAAAGGAGATGTTCATAATAAATAAACTATAAACTCAATTGTAATAATCCTTATATTATATTTTTAGAATAAAAAAAGACGCTGATAGTTCCAACGTCTTTATATACAAATAACATTTAATTATTTTTTATATCAATATATAAAATATTAAATAAACAATAAAAAATTGTTTTAATCAATTAAATAATTTTTAATATAATACTTATATTTATTTGACATGTAATACACCATTTTAATTTTAAGGAATTTCACAATTTTTTTTGTCGCTTATTTCCACTCAAAAAGTATTAAACAATTTTGTATAACAATTACTATATTTACCTCTCATTTATTTGAATTATCCATGGTATTCTATTCATCATAGCTTGTTTTGCCCGATTTTTCTTTCCATGCTGAAATATCCTCATTCAGCTTATCAATTAACCCCTCGACAGAAGCAACGGCATCTGCACCTATCGGAAGATGTAGCGGTGGATTAACATTTTCTGAAACTTCATATATAAGTTTGCTTAGCTTAACAGGGTCTCCCTTCTGATTATTTACATTATTTTTTACAAATTCATTCTGCCAACGATTTACATCATAATCTTCAATATGAATATCTTCATATATTCGCATAGCACCTTTATCATAAAAATTTGTACGAAATAGCCCTGGTGCTACGTTTGTAACCTTAATTCCAAACTGCTTAGTCTCAAATGCGAGACAAGTGGAAAATCCCGTAACTGCATATTTTGAAGTATGATAGACCACAGGACCTTCACAATATCCGGCAGCAGATGCTATATTAAATATGTGACCTCTTCGATGTTTTCTCATTATAGGAAGTACTGCTCTTGTCATACGCATTAACCCAAACACATTTAATTCAAAAATTTCACGAATATTATATTCACTTGTTTCTTCAAAATTTGTAATTCTCCCATGTCCAGCATTGTTCACTAATATGTCTATTTTTCCAAAGTGTTCTACTGCCTTCTTTACAATTTCTTCAAACTCTTTTTCATTTCCATTTGCAATATCTAATTTACAATGCATAAAACAATCATTATATTGTTTTGATAAATCTAAGTCACCATATTTTCTTGTAACAGCAATAACATTATCTCCATTTTGCAACGCAGTTTCCGTAATTGCACGCCCTATTCCTCTTGCTGCGCCTGTTATTAACCATACTTTATTCATCATAAATTCCCCCTTTAATTTTTTCTATGCAATGCGTTATATATATTTCCCAAAGGTCGGCAATTATTTTCTGCTCATTGTTCGACAAAGAATCAAAAGCAGAGAGTTCTGCATTTTCTATTACTGGTATTACTTTATTTTGGAACTCTCGTCCTTTGTCAGTGAGTATAATTGACCGAGAACGTCTATCTTGTATGTTATCCTTCAACTCAATGTATCCTTTTTTCTCAAAAGATTGGATAACCTTATTTACTGTTTGTTTAGGAAAATATAGTATATCACATAATTCCTTTTGTGTCGTACCATCATCAATCAACTGTAAAATAAATAATGATATATAAGTTAATCCATGATGTTTTGCATACTCTTCATAAATGTGATTAAGTTTTTGCCAATCTAAATAAAAACGCTTTAAATTTTGTGGTCTGTCAAATTCTTTCATTTATAATTAGTCTCCTTTTAGACTATTATAATCTATTTCAAATTTATTTTCAAGTACCTATAAAAAAATGAGAGTGTTAAGTAAATAATGAAGAAAAAGAAAAAGTGGAATTACAATGAAACTT
>CAMTZM010000035.1 GCA_947086655.1 uncultured Eubacteriaceae bacterium
CTGTTTCATTTTATATTCCGGGTAATTGCCAAAAACCTTAAGTTGTTGGCATTGACACCCTATGCACTTATCTTTATCAACTTCTATAATTTTCATTATAATATCACCCGCTTATTTATTAGTTGAATTAATAATTGTAAATTTAACCGACGGAGTAAGTAGGATTTAATTCCACTTACTTCGTCGGTTATGAGTATTTTTGCAAAGCAAAAATGCGAATAGTCTTTGACAGGCTATATTAAAACTTGTTAGATTGTACAAATTTAAAATCAGTTTCTTGTTATAACAAATTTTAAAAATTGTATATCTCAAAGCAGCTTTAAGACAGCACCTAATTTTTTATTTAATTTTAACAAAAAAATTAAAAAAAGTAAATATATTTTAAAACTTTTTATTAATATATACAAAAAAAATAATATGCTAACAGTAAAAATAACTAAAATAAATTAATAAATAATATGATAAATTAAATGATAAAAATATTTATTTGAAATTAAAGTATAGTTTATTGAATATATATAATATATGTAAGGCAATAAATATGTATTAAAAATTCCCTATTTTTCGTTTTAGAATTTGTGGTATAATGGGAAAACAAAGGATTTTTTTAATGAAATTAAATTAATAAATTGGTTTGAAAAATATTTTAAATAAAACAATAAAGGGCGTTATAATAAAACGCCCAATTTGTCAAAAAATTTAAAATTATATAGCACGTGTTACTTTATTTGAACGGAGACATCTTGTACATATATTAATTGACTTAACTGTTCCGTCTTCAATAATTTTTATTTTTTTAATATTAGCTTTCCATGTTTTGTTGGCACGTCTACTTACTTGACTACGGTTAATGCTTATCCTGTGACCGGTTTGTCTTGCTTTATCACAAATTGCACATCTTGCCATTTTGTGCACCTCCATTTCGTTAATAAAATCATCGTTTGTAATTATAACAGAAAGCTTTTTTATTTGCAACAATAAAATTTCAAAAATAGGCAATATTTATTAAATGTTTTATAAAAATTAATTTAAGAGATAAAAATGTATAACGACTTGATAAACATTGTAATATTAGTGTATAATAAAAAAAATATTGATTTTAGTGTGGGAGGTTTTAAAATGTCTATTAAGCTTAAAAATGAATATGGAGAAATTAAAATAGATAATTCCGTTATAGCTCATACTGCTGGCATTGCTGCTATGAAGTGTGAGGGAGTCGTTGGCATGGCTGCAAAAAATGTTAAGGATGGGTTTGTTAAAATATTAAAGGGCGAAAATTTTATAAACGGGATTAAGCTTAATATAAAGGATAATCTTCTTGAAATTGAGCTGCATGTGATTGTTGAGTATGGAACTAATATTACTAAGGCGGCTAATGGTATTATTGGCGCTGTTAAGTACAGCGTTAACGATATTCTTGGAATTGATACGGAAAATATAAAGGTTTTTGTTGAAGGTATTAAGGTTAATAATTAAAGCAGGTAATAAAAATGGATTTATACGATGAAATTGAAAATGTTAAAAATGTAGGAGCTCAAAGAAAAACGGCTTTAAATAAACTTAATATTTTTACGGTTTTGGATTTAATAGAATATTTTCCACGTGACTACGATGACAGAAGCAAAATAAAAAATATAAATGAACTTATTTTAGATGAGGTTAATACATTTAAAGGCGTTGTATCAAATATACCTGAAATTATAAAAACAAAGTCTATGTCTATTACAAAGGCTAAAATTTCAGATAGTACAGGTATAATTGAGGCGGTGTGGTTTAATCAGCCTTATTTAAAAAACACTTTTAAACTTAATACTGAATTTATTTTTACCGGTAAAGTTGTTAAGAAATATTCAAAACTTCAGGCTGAAAGTCCTGATTTTGAAATTATATCCGGAAATGAACTTTTGTCAAATGGGAGAATTGTACCGATTTATTCATTAACTGCAAAGCTGTCTCAAAAGGTGATAAGAAGTCTTATTAATTCTGTTATTAACGATATTGTTCATCAAATAGAAGATTTTCTTCCGGATGATGTTATAAATGAATATAATTTATGTTCAAGAAAATATGCCGTAAAAAATATTCATTTTCCAGAAAGCAGCAAAGCTTTTTTTTCTTCCAGGAAAAGACTTGTATTTGAGGAACTTTTTTTAATGCAAATGAAACTTTTGCAGATAAAAGGAATAGTCAAAGGAAGTGAAAATGGTTTTCCGCTTAAAGATATTGATACGTCTGAAATTGAGAATAAGCTTGCATTTAAACTTACAAATGCGCAAAAAAAGGTTGTATCAGAATTTATTAATGATATTACTGGAAAAAGTGTTATGAATAGGCTTGTTCAAGGAGATGTAGGTTCGGGGAAAACGGCAGTAGCTTTGATTTGTGTATATATTATGGCTAAAAACGGTTATCAAAGTGCAGTTATGGCGCCAACAGACGTATTAGCTAATCAGCATTTTTTATATTTTAAAAATATATTAGAGGATTTAGATATAAAATGTGTTTTTTTAGGCGGAAATTTAACAAAGAAAGAAAAAAGAAGAGTATATGATGCCATTGAAACAGGGTTTGCTAAAGTTGTTATAGGTACACATGCTATTATTGAAGGCGGAGTTAACTTTGATAATCTTGCGCTTGCGATAACGGATGAACAGCATCGTTTTGGGGTTAGACAAAGAGATATACTTACAAAAAAAGGAACTTGTCCTCATGTGCTTGTAATGACAGCAACCCCTATTCCACGTACGCTTGCACTTATTTTATATGGGGATTTGGATATATCTGTAATAGATTCTTTGCCTCCGGGAAGACAAAAAATTGATACTTTTGCTGTTACAGACGCATACAGAAAAAGAATGTATGGTTTTATGAAAAAATTAATTGATTCAGGAAGACAAGCATACATAATATGCCCTATGATAGAGGAAAACGAAAAGATAAGAGCAAATTCTGTTATAAGCTATACAGAAAAAATAAAAAAAGATGATTTTGAAGGATATAGGGTAGAATGTATTCATGGAAAGATGAAAAGCGATGAAAAAAATTATATAATGAATGAGTTTTCTAACGGAAATATTGATATACTTGTAGCAACAACTGTTATTGAGGTTGGCATTGACGTTCCAAATGCTGTTGTTATGGTTATTGAAAATGCAGAGCGTTTTGGACTTTCACAGCTTCACCAGTTAAGAGGGAGAGTTGGCAGAGGTAAGGAAAAATCATATTGTATACTTGTAAGCAATTCAAATTCTGATGTTTCAAGAAAAAGGCTTAAAGTTATGACAAATTCTTCGGATGGTTTTGAAATTTCTGGAAAGGATTTAGAATTGAGAGGACCCGGAGATTTTTTTGGAACAAGACAGCATGGACTTCCGGAAATGAAAATAGCTAATTTATATAAAGATGTTGATATTTTAAAACTTGTGCAGAAAGCTGCATTAAAACTTTATTCTGACGACCCTAATCTTGAAAAAACTGAAAACAAAAAGCTTAAAATTGAGATAGAAAGACTTTTCACAGATATTCAAGGTGTTTTGTAGATAGTAAATTATGTTTTTATTTCTAAAATATTATTAAAAATGGATTTTTGATGAAAATTTTAACATTTTTAAATTAAAAAATACTTTTAGTAAAAATTTTTGACACTATTTTTTTACAAAAGTAAACTTAGTTTTGTGCAGTTTAAACAAGTAAAGTTATAATTTTAACATATTATGTGATAAGTATTTTTAAAAATAAGTGTTTTATTAATTATGTGCTATTGCTTTAAAATCGTTTTGTATGTATAATAAAAGTAAAAAAACTCGAAACGGAAGGATTATTATGCGTGTTATTTCAGGCAGTGCGAGAGGGCTGAATTTAAAAACTCCGTCAGGGCTTGATACAAGACCAACCGCTGCTCGCATTAAAGAATCGTTGTTTAATATTATTTCAAGCAGTTTTAATATAGAAGACTCTGATTTTATTGATTTATTTGCGGGAAGCGGAGCAATAGGCATAGAGGCGCTTTCAAGGGGAGCTGCAAAGGCTGTATTTGTCGACTCTTCAGAAAAAAGCATAAAAGTTATTAATGAAAATATAAAATCAGCTAAATTTGAAGATAAAGCCGAAGTTATTAAAAGCGATGTATTTTCAGCTATAAAAAGACTTAATAGAAAAAATGCTGATTTTGATTTTATATTTATGGACCCTCCGTATAAAGCAGACGTTATAGAATCGGTTTTAAAATATATTTATGATTATAGACTTTTAAAGTGTAATGGAATTATTATATGTGAACATTCTTCAGACACTAACATAAATGTTACGGACGAATTTGAGGTTTTAAGAGTTAAAGATTATAAAACAACGAAAATGACTTTTGTTGTTTATAGGAGGTATTTTGATGAATAAGGCTATTTATCCCGGAAGTTTTGACCCAGCTACAAATGGACATGTAGATATAATATACAGAGCATCTAAGATTGTTGATACTTTATATGTGGGTGTTCTTGAAAATCCGTCTAAAACGCCTTTATTTACATCAAAAGAAAGAGTTGAGCAGTTAAAATGTTTGACTGAAGGTATAAGTAATGTAGAGATTGTTTGTTTTTCGGGACTGTTAGTTGATTTTGCTGAAAAGTTAAATGTTAAGACTATTATAAGAGGGCTTAGAGCTACTTCTGATTTTGAATATGAATTTCAAATGGCTTTGACTAACAAACAGCTTAGTCCTGATATAGAAACTTTGTTTATTTCAGCAAGCGTTAATCTTCAGTTTTTAAGTTCAAGTATGGTTAGAGAGGTTGCAATGTATGGAGGAAAGCTTGATGGAATGGTTGATGAAATGATAAAAAAAGCTTTGGAGGACAAGTTCAAAGGAAAGAGGGTATAAATTAAATGGATAAAATTTATGATTTGCTGGATGAACTTGAAGATTTATTGGATTCATGCAAAAATGTTCCATTTTCAAATAGGGTATCTGTAAATAAAGAAGAAGTTTTTGAGATTATATCTGAAATAAGAATGAATATTCCAAATGAGGTAAAACAGGCGCAAAGAATAGCTGATAATTGTGATAAAATAATAAATGATGCTAATAATAAAGCTAAGGATATTATAAGACAAGCAGAAGAAAAATGCGAAAAGCTTATAAGTGACCATGAAATAACAAAAAGCGCAAGAGAAGAAGCCGTAAGCATTAGCGAAGAGGCTAAGGCTACTGCAAGAGAGATGAGACTTGCTGCTGTTGAATATACAGATAATATTCTTGCGAAAACAGAGCAGGCTATGAGAGAAACTCTTGATGAGTTTTTAAAGCAAACAAGGATTACAGAAGATTATATTGAAAGAGAAATAAATATTATATATAATAATAGACAGGAATTAAGGGGAAACTAAGACTTTCAGTATCCCCTTTTTTTTAATCCTGAATTTATTGCGGATATTATACAGAATATAAGAATAATTGCTATTGAAAATATAAATAAACAAAACGATACAGATATTTTTGGTGATGAAGAATTTAACGCATACCCAAAAGCTCCTACATTATTTGTTTCTATTGTCATTTTTCCGATAGGTGAAAATAATAAAGCAATTATCATTGAAATTATACAGTGAAGAATTTTAGATAAAATGTATAAACTTATTTTTATATTTGCTTTTGATAAAAATCCGGCAGCTTGAGCATGAATTGATAATCCTCCCCAAGAAATTATTCCGGTTATTAATATTAATTTATTGACTGTTATTTCCCCGGAAAAAACAGATTTGCAGCCGTTTGTTATTTCAAGAAATCCCGTAAGCATCGGAGATTTTATGCCTATTATATATATTGCTTTATTTATTACAGAAAATAAGATTATAAATCCTCCTATTGATAATATTGTTTCCATAGACGATTTTATACTGTCGCTTAATATTGCACCTATGGAGCGGCCATCTTTTATTTGATGATTTCTCATATTTGTAAAAGCAGTTTTAAGAAGTTTTTTTTGTTTAATTTGCGTTTTTCGGACTGAATTTTTTTTATACATTGAAAACAAAAGTCCTAATATAAATGAAGATATGTAATGACATACAAGTATGTACACGCCGGCTTTTGTACTTCCTATTAATGATACGCCTACAAAGCCTAATATGAATAAAGGTCCTGAATTGTTTGTAAATGCAGTAAGTCTTTGTGCTTCGACAGGTGTTATATCACCGCTTAAAAGTAAATCGGAAGTTATTTTAGCTCCTATTGGATATCCTGATGTCATTCCTAATATCCAGGCAAATGCGCCGTTACCGGAGACATTAAATAATTTTTCCATAGGATATGATAAAATTGTTCCGGCAAAGCTTACAAGCCCAAGACTTATTAATATGTTTGTTCCTATTATAAATGGAAGAAGAGACGGCAATGCGTTATTAAACCATAAAATAAGCCCTTCTTTTGATGCTTCTACCATTTCTTTAGGAAACAATATAATTAAAAAGTTGAAAATCGCTGCTATAATTGGTATAATATAAAATACTATATTTTTATGGAAAAGGCTTTTCAATTTTATCACTTCTTAAAAATTAGATTTAATTTATTTATATTCTTGTTAAACAGTAGTTATAACTAAGGAGTATCTTAAAGATTTTTTGGTATTCCGTAAATAAATGATAATTTAGCTTAAAAATAGCAGTGCTTTATAAATGGGGGATTATTGTGGCAAATAGAAAATCAGGGAAGGTTGTTCATTTGCAAAAAGAAAGAAAACGACGACAGCCGGTTAAACATGCTGTTAAGCATTCGATTAATAGTTCAAAAGTACGTAAACCTTCAAAAAGTGTAAAGGTTAAAAACGCTAAAATTTCAAAGGTTAAAAAAAGACGTGATTTAAAAAAAAGTGATTTGGAGGAAATAAGGGCTGTAAGTATAAGAATTTCAGAGGCAGAAAAGAGAAAAAAGGAAAGAGAAAAAGATAAAAAAAATAAAAATAACATTAATTCCGGCAAAATGGTTATAACACTTGCTTTTGCCGCTATTATTCTTTATTTATTTGGTTCGTCAATAGGGTTTCTTACAAGAGATACTATTGATTTTGATACTATTCAGTATGGAAGTATTGACGAGCCTAAGTCAGCGTTTGGAGTTATAATAAAAGATGAGAAGGTTTATAATACTACGGCAGATGGTATTGTTAATTTTAAGGTGGCAGATAATGATAAAGTTAAATCTGGTATGGTTATATGTACAATTAAAGATGATACGGTTGTTTCTGATATGGAAAAAAATCTTGATCAGATTAATAAAAATATTTTGGAAATGCAGGAAAATAGAGAAGACCTCTCTATTTTTTCAGGAGATGTAAAACGTATTAATAAAAATATTAAAGATGCTGTTGACACAAGCGCTTATAGTTTTTCAGAAAACAATGTAAAAAAAATGTATGAACTTAAAAACTCAATAAGACAGAAACTTGAAACAAGAAATCAAATGCTTTTGACGGAAAGCAGAGGAAGTCTTACTGAATTAGTTGAGAAAAAAACAAGACAGGAACAGGAGCTATCAAAAAATATTGTGACTTTGACATCAAATGAAAGCGGAATTATTTCTTATTACATAGATGGTTTTGAAAATAAGTTTAAATTTGATAACATTGACAGTATTACTAAAGAACAAACAAAAATGAATGTAGAAACGGCAGATATTAAAACAAGTGTAAAAAACGGGGACGGAGTTTTTAAAATTGTAAGTTCGAACCAGTGGTATATAGCTTCGTATATAAATAAAGATTATGCGGAGAACTGGGAAGTTGGAGATAATATTTTTATTTATCCAGTAAATACGGGAGATAATAAATCACTTGAGGTATCAATTGAGAAAATGAGAGATGAGGATAAAGAGGTTTTTGTTGTGTTTAAGGCGACAAAGGAACTTTTAAATTATATTGATAAAAGAAATATATCGTTTGAAATTTCAAAGTCAAAAAAAGGATATAAAATTCCTAATAGTGCGATTGTAGATAGGACTATACTTAAAATTCCAGTTGAATATGTTCAGAATGATACTGTAAATAAGCTTACATCGGAAGGAAGCAGTATAATTAATATATCAAATTCAGGAAGCGACGAAGAAGGCAAATTTATATATACTCTTTCTGAAGAAAATAATTTGAAACTTGGAGATGTTATTTTAAATCCTAAAAATTTAAATGAAAGATATACTATTCAAGAAGTTATAAATAAAGTTGGGGTTTATGTTATAAATACGGGTATTGCTAAATTTGAAACTATAAATACAGAAAATTCGTCTAAAAACAGTACCCATACAGTTATTGACCCGGAAAAAAACAGCACTATAAAAATATATGACAGAATACTTACAAAAACAGATAACATAAGTGAAGAAGAAAGGGTTTATAATTAGATTGGAGTGTTTTAATTGATAAAGGAAAATATTGAGCGTATAAGAGAAAATATTAAAAGAGCGGCTAAAGTGTCAGGAAGAAATCCAGATGATATTTTATTGCTTGCTGTTACTAAAACAGTTGATATTGATAGTATGACATGCGCATATAATTTAGGAATTAATGAATTTGGTGAAAATAGGGTACAGGAATTAACAAAAAAGTACGATATATTTAAAGATAGCGTTAAATGGCATATGATTGGAAATTTGCAAACCAATAAAGTAAAGTATATAGCAGATAAAGTAAAGCTTATTCATTCTCTTGACAGCTTAAAGCTTGCTGCTGAAATTGACAGGTGTGCTAAAAACTGCGGAAGAATTATTGATGTGCTTGTAGAAATAAATATAGCAAATGAACAATCAAAGCATGGAATAAGACAAGAATGTTTAGACGAATTTATACAGAAAGTTTCTATATATAAGAATATTTCTATAAAAGGATTGATGACTGTCGCTCCTTTTGTCGAAAATTCGCAGAAAAATAGAATATATTTTGATAAAATGAGAAATTTATTTGTTGACATAAAGAATAAAAACATTGATAATATAAATATGCTTTATTTGTCAATGGGAATGACTAATGATTATGATGTTGCCGTTGAGGAAGGGGCAAACATTATTAGAGTCGGAACAGGTATTTTTGGAAAACGACATTACAATTAGGAGGAAAATAAATGGCAGGTTTGATGAGTAAGGTGAAAGACTTAATGTTGGGCTCATCTTACGAAGATGAGTATGATGAGGAATATGAAGATGAGTACGGCGATGAGTATGAGGAAGAACCGGCACCGATACGTAAATCTAATGATTATAAAAGATTAAATGATTATAAGGACAGTTACTCTTCAGGCATGTATAAAAGAGCAAATAACTCAAAGGTTGTAAATATAAGCACAAACGTCAGAATGGAGGTTGTTCTTACAACACCTGAAACACTTGAAGAAGCCGATATGGTTTGCAATTATCTTAAAGAAAAGAAAACAATAATTGTTAATCTTGAAAAAATTGAACATGAGACTGCTCAAAGGATAACTGATTTTTTGTGTGGGGCTTGTTGTGCACTTGATGGCTCAATTCAGCTTATTTCTGATGAAATATTTATAATAGGACCTGTAAATGTTGATATTACAGGACAGTTTAAGGAAGAATTGAAAGCAAATGGCATTAAATTGCCGCATACAACTATGTGGAAGTAGAAAGGAATTGAATGAGTATGATGTTTATATTAAGAGAAGCATTTGATTGGCTTATACGTGTTATTGAATTCCTTATTTTGGTTAGGGTTTTGCTTTCGTGGATTCCTATAAATAGAAATAATTCTATTATTTCATTAGTTTATACGCTTACAGAACCAGTACTTGCGCCTATTAGGAATTTGCTTTTTAAATCTCCGTTAGGGGGTTCGGGAATGATGCTTGATTTTTCGCCGATTATAGCATGTATCCTTTTGGATTTGATTAGAAGTTTTGTACTTACTATTATTTGATTTTTGGCTGAGGGATTATGTTTGATAAAAGAAGTATACTTGAAAATGTTTCAAAGCCTGACGATAAGCTTTTTTTAGCAAAAGCTTTAGACCAGGCTTATTGTTGTTTAAGGGGATTTGAAAAAAAATTTGTTGAATTTTCTGACCCTTATAAAATATCGGAATTTTTAAGAATTACAAAAGATAAAATTCAGATTAATTATATGATTTTCGGCGGCTTTGATGATGCTGAAAGAAAAATGATTGGATTTGCACCGGATTATGAGCAGATTGAAAAAGAAGATTTTCCTATTACGGCTGTTTGTATATCATATAATTCACGTTTTGGACAAAAACTTTCTCATAGGGATTTTTTAGGCTCTCTTATAGGGCTTGGAATTGTAAGGGATAAGTTAGGTGATATTGTATGCTTTGAAGACGGAGCATATGTATTTACTGAAAGTTCCGTTTCTGATTTTATATGTTATAATCTTGAACATGTAGGAAAAGTTAAGGTTAGAGCAAAAATTACAGACAATTTTGAGTTTTTAAATATAAAAAGCGGACTTGAAAAAAACATTACAGTTTCTTCTTTAAGGCTTGATGCGGTTTTAAGTTCTGTTTTTAATTTGTCAAGGGGAAAGACGGCAGATTTGATTAAAGGAGAAAAGGTATTTATTAATTGGAGTATGGAATCTAATGTGTCGAAAAATGTAAAAATTGAGGATATTATTACTATAAGAGGTATAGGCAGAGTGAAAATTAATGAATTGTCAGGGCATACAAAAAAGGACAGGCTTGTTTTGAGTATTACAAGATATGGAAAGTAGTAAAGTTAAGGTTATGAGAATTTTTGTGCAATAAAAATTCTCATAACCGATGGAATAGACATTCAATTTTATATTAAGTGAGAGATTTTTCCTAACACTTTTCGTCGGTTAAAATACAGAAAGGAGGTGAAAACCGTTGCCAATTTAGAAAAAATAAATAATATTATAAAGGTTTATAGATTTTTGGCAACGGTCTGTATATGCTTAAACCAGTTGATATTGAGACTGTTGAATTTAGAAAAGCGGCTCTTGGTTACTCACAAAGTGAAGTTGATGAATTTTTAGATAAGGTTATTGTAGAATTTGAACTTTTATGCAAAGAAAATGTCAGACTTAATGATAAAGTATCTATTCTTGAAGAAAATATAGAAAATTATAAAAATTTAGAAGAAACTTTGAAAAATTCTATTGTTTTTGCTGAAAAAAGTGCAAGAGAAACTAAATATAACGCTGAACAAGGTGCAGAGCAGATTATAAGAGACGCCAAAATAAAAGCTGCCGATATTCTTCAAGATGCTAATAAAAAACTTTATGAACTTGAATATAAAGCGATAAGATTAAAAAATGAGTACGATTCATTTAAAGCAAAGCTTAGATTGCTTTTAAATACAGAAATGGAAATACTTTCAAATTGCGATTTGCAGTTTGAAAATGATTTTGAAAACGGTGAAGAAACGCCGGAGGATGTAAAGGAGAATATGCAATGAAATCTTTAAACGTAGAAACGAAAAGTAATATATATCCTATTTATATAGCAGATAGTTTTGATTATTTAAGAAAAGCTTTTATAGATGCCTCTCTTGATGGAAATAAAGCGGTTTTGATAGCAGACAGCAATACTGCTCCTCTTTATGCGGACAAAGTTAAAGGCTTAATAGAGGATTGTTTTTCATATATTTCCGTTTATACGTTTGTGGCAGGAGAAAAAAGCAAAAATTTAGATACAATAAATTCTATGTATCGTTTTTTTATTGATTCAAAACTTGACAGAAAATCAATTGTAATTGCTTTAGGCGGCGGAGTTACGGGAGATATGGCTGGATTTGCCGCCGCTACTTTTATGCGTGGAATTAAATTTGTGCAGATTCCAACAACGCTTTTGGCTCAGGTTGACAGCAGTGTAGGAGGTAAAGTCGGAGTTGATTTTGAGGGTAATAAAAATATGATAGGCGCTTTTTATCAGCCGCAATTTGTATATATAAATGCTAAAACTCTTGATACTCTTCCAAAGACTGAACTTTCAGCAGGTCTTTCAGAGGCTGTTAAACATGGTTATATATATGATTGTGATTATCTTCGTTTTATGTTTTCAAATAAAGAAAAAATTTTTTCACTTAATACAGAATCGATTATAGATGTTATATATGGCTCATGTAAAGTTAAATCAGATGTTGTATCAAAAGATGAGAAAGAATCGGGATTAAGGGAGATACTTAATTTTGGGCATACGTTTGGACATGCCATAGAGTCTCTTTCAGGATTTAAACTTGTACATGGGCAATGTGTATCAATAGGAATGATTGCAGCATTGTATTTATCATATAAAAAAGGTTTTATAAAAGAAAACGAACTTAATTTAGCTAAAAATCTGCTTGAATATTTTGAATTGCCTGTAAATGTAATAGGCTTTAATGCAGAAGATATTTATAAACAAATGCTTTTTGATAAAAAAAATAAAAATAATAAAATAAACATTGTTCTTCTTAATAGCGTAGGCAATGCTTATACTGAAAAAAATGTTTCTGAAGAAGAAATAAAGAACGCTGTTGAGTTTGTTTTAAATTAAATATTATTAAAATATATTTTGTTTTTAAAAACTGTATAAAATTAAATTTTTCATAAGTTTTTATATGCGCTTTAATGAAATACTTAAAAACGGGGAGATTATAGATATGTTTTACTTTTTATCATTTGTAATAAGCGTTGTATTGATTTTATGCGACCAGCTTTCTAAGTTTTGGGCTGTCTCCGAACTTAAACATGGCAGTTCTATTACAGTTATAGATAATTTTTTTTATCTGACTTATCTTGAAAATGACGGGGCAGCATGGGGAACATTTAAAGGCGGAAGAATTTTTTTTATTGTATTTACAGTTTTTATAGTTTGTTTGATTATAATTTATTTTATTAAAATTAGCAAAAGAAAAAGAAGTTTTATGCTTAGTACTTCTTTAATTCTTATTTTTTCAGGTGCTGTCGGAAACCTTATTGACAGGCTTAAAGTAGGATATGTTGTTGATATGATTCATTTTGTTTTTTTCGGCCGCAATTTTCCGGTTTTTAATGTGGCTGATATTTTTGTTGTTACAGGTACGGCGCTTTTTGCTTTTTATACTGCTTTTTTGTCGGATTCTGACAAAAAAACTTTGTAGGAAAGGATATAAAAAAAATGGATTATTTTACGTTTATAGCAGATAATGAAGATGAGGGAATTAGAATTGATTCGTTTTTAAGTTCTGAAATTGATGAAATTTCAAGAAGCAGATTTCAAAAGCTTATAGAAAAAGAACTTATAAAGGTTAATTCAAAAACAATATCAAAAAATTATAAGCTTCGTAAAAATGATTATATAGAAGTAACTATTCCTAAGCCAGAAACTGTTGATATAAAACCGGAAAATATTGATATTGAAATAGTTTACGAGGATAGTGATATTATAGTTATAAACAAACCACAGGGAATGGTTGTTCATCCGGCTTTAGGACATTATTCCAATACAGTTGTAAATGCGCTTATGTACCATTGTCCTGATGGTTTATCGGGTATAAACGGAGAAATGCGTCCGGGTATTGTGCATAGAATTGATAAAGATACGTCAGGAATTATTGTTGCGGCTAAAAATGACTGTGCACATAAAAGTTTATCAATTCAGTTTGCTAAGCATTCTATAAATAGGGTTTATCACGCTGTTGTTTTTAATAATATTAAAGAAGAAAAAGGTGTTATTGATTTTCCAATAGGAAGAAGTTTGAAAGACAGAAAGAAAATGGCTGTTACGAATAAAAATTCAAAAAATGCTGTTACTCATTTTAAAGTGCTTGAAAGATATGGAAAGTTTTGTTATGTAGAACTTAAACTTGAAACAGGCAGAACCCATCAAATTAGAGTGCATATGTCTTATATAGGGCATCCTCTTTTAGGAGATTTAGTTTATGGCCCTTCAAAACAACCTTTTGAATTGCGTGGACAAACTCTTCACGCTAAAACGCTTGGTTTTGTTCACCCGTCTTTGAACCGTTATATAGAATTTGAAAGTGAACTTCCGGATTATTTTACCGATGTACTTAACAAACTTTAAGATTTGTGATAATTATTTGTTAAGGGGTGATTTGAATTATGGACTTTTCAAGAAAAGATTTTATCAGCCTTATGGATATGAGTGAGGAAGAAATTTTGTATATACTTGAAACTGCGGAGACAATGAAATTTGTATTGAGTCAGAAAAATAAAAAAGCTCCATATCTTCAAGGTAAATCCGTAATTATTTTGTTTTATGAAAAAAGCACGCGTGCTAAACTTTCTTATGAGCTGGCGGCTCAGTATTTAAGTGCCGATATTGTGGATATTACAATACCAAAGGTAACTGACCAATATGAAACTATAAATGATATGGGAAGAACTATTGACCAAATGGGAGGAGATTTTATTATATGCAGACATCCTATGTCAGGCAGCGCAAAATTTCTTGCAGAAAATGTGCAGGCTTCTGTTATAAACGCCGGAGACGGAATTAATGAAGACCCCAGCCAGTCGTTATTGGATTTAATGACTATTAAAAATGAAAAAGGCACTTTTAAAGGATTAAAAGTAGCTATAATAGGAGATGTGGCACATAGCAGGGTTACAAGAAGCAATATATGGGGTTTGATTAAGCTCGGAGCAGAAGTATGCGTTGTAGGTCCTCCTACTATGATTCCTCCAAAAATAGAAAAATTTAATGTAAAGGTTTTTTATGATATAAAAAAGGGTATAGAAAATGCTGATGTAATAATGACACTTAGATATACTTCGGATAAAAATAGTGATAGTCAGCTTATAACCCTTAATGAATATAAAAGTTTTTTTAGACTTGAAGAAAATTTTCTTGAGTATGCTAAAGATGATGTAATTGTAATGCATCCGGGAGCGGTAAATAGAGGTATTGAAATTTCATCAAGAATTCTTGAGGGAAAAAGATTTCTTCTTGACGACCAGATAACTAACGGTGTAGCTGTTAGAATGGCACTTTTATATTTATTGTCAATGAGGGCAGGTGTTTTAAAGTGAGAAAGATTATAAAAAAAGCTTTTATAGTTTCAGATAAGTATGATATAAACAAAAAGCTTGATATATACATAAGTAACGGTACAATTGTAAAAATAGGCGAAAATATTGAGCCTAATGAGGAAACAGAAATAGTTGACGCCGACGGTTTTTTTGTTATGCCGGGTTTTATTGATATGTATTGTAAAATGTGTGAGGCAGGATATGAAAATAAACATAATATTGTTATGATTTCACAAAGCGCCGCTGTTGGAGGATTTACTACAATTACTTCGCTTCCAAATTCACAGCCGGTAATTGATAATAAAACGGTTGTTGAATATGTATATTCAAAAACAAGAGAAAAGTCAAATATAAATATGCTTCCATATGGAAGTATGACAAAGGAATGCCTCGGTAAAGAAGTTACGGAAATAGGAGAAATGATTGATGCCGGTATTGTGGCTATATCAGACGGAGGAGTTCCTGTTGATGATAACAGACTTTTAAGAAATATACTTCTTTATTCAAAAATGTTCGATGTACCTGTAATTACTTTCTGTCTTGACAGACAGCTTACAGGTCGAGGAGTTATAAACAGCGGGTATATGTCTACGAAAATGGGACTTGAAGGAATTTTGCGTGAGGCAGAAGATGTAGCAGTATCAAGAAATATTATTCTTGCTAAAAATACTGGAGCAAGACTTCATATATCCCATGTTACAACAAGAGGAGCAGTTGAGTTGGTGAGATATGGCAAGGAAAACGGTGTTAATGTTACAGCCGGAACATGTCCGCATTATTTTACACTTTCAGAGATGGCAGTTGAGGGATATAATACGTTTGCAAAAGTTCTTCCTCCTTTAAGAACAGATGACGATATTAAAGCTGTTAAAGAAGGAATAAAAGACGGAACTATTGATGTAATTACTTCAGGACATACTCCTGTTTCTATTGACAAGAAAAAAACTGAATTTGACAACGCCAGTTTTGGCATATCTGGTCTTGAATCAGCATTTCCAGTATGCTTTAGCGAAATGGTTGATTCAGGTACAATTAATATAAAAGATATGGTTAAACTTATGTCTTCAAATCCGGCTAAAATACTGGGGCTTAAAAATAAGGGATATATTGAGGAGGGTTTTGACGCAGATTTTATTGTTGCTGATTTAAATGAAAAATATAATATTGACGCATCGAGTTTTAAGTCAAAAGCTAAGTATTCTCCTTTTGACGGAAAATGTGTTAAGGGACGTGTAGTTAAAACATTTGTTAAAGGAAATTGTATATATGAATATGGTGTTAAATGTTGAATATATATAAGTTAAATTTTGATTATATATAAAAAAATTGTTGCATTTAATGTTTTTTTATGGTACAATCTTGTATTGTGATTACGAATATTCCGCTGTATATTTTGCAAGAATATTTATGATGAAAGGAGAAAATTTATAATGAATGCAAATGTTATAAGAGAAATTGAAAACGAACAGCTTAAAAGCAATATTCCTGAATTTAATGTAGGAGATACTGTTAAAGTATACGCTAAAGTTATTGAGGGTACAAGAGAAAGAATACAAATGTTTGAGGGTACTGTTTTAAAAAGACAAAACGGAGGCGCTCGTGAAACATTTACAGTAAGAAGAATTTCTTATGGTGTAGGAGTTGAAAGAACATGGCCTGTTCATTCTCCACGAATTGACCGTATTGAAGTTGTAAGATATGGTATTGTAAGACGTGCTAAGCTTAATTACCTTCGTGACAGAGTTGGTAAGGCAGCAAAGGTTAAAGAGGACATTAACAGAAGAACAAAATAAAGAAATTAAAAATATAATAAAAAATTTAAAAGCACAAGTTTTACTTGTGCTTTTAAATTATTAATATTTTGTTATAGTTAGGAGTTTTTTTATGGATATACAATGGTATCCCGGACATATGACAAAAACCAAAAGGATGATGAATGAAAATATTTCACTTGTAGATGTAGTTATTGAACTGCTTGACGCCCGTATTCCTTATAGCAGCAAAAATCCTGATATAGATAATTTAGCAAATAATAAGTATAGAATAATTATTTTAAATAAAGTTGATTTAGCAGATGATAAAAAAACAGAAATGTGGAAAAATTACTTTGAAGAAAAAGGTTTTGAAGTTATTTTGGTTAATTCGGTTAATGGAAAAGGTTTAGATAAAATTGAACCAAAGGCTAAGCTGCTTATGAAAGAAAAAATTGAAAGATTAAAAAAAAGAGGACGAATTTTTGTGCCTGTAAGGGCTATGATTGTTGGAATACCTAATGTTGGAAAATCTACACTTATAAATAAATTTGTTGGAAAAGCAATGACTAAAACAGGAGATAAACCCGGTGTCACAAGAGGAAAACAGTGGGTTAAAGTTAAAAAAGATTTTGAATTGCTTGATACACCGGGTATTTTGTGGCCTAAATTTGAAGATAAGGCTGTTGGCATGAAACTTGCTTTTACAGGAGCAGTTAATGATGATATTATTGATAGTTATACTCTTGCTTTAAACTTAATTTGTATATTAAGGGAAAAATATCCAAATTCTATAAAAAATAGGTATAAAGTAGAGTTTGATGAAAAAAATTCCTCTGATGATATTTTAAGGAAAATAGGAGAAACACGTGGATTTAAAATTAAAGGAGGAGAAATTGATTTAAAAAGAACATCAGATATATTTATTGATGAATTTAGAGCCGCAAAACTTGGTAAAATTACCCTTGAAGAAGTTGAATAAAAAATATTATTTAGAACATAATAATTATTGCAAAAGAGGTTTTGATTTAATTAAAATGCTTTTGTATTATATTTATTTATGAGGAGGATATTTTTTATGGACAAGAGAAATGAAAGACAGGCTCAGAGAAATACTGAAAAGAGAAGCAATAACAATAATAACTCAAATGAAAGACTTGAGTTTGCAAATGAAATTGATTTAGACACAAATAAAAAGTCTAACAAGTTTGATACAAATAAGAGAAACGAAAATAATAACAACAACAGATAATGTTTTCTTAAATCAAAATAAAAAAGGTATCGCTTTAATATAATTTTTGCGGTACCTTTTTTATTTTTTGATTATAGATATTAATAATTTTTTTTGCAATTTACGCATGTTCCATAGAAATATATTTGTTGGTTTTCTGTTTCAAATCCTGTTTTATTATATATTTTTTCTTTTATAGTATCAAATTCTCCGTTAATATCATAATCATACACATTTGAACATTTATTACATATAAGATGTGCATGTAAATTTGTATTTGCATCATATCGTAAACTGTTGTTATCTGTGTTTAACTCAATTATAAGGTTTGCCTGTTTTAAAGATGCTAATGTTTTGTAAACAGTAGCTAAACTCATAGAAGGATATTTGTCTTTAATTTCATTATAAATTATTTCGGCTGTTGGGTGTATTTTTGTATTTAAAAGCATTGTGTAAATAGCAAGACGCTGAGGTGTGACTTTTAAATGGCTCGCTTTTAAATTAGCGGTGGCATTATCCATATTATTCACATCCTTTTTAATAATTATTATTAAATGATAATATTTTTTAATTAAATTGTCAAGAAACAAATTATTCCGTACACAAAATTTAATTTTTATTATTGATTGATATATGTAATATGTGCTAAAATAATTTTACTAATTGTGGATTAGTAAGTATTATACTAAAAAAATAATCAAAAAAATTTTGGAGTGCTGTTTTATGAATATTGTTTTACTTGAACCTGAAATACCTTTAAATACAGGAAATATAGGAAGAACTTGTGTTGCTACAAATACAAAACTTCATTTAATTAAACCTTTAGGGTTTTCTGTTACTGATAAGTATATTAAAAGGGCAGGACTTGATTACTGGAAGAATGTTGATGTAAGCTACTATGAAAACTATGAGGAGTTTATATCTGTTAATGGAGATAAAAATATATTTATGGCTACTACAAAAGCCTTAAATACTTATACTGATGTAAAGTATGACAATGATTGTTTTATTATGTTTGGAAAAGAAAGTGCCGGAATACCTGAAAAAATACTTATGAATAATAAAGAAAAGTGCATAAGGATTCCTATGTTGGATGGATGCCGTTCTTTGAATTTGTCAAATTCTGCAGCTATTGTATTGTATGAGGCTTTGCGGCAGAATAATTTTAATGGATTGCTTAAAAAAGGACAATTACATAGACATTCATGGAATGAATAATAAATATGGGATTTTTATATATTTTAAATTAAAGAATATCAGAAAACTAAAATATAAACAGTTTTCTGATATTCTTAAGTTTTATAAAATTATTATTTTGATTTTGCAAAGTCAGATGCTTTAAGGCATACTTGAAAAGTTTTTGATGAATAAGAAATAAAGTTTTTTAACTCTTTTGGGGATATAGCAAAATCCTCTGCACTGTAATTTACATCTATATAATCAAATATATTATCTGCTGTTGACAATGAAATGGCATAAGGTATATATTTTTTGCATTCACTTATTGAGCATTTTAGTTCTGTATCTTTGTTTAAATTGTGTATATATCTTTTAAACGCCATCCATAGTTCATATTGGTATTGCCCTTCTGTTGTTCTTTTTCTGACATTTATTGAATATATAAATGTTAATATGCTTATAGGTATTAAAAATAAACCAGTGTATCGTTTAAGTATAAATATCATTAATATGGCTGAAAGCATATAAATTGATGATATTACAGTTCCAATGAATATAGCTGTATTTTGTTTTTTAAAAAATTTGTTTCTTTTAGATGTTTTATTGGCTGTTATACACCATTGATTAAAATCATTTTTAAAAGCAGAGGCACTGTAATTTTTTCTTGTACAGTTTTTTATCTGTGTTAATGTTGTACTTTTTCCGTCTCCTATTATATTTATAAGCCATTTTATTAAAAGTGTTTCATGCTCTAAAAGCTGAGAATTATTAAAATTTTCATTTCTTGTTATTTTATAGTCGCTGCTTTTTGAAGATAATATTGAATCATTAGATATGATTTTTGTTATAAAAAGCGCTTTTCTTATTATTAAGTCGGTTAATGTGGCAATTATATCTTTTGAATATAGTTTGCTGTAATTTATTAATATACTCATTTCACATGGTGTATAATTTGCAGGAAGCTTAAAATAATATTTGTCTTTATATGAAGGTTTATATTCTTTATCTGAACGAAAGTAAAATATTATTATAAATAAAATCCATATCAGAATCAACGCACGAAATGAAAGTATAATATCTAACCATTTAATCATTTATAAGTTGTCTCCTTTGTCAAATATCTTTAAAGCGTATGCAACTGACGCAAGTGCATCTTTACCATAAAAATCAGCGCCTATCATTTTTGAATAGTCTTCGTTTAATACAGCTCCCCCAACCATTATTTTGCAGTCTTTTTTTGATTGACGAATTTGTTTTATTGTTTTTTCCATATTTGTAACTGTTGTAGTCATTAAAGCGCTTAAACCTACAAGTTTTATATCATTTTCAACTATTGTTTTTACAATTGTTTCACTTGATACATCTTTACCTAAATCAATTACTTCAAATCCATAATTCTCAAGAAGTGCTTTTACTATATTTTTTCCTATATCGTGTATATCCCCCTCAACTGTCGCTATTACAATTTTACCCTTTTTTTCCTGTTTCTCACCACTCTCGTTTAAATACTCCTGTATTGCTTTAAATGAGTTTTTTGCTGTTTCAGCACTCATAATTAGCTGAGGAAGAAAATATATTCCTTTTTCATATCCAACACCTACCTCGTCAAGTGCAGGTACTATTATATCATTTATAATTTTAATTGGCTGTGTATTTTGCAAAAGCTGTTTGGTTTGCTTATATGAACTGTCTTTTATACCTTTTACAATAGTATGTTTTAATTCCGCATCTATGCTGTTGTCAGTAGGACTATTTAATGAAATACTTTCATTATTGTCTTTTTTTGAACCATAGAAATTTATATAATTTATACAGCCGTCATCAATAGAGTTTAAAGCGTTGTATGCGTTTATTACATCAATCATTTCTGAAGAAAGAGGATTTATTATACATGCGTTTAAACCGGCATACAATGCCATTGTTAAAAATGTTGTGTTTATAAGATTTCTGTTTGGAAGTCCAAAAGATATATTTGAAACTCCTAAAATTGTTTTTACATTTAACTGACTGCGTACAAGCGTAAGGGCTTTTATTGTTTCAATAGCTTCTTTTTGCTGAGCGCTTATTGTTAAAGTTAATGTGTCAATTATTATATTTTTTTTATCTATACCATATTTTTCGGCTGTTTGCACTATTTTGCGTGCTATTTCAAGACGCTCTTCAGCAATAGGAGGTATTCCGTTTTCATCAAGCGTAAGCCCTACAACAACACCTCCGTATTTCTTAACAAGAGGAAATATGCTTTTCATTATTTCTTCTTTGCCATTTACGGAATTTATAAGCGGTATTCCATTATATATTCTTAAAGCACTTTCTATAACTTCTTTGGTACTGCTGTCAATTTGCAAAGGCAAATCAACACATGCCTGCACTTTTTTGACTGTTTCATTCATAATTTCCATTTCATTTATTTCGGGAAGACCTACATTAACATCTAACACATCGGCTCCATTTTCAACTTGTGTTATTGCTTCGTTTAATATATAATCTAAATTTCTGTCTTTAAGGGCTTGCTTAAATTTTTTCTTTCCTGTGGGGTTAATTCTTTCTCCTACAATTATAGGCTTTTTATCTATTAACACATGTTTTGAATATGATGTAATTATTGTATAGTTTTTTTTCTCTATTTTTAAAGGTTTTATTTTGCTGCATAATTCTATTGTCTTTTTTATGTGTTCAGGTGTCGTTCCACAGCAGCCGCCTAAAATCCATGCACCATTTTTAGCAAAATAAGACATATTTAAAGCAAATTCATCGGCAGTTATATCATAAACTGTTTTGCCATTTTCTATATGAGGAAGACCGGCGTTTGGTTGTATTAATACAGGTACAGACGCATATTTCATTAATGTATCAAAAGTTTCTTTTATCTGTATTGGACCTAACCCGCAGTTTATTCCTATTGCGTCAGCGCCTAAACCTTCAAGTAAAGTACATACTGTAATTATATCTGCTCCAGTTAGTGTAAGACCTTTTTCATCAAATGTCATTGTAGCTATTACAGGCAGGTTTGTGTTTTCTTTGATTGCTAAAAGTGCTGCTTTTGCCTCATATGTGTCGGATAAAGTTTCAAGTATTATAAGGTCAGCTCCGTGTTTTTCACCTAATAATGCACTTTCTTTAAATATTTCATAACATTCGTCAAATTCAAGTTCTCCTAAGGGTTTTATTAATTTGCCCACAGAGCCCATATCAAGTGCTATATATCTATGTTTGTCAGAATAGGCGCTAATTGCACTTTTAGCATTTTTAACTGCATTTTCTATTATTTCATCTAAATTATTATATTTTGTTGAATAAGCTCCAAATGTGTTTGCAGATATTATGTCACTGCCTGCCTCAAGATATTTTTTGTGAATGTCTATTATCAAATCTTTATTGGTTATGTTTAAACTTTCAGGCAGCTCTCCTGTTTTTAATCCGGATTTTTGCAGCATAGAACCCATAGCGCCGTCAAAAAACAAAAGTTCTTTTCCTAACTTATTTCTTATATCCATAATTTTTTACTCCATATCCTTATTTTTAATATTTGAATTAATTATTTCCTTAGTTTATCATATCATTTAATTTGTTTCAATAATACTAATTTAATATATATAAAAATATTTTTTGTAATTTATAAATATAGAAAAAACTGAAATGATGATTAAATAAACTTGTAATGGTTATGTTAAAGTATTATAATATATAGCGTAATCTTTGATTTTTAAAATACATTATATGTTTTTATAAGGAAATACTAAAGATAAGGAGTATTTTATGGATACAGTAATTGTTATTATGCTTAAAAATAAAAATACCGGTTTTTTTGAAAAAGAACTTATTAGTTTAACACTTACTCAATATGATGAGTTTATCGTTAATCTTTTTGCTGAAGAAGAAACAAATGAAAAAATTGATATACATATGAAACTGTCAACTCAAAGAGATGTTTTGGATTGGGAGTATGCTGCTATTTATGATTGTTATGATATTGATATTGATGATAATGATATAAAGTCTGTTGAGGAAGTAGATGATTGCTTTAACCCTACATGGGAGTTCGTTTTTAATTATAAGGATGATTCGGATTATATGGAAAATATAGTTTCTAAAATATTACTTGCACATAAAGAAGAACTTGATAAAGTATATGAAATTATTAAGAATAAGGAGAAAGAGTATAATGAAAAATAAAATTGTTATTGCTTTTGTTTCCATTATTTTTGCGGCTCTTATTTTTGCTGTTTTTTATTTTTACAATTCACGTGAGAATAAAAATGAAAATATTGAAAATAATACACAGTCTCAAACGGAAAATAATATTTCAGAAAATGAGGATAATGAGTCAAATTCTGAAATTTATGCAGAATTAAACGCTTTAAAAAATTCAGTTTATAATTTTTATGAAAATAAAAAAGATTCTTATAATTTCTATTCTATATATGGTTTGCTGCATGTTGATAAGGGCGATGGAAATAAAATTGAAGTTACACCTGAAATGCTTAAAGATGAAGGCGTTTATAAATTATCATCAGATTTAACAGATGCCTTTTTTGTTTATATAAAGGACAGTGATTTTTCAGAATTTAAAAACAATAATAAGGATGAACTTGAGATTTTTACTGTTAGTGAATATGATTACAAATATGAGGTTGTTCCAAAAGAAGGCTCAGGCTTTACAGTTGATAAAACAAAATTTGCTGATATTCTTCTTAAATATAATTTAGTTCATGGGGAGATGAGAAACCCTAAAATTGATTCAGATGAGTATAAGCAAATTATAGATGCCGCAAGGAATTATAATGCTGTTTTTTCATCTCATTGGGGAATAATTGATTCTAAAATTGTAACAAGATATATGGCTTGCGACGATTTGTATGCAGTTGCTGTTTTATCAATAGAAGGATATCCGGAAGATATTAAGCAATACGCATTTGTTTATGATAATGGATGGAAAGTTTTAAAGGAAGGACTTGAACTCTCTAAAATACCTTCTGCAGATATAAATCAAATTTGCCCTGATTTTAATTTAGGTCTTTTGCCGGATTACTCTATTTATGATTATAAATCTGTTATTAAATCTGATTATAAAGATATTGTAAATATGCTTTTAGAAAACAACATAATTAATAAAGAGGATTTGCCTGTTATTTACTCATGCGGAACAGATAAAGTGCTTTATATTGAATTTAATTCAGGCAAAAAACTTGTAGGCGGTGCTGATAGTAATGGAGAACTTAGCTGCAATTATGTAAATAATAATAAAGAAGCAGAAAACTATCTAAAAAGATTTACAGATAAAGTACCAAGTTTTATATTTAAATATGATGTTAAATAAATACATCAAAAAATCACTTTTAAACTGTATATTTTATATTTTTTAACATAAAATATAAAAAGATAGTTGACAACTGTAAAATGTTGTGGTATTATAGTTTAGTCGTTGCGAATGATGGCAATAAATTGTATTTATAAAAAAATAAAAAAAGTTCTTGACAACGGCTGGAAGATATGATAAACTAATCAAGTCGCTGAAA